>JAYVYN010000140.1:0-7500 GCA_043784265.1 Gammaproteobacteria bacterium | reverse complement strand
AATTTGCCATCGACGTCCATCTTGTCGCCCAATAAATGTGCCTGTACCTGGATGTTGATCGCCGGTAAGCCACTGGCATCGTCATTCGCGAATCGAACGCCTGCAGCCTTTATCTGCACGCTGCCGGTGGGCGCGGTCACGACGCCCTGCAGGCTTGCTGTTGAATCGATAGATCCCTCGGATAAGAGGTCCGGAATGATTAGATTCACGAGGGGTGCGCCCCCGTGATGCAGCGAGGCGTGCAGATCGAGGGTCGGCGCGACGCGGCCGTCGAGCTGTAAGACGGCTTGATCGACTCCGAACTTTAAGATATCGAGCGTGACCCCATGGGCGTACAGGATGGTGCTAGGCTCAAGTAACTTGATGGTTTGATTTCTGAATTGTGCAGTCGCCTTGTTAATCCGCAACTGGTGCGCATCGAAATTCAAGGAAGCCGTCGCGGTGGCGCTCGCCGGGGTCCCGCGCAACTCCGGCATTTGAACGCCGAGCGTTAAGCCTAGAGCATCCAAAGTGCCGGCGCCGCTGAGCTGCAGTTCACCGGCGAATTGCCTGAATTTAATGTGAGTTCCCGTGAACTGTGCTTGCGCATGGGTGCGTCCTTCGGCGGGCTTGAACTCGATATGCCCCTGCGCGGCACCAGCCAGATTGACACCCAGCAAGCGGTTGAAATCTGCAAGTTCGCCGACTTGCAAGCGTAACTGTCCGGAGCTTCGTGTTAGTGATCCCGACGTCGCCAACGCGCCTTCCATATGAGCGCTCTTCCATTCGGCATGGCGAACCAAGCCGCGAATTGCACCTTGCTCGCCGCGCTCCATCGACAGGTCCACATTGATCGGCGCACCATCCAAATTTCCACGGGCCTGCAGTGATCCGCTGGGTTTCGACGGCAAGCCGCGGACGCGTAGCTCGCCGACCACCTTACCAGGAGGAGAACCGCGTATCGACAGCATCGACATGGCATCGGCATCCGCGGCGAGCGCATTAGGTGGCCCCGTGAGCTGCCCCGCCATTTTTAAGTTGCCGGCAAAATCGGGCGACAGCGTTGCAAGATCAACAATTGCCAGGTCCCAACGCGCCTGCACGCCACGTATCCACGCCTCGGATCCGGATCGAGTTCGCAGCGCTCCGCCGCTCATCGTTAAGGTCGAAGCGCGCGCGGCAACGCGCAATCGGTCGATCGAGAATTTCTCGTCCGAGATCGCGCCGGAGAGCTGCAAATCCATTTTTTTCCCCAGCAGACCCAACCAACTGGCCGTGCCGCCTGCTAGCCCCAAGCGCCCATCAAGCCTGATTCTAACTTCCTTATCGCCGCGATTGATCTGTGCATTAATGCTTGCATCGCCGCGCACGTCCTGGTCCGCAAGCGCCGCGAACGGCGATACATTCGGTAGACGCAGGTCGAAGCTAACGCTCTGCGGCGAGGCGGCCTTGGCGCGCGCTCGCAGCAAAAATAATCGATGACTCGCTGTCATTTGCAGCGGCAGGGTTGGATCGTTCATCTGGAGCTTCGCCTCAAGGAGCACAGGATCCTGCTCAAACATCCTCGGTTGTGACCCCGGAATTCGCAGTCCCCCGGCCTGTGCGTTGACCTTAAGCTCGCCGCCGTCCGCTGCGAGTGTGGCGGAGAGAGTCGCAAGCTCAGTAGCGGCACCAATGCGTAACTTCTCAACCTTTAATAGTCCGTCAGCCGTGGGCGTGGTCAGCGAGCCTCGCCAGTGACCCTGCAGACTAATTTTCTGCCACGACAAGTCCGCACGCGGGCTCAAGGCAGTGGACTCAAGCGAATATGCAGCATCCGCGGAACGCTTGACCCAATCGACCGTGCCTTGGGCTCGGCCGTGCAAATCGCCGACGTCCAGCACTAGATTGATGCGCTCTGCGCTACGCGGACCTGCTAGCTGAACATTGGCCGTAAGCGCGCCTAAACCAGGTAACTGCAATAAATGCTCAAGCGGTCCTCCCGCCGGCTCATGCAGTTTCAGGGACGCATCCATGCGCGCGGGATCGAAGGCCACATGCAGCTCGTACTCTCCCTCGCCATCGAGACGGCGCGCGATGAATTCCGAGCGAGCATCCTCCAAAGAGCGCATGTGGAAGCTAGCGCGCACGGCTAGCGCTGCAGGACTACCGACCAAGGCGGTGCCCAATTCAACCCGCTCGGCGACGGATCGTGTCACCTCGATGTGCGGCACCGATATGTGATCATTTGGATGCGTGGAATACGGCGCGCGCTCGACGTGCACCCGAACCACGTGCAGGTCGTCCACGCGCACCGTGTTTGTTAACAGGGCGTATGGCTCCCATGTCAACATCACATGCTCGGCTGTCAACCAAATGCCGTGGGCATCAATGAGGTCCAACCGATCAAGGGTTACGTGCGCGGGGAAGGTGCCGCCTAAACCGGTCAATTTCACATAGCCGCCCGACAATTGGTAGGTCAAGCGTTCAATTAGCGAGCGACCCGCGGCAGTGTTGCCGGCGATATACACGCCGATCCCAACAGTCACTACCAGCAGCATCAGCGCACCGAGGATCAACGCCGGCCATTTCAAAGGATGTCGCATCAGAATGCCTGGCCCAATCCGATGTAGATCTCAAACCGGTCGGTGTGTTTACTGTAGCGCCGGGTCGGTACCGCAAAATCGAGACGAATCGGTCCGATAGGCGTGTAATAACGAATGCCGGCACCGACGCCGACGCGAATCTCATTGGGAACCAGTTTCAGGCTGGCACTCGCCTGACCGCCGTCAATGAAAATCGCGGCGCCCAAGTTCCTGCCATAGCGTTGTCTGAACTCCGCACTCCCCGCGGCGATTGCGGTTCCGCCGGTAGGATAACCAGTGTCTGGGAATGTCGGACCCACGGCCTGGTAACGATATCCGCGGATGGTTTCGCTGCCGCCCGCATAAAAGCGTTGGTCCGGCGGCAAGCTCAATGCACCCGCACCCTGGGCAATCCCAGCAAAACCCCGCAGCGCTAGCACGCTGCGGCCGGGGTTGCTGGATAATAACTTGCCAATATCTAAATAAGTAGCCGCCTTAATCTGGCTGATGATGAAGGTGGCATTTGGGCGACCGAGTGCTTCCGTCGGCGCAACGCTTATGGTTGCGCGCGCGCCGTGCAGCGGATCATCGAGCGGTGAACTTAAGTGGGTGGAATCGTAGCTCAAGACCACGGGAAGTCCGATTAGGGAGTAGTTATGGCTTTTTCCATCTTGTAAGATTTGCTCGTCCGACGCCGTGACACTGACACTGGCTGCCCACACGCTAGATAACTTGCGAGTTAGAGTCAGGCTACCAGTGTGCGCCGTTTGATCGTAGGCCTGCAACGACTGCTTGATGGCACTCAGCGTCACTTGCAGCGATTGATCGCGGCGCAGGAAGTCCGGCTGAGTGAATTTGGCGCTGGTGTCGTAGCCGACCCCGGTGGTCGCGGTGCCGCCCCCAAAATTGATGGCCCGCGCCGATAATGCTAATTGCTCCGCGTTGCCAAATACATTGCGGTCTGTCCAGGAGACGCCTCCGCTGCCGCCGAGATCGCTCGAATACGCGGCATTGATCGTAACGGCATGCCTCGGGCGTTCACGCACTTGAAAAGTAACGGGTACTTCGCCTGACGCGTCCACTTGAGTAGCCAGTTGTACGCTGATCGATCCGATCGGTCCGAGGTTGAGCAAGTCACGCCGGGCCCGTTCGATCGCGCTCGGGCTGAACGGCTGCCCCTTGTGCAACGCGATCCGCCCCCGCACCAGTTTTTCATGCAAGCGCTTCAATCCTTCGATACGAATATCGCTGATGCGTGCGCGAGGGCCAGTCTCCACGTGAAAACTGACGTCTAAAACAGGTTCCGTTTTATCTTCGTAGGCGACCGGCGGGTCAACTTTCGCGAAGGCAAATCCGAGTTCTTGTAGGTGGTTCAGCAGCCGATTGCCGGCCTCCAGGACGTTAGCGGCCACCGCTGGCGCGCCTGTTTTAAGTGCTAGAACTTCTTGCGCCGATTTGGGAACCTCACCGTCAATCTCAATTCGTCTAAGGCGATACAAATCATTGAGATCCACCTTGACGGAAACTCGCGCCTTGCGATCCTTCGGGAATCCTGTCAAATCATCGCCCAAGCCGCCGTCATTCAAACCTCGACCCTCGATTGAAATCGTCACGCGGGCTTGGTAGTAGCCAAAGCTGTCGAGCACAGTTCGTAAGCGGTCAACGTCGCCGCGTGCTCGCGCAATCAAACCGAAAGGGCTGACGGGTGCCGCTACTCGCAGCGCCTCAAGCTCGGAGGTCGCGCGCAAAGTATCGTCAATGTTGCCGTTATCGGTCGATGCCCAATCCATGCCGTAGGGCTGTGGATCTGCAGCGCGGGTCATATTCGTCCCGCATAAGCTGATCGCGACCAGAGCACCTATTCTGAAGAGTTTTGACCGCATTTCGCAGAGAATCCTACAGCAGTTTGCTAACAATTCGCTGTTCTGCATGGTCAGACGTATCCTACGCGGCGAGCCTGCGCCGCTATCGTCGACAGCACATGGAAAAGGCTTAAAGGCGGCTACAGTCGTCCGGCGCGGCCTTGCCGGCGAAGCGGTCATCGATCCAATCGATCGTCACCGCCGCTGTGCGTTTTGCGATCGTTATATGGTCGCCGCCAGCAACCTCAAGGAAGCGCAGCGGCTGGCCGACTCGGCACATCTGCTCAACGAATTGGCGAGTTACTTTTGGTGCGACGATAACGTCCAACGAACCTTGCGCGATTAGCAGTGGCACTCCGAGTTTGCGAGGTGTCACAGAGTTCACCCGCATAAGTTCAGCCCAGCGCGGTGAGGCATTCAGATCCAAGCCGCGTAGTTTGCGCACGAGCCTAATCAGCCCCACTTTAGTTCGCAACTTAAAGCCGTTGAGGGTAACGCAGTTCTTCGCCAACCGGTGGATCAAGTCCTCTCCCACCGATCCGGTGATAGTCGACAAGGGGATGCCGTAAACTTCCGACCACGATTCCCCGGCAAAAGCGGTTATGAGTGCCTTTATCACGGCGTTGGTATTCCCGGTCAGGTTCGCTACTAGATCAACCGGGGGTGCAGCAGCGGCGGCGGCCACCAACTCAAGCTCGGGCGCGTATTCGGAGGCCAGCTGGGCAGTCCAAAGTGCGGCGTGGCCCCCCTGTGATTCGCCCCACACGACGAAACGATTCGTAGCCGATGCATGCGGCACGGCGCGCGCGGCGCGGACAGCGTCGAGCACTGAGTGTGCTGCGCTAGGGCCGATCAAATAAGGATGCGGTCCTGGGCCGCCGAGTCCCTGATAGTCTGTGGCGGCCACGATATAGCCACGCCTTAATAGGTCACTAAGGCTAGCAATGCTGTCGAACAGCCACGCATTGGTCGACGGTGCACAAGCGTCGGCAATACCGCTTGTTCCATGTGCCCACGCGACGATGTCTCGGCCGCCGGCTGGCACACGCCCCGCGGGGACGATGACTACTCCCGTTACGTCGACGGCCACACCGTGATCGTCAGTTGAGTGGTAGACAATCCGATAAGCGTGCGCTCCGGCGGGTGCACCGGCGAGTGAAACTGCGGCGACAAGAGTCGGTGGTACGCGCGGTTGAGCGGCGGCGCTAGTAACGGCGGCAATGGCAACGGCAAGTGCAATAGCAAGCGCACAGAGATATTTCATGACAGGGACAAACCGCTCACTTCCATCCCGCTGATTTAAGCACAATTAAGGCACCTGCGGGAATGGTGCTGTCAGGAACATTCACGGTCACCTTAACCAGGTAGCGATCCTCGGTAAACGAATCGAAATACGAACGCGCAGAATCGCGTAAATAGACAAACGCCGCCGCCTCGTGCTTAGGATTTGACCACGTCCATTCACGTAGAGGCGCAATAACTAATGCCACCATGCTACCTTGTTCACGCACAACCTCAAGTGACACATCCGCGGGGGAGTCGCGATGCTCGCCGATGCCAATAGCGCTGGCGGGGATTTGCAGCCCGACCACGAAATAGTTACGCGGCAGACCCGCCATTTTAAAAGTCGCGGAACCTAGCTGCGAAAGATCGACTTTCCCTACTTCGATGACGTAGCGATGATCCGGTGCTGTGACTCCATTATCAATCAACCGGCCATCACCCGAATAAGAGGATTTCTCGGCGCAGCTTCCCATCAATATCAATGCTGCCATTGACAAGCTAAAGACCGCTACCTTCATTGGGATCGAGGCTCCTCAAGCGCTTTCGGGTCTGTAAAGCTGCTGCCGGGCAATGTTGAAAGGATGACACCGATAATGATTATGAACATACCCAAGAATTGGAGAGTGGAGAGTTGTTCGTGCAAAAACTGCCACCCCACAACGGCCGCAATGGCTGGATTCACATAACTATAGGTGCCAATGATGGCGGGCGTGGTATTCACTGTAAGCCATCCATAGGCTGTGTAAGCCAGACAGGAACTAAAGAACGTTAAATAAAGCAATGCGATCATACTGGGCTGGTCTGGTGACCATTGCGCGAAATCATTGCGAATAACCGCGACGCCTAGCAACATCATGCCGCCAAACAACATTTGTAGCCCCGTGAACATCATTGAGCTAATTTTTGTATCGATGCTACGGTAATACAGTGTGCCCAAGGACCACCCGAGGCAGCCGAAAAGGGCACCTACCTGAGCATACAGGCTATAGCCTTCGCTTTGGCCCTTCGGTATCAACATCAGCACCGTGCCCGCAAATCCAATCACTAACCCCAAGCTGGCGCGAGCCGTTAGTGGATGGCCACGTCGCCCGAATACGCCCAGACCTGCGATCCAAAATGCTGCTGTACTATTCAGTAAGGCCGCAACGCTGCTGGGCAGATAATGTATCGCCCAGGCATTCAAGCCGTTGCTAGCAAATACCATAAAGAATGCCACGATTAAAACGTGACGCCATTCACTAAAATCTGCGGGCCATTGAGCGCCGCGCCAAAAACGCGCGAGTAGCGCCAGTATTGAACCTGCGGCCACAAATCGGATTCCCGAGAATAGGGTCGCGGGCAAATGCATGACTGCAATTTTAGTGAATAAAAAACTCGACCCCCAAATAAGATAGACCGCCGCTAGACAGAGCACGAGCTTGGTGGAACGTGCCTCTAGACGCACTTTCGCGCGTACCCGTGCTGATCTTGATTCACTCGATCCGGCCCATGAGTTTTTTTACCGGGCGACTTAAGATAAGTAATACAGTACCCAGGCCAACCGCGAAATACACAATGTGCAGGTACTGTCCTGGCATTGCAGCAACATGTTCGGCGTCGAATTCTCCGGCGATCAAACCCGCGATTAAGTTACCCATTGAAATCGCCAAGAACCACATGCCCATCAATTGACCGACGAAGCGTTTGGGGGCCAACTTCGTAAAATAGCTCAGGCCCACCGGACTTAAACACAGTTCTCCGTAGGTATGGAGTAAATACGCCATGATGAGCCAGCTCGATGACACTTTAGAACCTGATGCCACGATACTCGC
>JAYVYN010000139.1:0-7463 GCA_043784265.1 Gammaproteobacteria bacterium | reverse complement strand
ACGTTGGTGCTGTTGGAGAGCTTGCGGCCACAACGCTGGATGGACCTGGTATTCGGCCTCACTGACGGCTGGTGGCGCTTTACCGATACTGACTTGCGGGCCAGGCATCCGCTGCTATCTGGGGAAGGGTGGCAACGGGTGTTAAATGAGGCGGGGTTCCTAGAGGTTGAAGTGATGGGTGAGCCCAATTCTGCGGGTGATCCACGCCAGGCCCTGATTACAGCGAAATCCCATCGCGGAGGGGTAAATCATGCTGACTTGCGCGCTGTCGGCACGGTCGCGCCGGTCCAACGTACGCCCGCTCCCATGCCAGTGCCGAGCGCGCCCTCCGTGACCCGGCCCAGTGTTCGCGAGGTACTCACCCAACAGATCGCCCGTTCTTTGCGTGTACCGATGGAACGTATCGCAGCCGACAAGAATTTCGCAGACCTCGGGGTTGACTCGTTGATCGGTGTCGAGATCATGGGAGCTGTGAAGAAAGCGCTCAACCTGCCTCTTAGTCCAACCTTATTGTTTGAGTACCCCTCTATCCAAGATCTAAGCGGCTTCCTTGAGCAACGGTATGCGGCCGAGCTTGGCGGCTCATTGCCGACGCCAAATGCCACCGTTAGCAGGGCTGAGCCGATCCTCCCGGTATCTGTTCCCCATTCTGCCTTATTGCCAAACGAGTTCTCCGCGCCTCGGATCAGTGTTCGCGAGGTACTCACCCAACAGATTGCACGTTCATTGCGCGTACCGATCGAGCGCATCGCAGCTGATAAAAACTTCACTGAACTCGGTGTTGACTCGCTTATCGGTGTCGAGATCATGGGGGCGGTTAAGAAGGCACTCGACTTGCCCCTCAGTCCAACCTTATTGTTTGAGTACCCGACTATCCACGATCTAAGTGGCTTCCTCGAGCAACGGTATGGGGCCGAGCTAGGCGGTGCAGTACCGACGCCGAGTATCGTTGCCAGCACAGCCGCGCTGATCCAACGTGTGCCCGCTCCCATACCCGTGCCATTGCCGAACGCGCTTTCAGCGATGCGCATTAGTGTGCGCGAGGTCCTCACCCAACAGATCGCCCGTTCACTGCGGGTACCAATGGAACGTATCGGAGCCGACAAGAATTTCTCGGACCTCGGTGTGGATTCGCTTATTGGTGTCGAGATCATGGGGGCGGTTAAGAAGGCTCTCGGCCTGCCACTCAGTCCAACCTTATTGTTTGAGTACCCCACTATCAATGATCTAAGCGGCTTCATCGAACAACGGTATGCGGCCGAACTGGCGGGGCCCGAACCGTTACTTCGCGCTCCTGCGACGATGGATGGGAGGGTCCCACCAAGCCTTGACGCTAGGGTTGATTTTGGCGGGAAGCATGGGTCTGCGGAAGAGCTGCTAGGCCTTTACCAGGCCTTACCCGATGACCTGCAATATAAGGTGGATGCCGCCTCCACTCCGCACGATGCCAATGCGTTGATTCTCAAGCTGTCGCGTGAGGGGCAAAAATAAAATGGCCCGCTACAGCGATGTGTTACGCGCGCAGATCAAGCATGCGCAGACCCAGACCGAGTTGCCGCCAGCGGCCCATCCTGGAGATATCGCCGTGATTGGTATGGCTTGCCGTTTTCCTCAAGCCCCGGACCGTGACGCCTTCTGGCAACTTTTGTCTGGGGGGCGCGACGCAATTTCTGAGATTCCTTTGGAACGCTGGGATTGGCGTGAATATTTCGACGCAAACCCCGAGGCTCACGGCAAGCACTACAACCGCTGGGGAGGGTTTCTCGAGGAAGTGGACCAGTTCGATCCCTTTTTTTTTCATGTCTCGCCAAAAGAAGCGATGCTCATGGACCCCCAGCAGAGATTATTTCTCGAAACCGTGTGGCGAACGTTGGAACACGCTGGGTACGCTGGTAATGCCTTGTCGGGGCAGGAGGTCGGTGTGTTTGCTGGCTGCACCAATAATTATTATGCCAAACGCTACCAGCTAATAAAGGAGCCCGAGGATCATTACATCGCTGCGATGGGCAATTGGAACGCAGCATTGCCCAATCGCGTGTCTTATTTTCTGGATCTACACGGACCGTCGATGCTGGTGGACACCTTATGTTCCTCGACCTTGGTCGCAGTGCATCTCGCCTGCGACAGTATCCGCCGCGGCGAGTGCATCGCTGCAATTGCGGGAGGAGTGAATCTGGTGCTTTCGCCAGACCATTTTATCGGCGCGAGCAAACTCAAGGCACATGCTCCAGACGGTCGTTGTAAGGCATTCGATCACCGGGCAAATGGTTTTACCTCCGGTGAGGGCGTAGGCGCAGTATTACTGAAGCCTCTTGCAGCCGCACTCGCAGAGGGTGATACGGTATACGGCGTGATTAAGGGATCGGCATTCAATCATGATGGACGGACGAACGGCATTATGGCGCCCAATCCGCAGTCCCAAACGCGTGTGATACGTCGCGCTTTGGGAGCAGCCGGTGTATCGGCAAAATCAATCAGTTACGTCGAATGCCATGGCACGGGCACGGCACTGGGCGATCCGATGGAAATCGATGGTTTGGCCCGCGCTTTTGCCGACGATCAAGTTGGCAAAGCTTGCTGCGCGATCGGCTCGGTAAAGACGAACATCGGGCATCTGGAGGCTGCCGCCGGTGCCGCCGGCCTAATCAAAGTGCTGCTATCGCTGGAGCACCGGCAGTTGCCAGCCAGCCTGCACTACCAACAAGCTAATCCGCTGATCAACTTTGAGGACACACCTTTTTATGTGAACACGACGTTGACCCCATGGCGCGCGCCCGATGTGCTGCGCGCCGGTATCAGTTCGTTCGGCTTGAGCGGGGTGAATGCGCATGTGGTTCTAGAACAGGCCCCGGCGGTCGCTGCCGATTCGATTGTCATGTCCAGCCACCTGCTCCCCATTTCAGCACGCAGCGCCAGTTCCTTGCGTGAATTGGTCGACCGTTACCGCGTCTATCTGGAGACGCGGCCCCACATAGCGCTGCGTGACCTGTGTTGGACGGCAAGCATGGGGGCTGGTCACTTCCCGCATCGAATTGTGTTCATCGGGGCTTCGCGTGAAGACTTGGTCCGTGGACTGGCTGACTATAGCGGCGCTGACGAAATGCGTGAAGAGCCGACGCGCGGGATATTCAGCGACCTGCGGGGGGCCGATGACGATCCCTGGTTTTGCGCCGCACAATCCTACTTGGCAGAAAAACCGGTCGATTGGCCGTCACTTTACGGCGCACCGTATGCACGCCGAGTGCCACTGCCGCCGTATCCGTTTGAGCGTGCGAGGTACTGGCCGACGGCTGACCACGCCACGCAAGGGCCAAGCGTAGAACAACCCGTGCGGTTGAGGCGTATCCGGACGCATCCGTTTCTGGATCGCTCGGTCATGCTCGATTGACAGAGGGCATCATGGTATTAGGGAGCATGAGTATGGCGAAGGCAAATGTATTACCGTTGACAGCGGCAATCACCGCGGGTGACTCTCCGGTGGGTTACGAGGTGGTATTGAGCGCACAGCGTTTTCCATTTTTACTGGATCACAAAGTACGCAACTCCGTAGTCGTGCCTGGAACAGCCTTTATAGAAATGGCCATGGCCGTGGGTCAGGAGCTGTTGCACCCCACTGTGCTGGTACTCGAAGATATTGCTTTTCATCAAGCACTGTTTCTGCCTGAAAAAGGCGAGCGGCTACTGCGCTGCATGGTGACGCCGGGCGAGTCCGGTAAGCGCGGGTTTCTGATTGAGAGCCGCATCGCGGATAACGGAGCAAGACAAGCGCCATGGACGTCACATGTTACCGGCCGTTTTGCCGTTACCGCGCTGACTGCCGCCAAAACCCTAGAGCCGCTGCCCCAGGTTCGGGCACGTTGCCCAGGATTCGTTTCACGTACCGAGCATTACACCAGTTTCGAGCAGCGGGGTTTTAAGTTCGGGGAGGCCTTTCAAGGGGTGGTCGAGACGTGGCGCGGTGACGGCGAGGCCGTCGGGAAAATACTTGCGCCTGAAATTCTGATGGGGGAGCGGCCCGACTATTATTTTCACCCCGCTATGCTCGATGCCTGTCTGCAAGTGTTCGCGGTGGCGCTGCCACCTGAACTCGCCCAGGTTGACGATACGTTCTTACCCATTGCGATTGATCGGTTTTGTATTCATCGGCTGCCCGGAGAACAGGTCTGGAGCCATGTGCGTTTGAGTCGCGCGAATAGCCACGAGCACGAGCTGCTGACCGCCGATGTAAATATTTATTCCGAGACAGGGAACTTGATCGTCGAGGTACAAGGTCTGAGCGCCAAACGTCTAACGCGTATCGCCCCGTGTGCCATCCGTGAGCGTGTGCGTGACAGCCTCTATGAAATGGTGTGGGAGAAATACACTCCGCCCGCAGTGCGGGAATCGGCGAATCCCACTTCTGTCGCGCCGAATCGCTGGCTGTTGCTAGCCGACAAGGGTGGCGTAGCTCAGGCTTTGGCCGCACGCTTGGCCGAGCAAGGGCAGGAATGTCATTTACTGTATGCCATTGAGCCAGGCGCGGGCGACAAGAGCCGGGAGCAAATAGGCGACGCGCTCACCCATTATGTTGAAAAGGCAAGTTTGCGCGGGGTGGTGCATCTGTGGTCACTAGACGTGGAACTCGATCAAACATCCGCCGATATCGACTTCGAGGTGAGGATGCAGAGTAGTTGCGGCACCGCATTGCAGGCGATTCAGGCCGTCGCGCAGACTGCCCAGGGACGGCTATGGTTGGTAACCCGCGCAGCCCAGGCGTGCTGCAATACTGAGGATGTCGCGCCGATGGCAGGCGCACTCTGGGGTTTGGGTCGCGTCATTGCCCAGGAGCAACCGGCGCACTGGGGCGGGTTGGTTGATCTTGACGCGATGGCGGCGCCGATTGCAATCACGGCGCTCGCGAACGTCCTCCTCAGTGATACGCCGCGTATGGGCGTGGCGATTCGTGAGGCGCGCTTGTATGTTCCGCGGTTGCAGCCGCTCGTCATGCCTAACGAGGACAATGAACGCATGGTGCTGCACGCCGACAGGAGTTACCTGATTACCGGTGGCCTCGGGGGAGTGGGGCGTCGGCTGGCGCTCTGGCTGGCGAAGCAGGGCGCGCACCATTTGACGCTATTGGTACGTACCCCGGTTGCGCTAGCCACCGACCCGCATCACTCAGCCACCGATGCCCGAGCACGGTGTTTGCGCGAGTTGCAGGCGCTCGGTGTGAACGTGCATATCGAGGTCGGCGACGTCAGTGACGCCGAGACGGTGCGCGCGTTTATCAATCTGTTCGGCGAGACGCTGCCGCCGCTGGCTGGCGTGATTCACGCGGCCGGCATCATCGACGATAGCGTCCTGACTAACCAGAACGCCGCTCGCCTCGCGCGTGTGTTCGCGCCCAAGGCGCGTGGCGCGTGGAACTTGCATCGCAGCACGGCAGATATTCGGCTCGATTTTTTTGTGCTGTGCTCCTCCATCGCTGCGGTGCTGGGATCGCCCGGGCAGGCCAACTATGCGGCCGCCAACGCCTGGGTGGACGCCCTGGCGCAGCACCGGCGTGCGCACGGCATGCCCGCGTGTGCGATCAATTGGGGTCCGTGGGAGGACATCGGGATGATGCTGGGATCGGACAGGCAACGCCTTGCCAGTATCGGCATCCGTGCGCTGCCGCCGGAAGATGCCTGCGAAGCCTTCGCGCTCGCGCTCATTGCGCCTCAGCCCAACCTGCTTGCCGTGGATATCGACTGGCAACAGTTTGCGGCGAGCGAAATGGGCCGTCCGTGGCAGGCCGTAATTGCAGGGGCGTCGAGCATAGCTAGCGCGCCGCCACC
Organism: Gammaproteobacteria bacterium; assembly: GCA_043784265.1. Lineage (GTDB taxonomy): Bacteria > Pseudomonadota > Gammaproteobacteria > Steroidobacterales > Steroidobacteraceae > Bog-1198. Next base: position 1,647 of record JAYVYN010000139.1, on the reverse strand, counting down.
AGCGATGCCCAAGGATGCCGGGCCACGTGCAGGGTCATTCTCGGCTCTGACGCGCAGCCAGCGTGATAGCCAATTGCAGCTTTTGGTGCAGGCCGAGGTAGCACGCGTACTGGGCATGCTGGATGGTGCCGCGCTCGACTCCCGTGAACCCCTAATGAATTTCGGATTCGAGTCCTTGATGGCGTTGCGTTTGAAGAACAACCTTGAGGCGGAAGTGGGCTGCGCCCTGCCAGCCACACTGGTATTTGATTACCCCACTATCGCCGGGATTTCCCATTATCTGGCGCAGTGTTTGGACGAACAATCGGCAAGCGAAGATGCCGGTGCTGGAATGCACAGTGCCGACGATCCCGGTGACGATGCTGTCACGATGATCCTGGCGGAGCTTGAGCGCCTATCCGCAGGCACGCTCAGGCGCGAGGATAGGCACAACGATTTGGCTGTGCCTGCCTCGATCGACAGCGTCAGGAGCGCACGATAATGGATATCTCTCACCGTATCCGCGGGCTTTCTTCGGAGAAACGCGCTGAGCTGGAGTTGCGCGCGCGCGAGCAGGGGCTCAATCTTGTTTTGGACAATGTTCTCGGCGCCAAGCTGCATGCTGTCGCGATGCCGGCGGCACCCGCGCCGGAAGGTGCGGCAGTCCGCGAGCCTATTGCGATCATCGGGCTGGGTTGCCGCTTTCCGCAGGCAGCGGATGTGGATGCGTATTGGGAATTGCTGCGCCAGGGGCGCGATGCCGTCTCGCGCGTACCCAGTGATCGGTGGGACGCTGAGGCTTACTATGATCCGGATCCTGCTGCGCCTGGAAAGATGAATACGCGCTGGGGGGGATTTGTCGCGGCGCTCGACGGTTTCGATTGCGCGTTTTTTAAGACTACCCCTTACGAGGCGGAGCGCATGGACCCGCAGCAGCGCCTGCTATTGGAGGTCGCCTGGGAGGCGTTGGAACATGCAGGCCAGGCGTCAGAATCCTTGCGCGCCAGCCAAACCGGCATATTTGTGGGTATCAGCACCAGCGACTATGCACAACGTCAATTGGCCGACCCGATGCTGATTGACGGCTACGGCGGCGTGGGCAACTCGCATTGTATTGCGGCCAACCGCCTGTCGTACTTGTTCGATCTGCGTGGCCCGAGCCTTGCGGTGGATACTGCCTGCTCGTCGTCGCTGGTCGCGCTGCATCTTGCTTGTCAGGCACTGCGCAATCGCGAATGCAACCTGGCCCTGAGCGGGGGGGTAAATGCGATTTTGTCCCCTAGCACCACGATCATATTCTCGCAGGCTCGTATGATGGCGCCGGATGGGCGCTGCAAGGCTTTTGATGCGCGCGCCGACGGATACGTGCGCGGGGAGGGCGCGGGCATGGTTGTGCTCAAGCGCTTATCCGATGCGCAGCGCGACGGCGATAACATCCTGGCGGTGATTCGCGGCTCGGCGGTCAATCAGGATGGATTGAGCAATGGTTTGACCGCTCCCAATGGCGTGGCTCAACAAGCCGTCATTCGCGCGGCGTTACTCAGCGCGGGCGTCGCGCCGGCCGAGATTTCCTACGTTGAGGCCCATGGTACCGGCACGGCGCTGGGCGATCCGATTGAGGCGCTGGCGCTGGCCGAAGTATTGAAAGAAGGCCGTGATCCAAATGCG
>JAYVYN010000138.1:0-3746 GCA_043784265.1 Gammaproteobacteria bacterium | reverse complement strand
GAAGCTGGAGGCATTGTTAATCAACACATCAATTCTGCCAAATTCGCTCAAGGTTGCGGTAACCAACTTTTCGGGCGCATCTGCCTCGATAAGGTTGGCAGCGTACATTGCTGCGGAGCCTGGGCGTGTTTGATTGAGCGTGGCACATAATTCTTTAGCGGCGGCCGCGGATGATCGATAGTGAATCAGGATATTGGCACCCGCTGCATGGAGTGCGCCTGCTACCACGGCGCCTACCCTGCGGGCACCGCCGGTAATCAGAACAACCTGGCCCTGTAGTGAATTCTTGTCGATACTATGCATCATGGCTCAACACAATACCGGATTGTCATCCCAGCGTGAACCGCGCTTAAGCCCTATTGAAGTACAGCATGTCCATGCGGTGAACGAGCATATCGCGCGTGAAATCGCGGTAGCCGGTGGGTGGTTGAGCTTCGAGCGATTTATGGAACTGGCGCTGTATGCGCCGGGCCTTGGATATTACAGTGCGGGCGCGCACAAGCTGGGGGCAGGCGGTGATTTCAGCACGGCACCCGAGTTGTCGCCGCTATTTGGTGCCTGCGTAGCACGGCAATGTGCCGAGGTGCTGAGTGCGCTTGGCGGAGGATCCATTCTTGAAATTGGTGCCGGCAGTGGTCGTATGGCCGGGGATATTTTGGCGCGACTGGAGTCGTTAGGAACGCTACCCGAGCGTTATTCGATATTAGAGGTGAGCGGCGAACTGCGCGCGCGCCAAACCCAGTATTTATCGCAGCGCCTACCGCATTTAGTGGATCGCTTACAGTGGTTGGATGCGCCTCCCGAGGAATCTTTTGACGGTGTGGTGATCGCGAATGAGGTGTTGGATGCGCTGCCAGTGGTGCGTTTTCGGTGGCATAGCACGGATGTTCTGGAGCTTGGGGTTCAGTCACGGGCACCGGCACCGGAGCACGGGGAGGCCTTTGCGTGGGCAGCGCGGCCGGCGGCTCCTCGTGTGGTGGAAGCCTGTCGCTTGCTGCGGGCTGCCGATTGGGGCGAGGGGTATGAATCAGAATATTGTCCGCGGCTGGCGGCCTGGACTCGTGAGGTGGGGAGTTCGTTGCGACGCGGTGCGGTGTTGTGGTTCGACTATGGGTTGCCGCGTGCGCAGTACTATTTTGGTCAACGTCATGAGGGTACGTTGATTTGTCATTTTCGCCAGCGTACGTATGCTGATCCGTTTCGTTATCCAGGATTACAGGACATCACTGCCTGGGTGGACTTTACGGCCTTGGCTGAGGCGGCCGCAGTGGGTTTTGAGGTGGCGGGATTTACGACCCAGGCGTATTTCCTTGCCGGCACCGGTATCGATCAGGAGATGCAGATACTTGCGGGTGATGATGCGGCTGTTTTTGCGCGCCTGGCGCATCAGGCGCGACAGCTTATGTTGCCGGGAGAAATGGGTGAGTCCTTTAAGGCGATGGCTTGGACGCGGGGATTGGACGGACTCGCGGACGCGCCTCGGGGTGCTTCCTTAGTAGGCTTTAAGTTGCAGGATTTGCGGCACACTCTTTAGTGGCGGTGCGCAATTGTTCGAGTGCGTGCAGGCGTTGGCGGCGTAGGTTTTCAGCAATTTGAGGGCCGCTGCGGCCGGCGACATCGGCACTGGAGGGTTTTATAGCAGCGACCGCTGCCCGTGCGGCGCTCAGATAGGCGTGTTGGGGATAGAGTCTTTGCTCAAAGCCCGTGCGGCCGCGCGCATCGGCTTCGCAGGCAATCAGGGCTTGGCTAAATCGTTCGGGACGACGTAAGGCATCCGAGCGTTCGAGAAAATTCAGGATGGTTTTGGCGGGTAGTTCAAAGGCGCGATGTACGATTCCGTGGAAGCGCGCCACGATTAGGCTTAAGTCACGATAGTCGCTGGGAATTCTCAAGCGGTCCGCTAAGGCTTCGATTAAGGCTACGCTGCGTTCTTCGTGATCGTGATGACGCGGCCACAGTTCCCGTGGCGTCACTCCCTTGCCAAGATCATGGACTAGGGCTGCGAAACGCGTGCGCGGATCATTGCTTAAATGACAGGCTTGATCGAGCACCATGAGCGTATGCACGCCGGTATCAATCTCGGGATGCCATTGGGGTGACTGTGGCACACCGAATAACGCGTCCAGTTCCGGGAATATGCGCGCCAACGCACCGCAGTCGCGCAAAGTCTTAAAGTATTGGCTGGCCGCTGCTGTTTGCAGCGCCTTTTCGGTTTCAGTCCACACCCGTTCAGCGATGAGTGAGTCGATCTCACCGCGTTCCACCATAGTACGCATGAGCGCTTGCGTTTGTGGTGCAATTTTAAATCCCAGTGGTGCAAAACGAGCGGCGAAACGCGCGATGCGAAGTACTCGCACCGGATCTTCGATGAAGGCTTCGGAGACATGGCGCAGCACACCGGATTTTAAGTCGCTCAATCCGTTGTAGGGATCGATCAGTGCGCCGTCGCTATCTTGGGCGATGGCGTTGATCGTTAAATCGCGTCGGCTTAGGTCATCGTGTAGGGTCACTTCGGGCCCAAACTCTACGGTGAAGCCGCGATAGCCAGGTGCGACTTTGCGTTCACGGCGGGCTAGGGCATATTCCTCGTGGGTTTTGGGATGGAGGAATACGGGGAAATCTCTGCCGACTTCGCGGTATTGCAGGCGCAACAGCTCTTCGCGGGTGCTGCCCACGACCACCCAATCACGTTCTTTGACCGGTTGCTCTAGCAACCTGTCGCGGACCGCACCACCAACCAGATAGACTTGCATCGGTGAATAATAGCAGCATCGCCGCGATGGCCCGTACTACTGGAGTAGCCTTGCTGGGCATGCTTTTGAGCGGTTGTTACTTGTTGCAAGGTGCCCGAGGTCAGTGGGCGTTGATGGTGAAGCGTGAACCCATTGTGGGTGTCATCAACCGCCCGTCGACGCCGGCTCGCGTTCGGGGTCAGCTTGAGGCGGTCAGAGCTATTCGCGAATTTGCCATTCACGGCTTAGGCCTGCCCGATAATGGTAGCTATCGTAGTTACGCGGATTTAAAACGCCCCTATGTGGTGTGGAATGTGTTCGCGGCACCGGAATTTTCATTGCAACCCAAGGTCTGGTGTTATCCGATTGTGGGTTGCGTGGCGTATCACGGCTATTTTTCAGAAGCTAAGGCGCGCGCTTTTGCCGCTCATTTAAAATCGGGGGGTTTTGATGTGACGGTGGGAGGGGCTGCGGCCTATTCCACGCTGGGTCATTTTAATGATCCCATTCTTAATACGATGCTGGGTTGGAGTGATATCCAGTTGGCGTCAATTATTTTTCATGAGTTGACTCATCAATTACTGTACGTGGCTAACGATGCTGCATTTAATGAGGCGCTGGCGACTATGATGGAGGAGGAGGGGGTGAGGCGATGGCTTACCTTCACGGGACGGGTTGCGGATTTGCAGGAGTTTAATCAAGACCAAGTGCGTTATGGTGAGGTGCTCGGGTTGCTGATCGCGGCGAGGAGTCAGTTGGCCGCCTTATATGCGTCGGCGCAGCCATCGGCCGCCCTACGCGAAGCAAAGCGTCGGGTGTTCGCAAAATTGCATGAGGACTACGAGCATATGCAGCGGGACAAAGGCCGTCTTCCGTTTGGTGGCTTATTCAGCGCTGAGATCAACAATGCAGATTTGGTGTCGGTAGCCACTTACAGAAACTGCGTCCCGGGGTTCGAGCGCTTATTGGTCGCCGCGGGCGGCGATTTGGCGGCATTTTTTGGGCGTGTGCGTG
>JAYVYN010000137.1:0-4509 GCA_043784265.1 Gammaproteobacteria bacterium | reverse complement strand
TTAGTTCCCTGCGAAGAGATGTAATGCGCGCCATACCCCCTCTCAATGCATTGCGGGCTTTTGAGGCGGCGGCGCGCACCGGTTCGTTCAAGCAAGCGGCACTCGAACTGCACGTGTCACAGTCTGCGGTCTCGCATCAAATCAAGCACCTCGAGAAGTTTTTGGGCGTGAAATTGTTCGATCGCGCTACGCGCGCCGTCGCGCTGACTGAGGCGGGCCGAAGCTATCTACCGTTTTTACAGCAGGCATTTGACTCGATCAGTGACGGCACTCGGTTGCTCACGCGGGTGACTCGTGAGGACATTCTGACGGTCCGCATGTATTCGACGTTTGCGGTCCGCTGGCTGGTCTCGCGCCTGCATCGATTTCAAGACCGGCATCCAGATTTGCAAGTGCGGTTCATCACCTCGCAACTCGATACGACCTTCCCCGATCAAGATATCGATCTCGCGGTCATGATCGGCCGGCCGACGCTGGGACGAGTTCACTATGAATATTTATTTAGTCCGACGATGTTTCCTGTATGTAGTCCACAGTTAAGTACCGCGCGCAAGCGTCTCAAACGCCCAAATGATTTGGCTGGGTTCACCATCCTTCAGGTCTACCCGTCGGCCGGTGATTGGGCTGCGTGGTTGAAAGCGACCGGTACCCAAGGCGTGGATCCTGATGCGGGTTTGCGGTTCGACAGTTACGATCATGCGCTGCGGATGGCGGCGCGTGGGATGGGCGTGGCGCTCGCCATGCAGCCCTATGTCAGCGAGGATTTGGCGGCCGGTCTGCTGATCGCTCCCTTGCCACGACACACCGTACGCGCGCCGGGCGACTGGCACCTCGTGTATATGGCGGAGCACAAGAAGTTGCGTAAGATTACGGCGTTCCAGGCCTGGTTGCTCGAGGAAATCGGTGCCGACGAGAGTCTTGCCGGATTGCGCTCCAAGGGCTTAAGGAATTAGGTTTTCTCATGTATGGTAAAAAATTGTCATTTGTCCGCTGCGGTAGTGGTGTGTCATTCTCAAATATCAAACCGAGTACCGTGCCATGTTAAAACTTGAACCACTGCTGCGCTTTTCTAACCCCGTTACGGTCCAACCCATTGGTCACACGCCATTCGGGGAGCGCACGACCTACATCGTCGGCGAAGGCGTCTTCACGGGCCCTAAGCTCAACGGCCGGATTCTGGCTGGCGGCGGTGACTGGTTCGTGCGCGGCGCGAACGACCTTGCGCGCCTGGATGTGCGTAAGACATTCCAAACTGACGATGGGGCGCTGATCCACGTCACCTACATTGGACTGTACAAATTCAATGCGGCCGTGAGCCGAACTTTATCGGCTGGCGGCGACGCACAATTTGGCGACACGCTGTTCATGGCGCAGGTGCAGTTTGAAACCGGCGACCCGCGCTATGCCTGGCTCAACGAGACATTGGCCGTGGCGGAAGCGCGAGAAACTGCGGCGGGTGTCGAATATCAGCTCTTCGCGCTCAAGCACGACCGACCCGCAGCCGCATGAGCTCTACAGATTAATATGAAACAAGTTCCCGAACCCGCCCGCGATGCTAGGGGCGTGTGACTACTGCTACTGCGGCCGTGACGGTTGATATATTTGGACCCGTTGTCGGGAATATCCGGCAACACTTCAGGCTCATACCCCTTTGGACAAGCCAACGGCTCGACTTAAATCGCGCCATTGATGAGCGTCGAATGTAGATACGCGCTTAAGGGTGCCTCGGCGCGAATCGAAATTATAAAATGGGTTCTTAAAGTCGTGGTACCGACCAACCAGTTTTTAAATTGAGGAGAGTCGTCGTGATTACTAGAGCACTTCGGGGCAGCGTTGCATTGTCGGTGATCGGGGCCATGCGGTTGGCAGTTGGACTCCTGGTTGCCAGTGCCGTGCACTCTGGAGAATCGGAGGAGCACTTTTTCCCTCCGGATCGAGCAGGGGGTTATTCGATCGGCCACACTACGGTGGTGGTCACGGATCCTGCGCGCAATTTAGATGGCTCATCTCCCGTTACCTCGGCCGGCCGCTTTTTGTTCTTAGATGTCTGGTACCCGACGCTATCCGCGACCACGCAACACGTCAAATACACGTGGAACAACCCGCTCTATAACCAGAATCCTGGCGGCTCCGTGTATCCGGGTCTGCCGGACCTTCCGTCCCTGACTGCGGAGGGTAGCGTGTCGTCGAATCCGGTCACCAATCACGCGCCGCTTGCCAAAGGCAGCTTTCCTCTCCTGGTGGCTTCACATGGTAACCTCGTGGCTTCGGCCAAGAACATGCCCGATACGCTCGAGACATTGGCGAGTCATGGCTACGTCGTGATCTCAATTGAGCACACCGGGAACGACGACGCCTGGTATCAGGCCAATTTCATCAAAAGTTATATCCCCGCGCTGGCAATTGGTCCGAATCCGCGGCTGGGCACAACGGATCTTATTGCTCAGCGCTCCAAGGATGTCCGGTTCGTCATCGATGCCGCCTTGCAAGGTACCCTTGATGAGAAAGCTGGGTTGGCGTTTTCCAAATGGATCAATGCCGAGAAGATCGGCGTGCTGGGCTATTCGCTTGGCGGAGAAACGAGCTTGGCCACAGTTACGGGAATCAGCAGTGCGGGCTTACCGGCCGATCGGCGCGTAAAAGCGGCCTTCATGGGAGCGGGCACTAACTATGGATTGGTGCTGAATTCGGTTGACTATGCTAACGCCCGGGTGCCACTGCTGTTCTTCGGCAACGACACCGGTATCGCGTACGAAAATTTCAATCGCTTTACCGGCACCGCCGACAAGTACCTCGTTGACGTCGGCGGACTGAGCCATCACACCGCAGGTTATCAAACCAGCTGGTGCCAAGATTTCCACAATTCTATGGTAGTGGTTAAGCCGGGGGCCAACGCCTTGGCTTTTGCCAATCCGCGGATCTTAGGTCCCTCGGACATCGCTAATTTCATATTTGATGCGACATTCTACTTCAGCTATACAGGATCGCGGGAATCCGGCGTATACGAGTATTGCGACCCGTCGGTGTTCGACGGTATTAGCGATGCGCAATTGCAATCCGTCTTCTTTAGTCCATCGGATATTGTCGCGGTCAAGAACGAATTGCAGAGCTTGATGCCGTTGAAGCCCGAAGTCTCGCTCGCGGAATCAACCCGACTGACGAACTGGTACGCAGTCTCATTCTTTAACAAGATGTTGAAGCACGAAGACGCCTATTCGCACTACCTTACCAATTCTGCGGCTAACCGCCGCGCCAATCCTTTGGTGGATTTGGTCAAGAGTTGCGAGCAAGTGAAGGCCCATCCCATCGACTTGCAAGCAGGCGATATGATTACATTCGTTCCGGTGGGTGATGAAGGGTATTCAGTGAGCGTGAGCGCGGGAGCCGCACAGTATGATCCGGGAACCATTAAACTCAGGACGGCATACGACGCGAGCGTATATCTGAGTTATCCGGGATTTTCCTTTCCGGTTCCCGGACTGCCGACCCCGATCAGTACCCTAATTGTCAATGAAGACGGGGCGATCACCGCTCGGACCGCGTCCGATATTGGCGGTATCGACGACAATGGCTCGCCGTGGTATTCGCGTGGCCAATTGCTGTTGAGTAACCGTTTCACGATTGCAGCGTTGATGAAGAACCTCGACAGCACGGCCTTAGGCGCTGGCATCTTCGGATATTTCGATGCCGCATACCAGCGCGTGGTCGTGACTTATCAAGGCGTCCCCGCGGTCGGAACCACCCAACCCAATACCTTGCAAGTGGCAATCTACACGAGCGGTAAGATCGAAATGATCATGGGTGAACTGGCAGCCACAGGCGCCGCGTTCTCGCCGGGCATTCTAGGGACTATTGGTATTGCCACTGGACAGACAAAAGCGCGCGATTTGAGGGTCGTCAAACCTATTAGCTTCGGCGCATTGCGCAACGGCGCGCCTATATTCTTACGCCTCGACGCGAAACATGCGATTTATGAGCAATTTTACGCGGGTGCGGGCGCGGGTACGCGTGCGGGTACGTCGTGCAGCAATCCGAGAACTGAACGCGCTGTGTAACACCTCTTTCATTTCTTTACGGAACTATGCTGTAACTAAAAATGAAAGCGCCTTCAGAAATGCAATACAGCGCAATGCCATGTGCGATAAAATGCTAAGTGATATGAAGAGTCGAATGGAGTCCTGGTTCGACGGCAAGCACTCCATTTACTTCGCACATAAATGATCATCATTGCAATTACGGCTATTGGATCATGGCTGCAGCGCAAATTGCTTTGCGCGATCCCGCCTAGTCGTCCGAGCCGAAATGGAGCGGCATGGTTAATAACTGAATCGCGGATATCGACACTGCTGAGCGCGGGAGAGCGGATTTCCCGTTCTTACGCGATTTCGATACCTATGAAAGACATTCTTGGGTCTCGGGCGACGCTATGTCTGAGGACGGTAATAATCAGGAGTCTTCGTCGGAAGCGATCAACGCCTGGGCGGGATTGATCCTGTGGGGCGAGGCGAC
>JAYVYN010000136.1:0-11535 GCA_043784265.1 Gammaproteobacteria bacterium | reverse complement strand
AAAACTTAAAATGCTGAGCGAAGACCATTCCAGTCAACGTGTTGCGCCACTTTGTATTGCGGCGCTCGCGGTGGTGTTCGGTGATATCGGAACCAGTCCTCTGTATGCATTGCAGGCCTGTTTTACCGGGCCCAATCTCGCCGCCACCCCCGTACATATTCTCGGGGTACTGTCGTTGATATTTTGGTCTTTGGTATTGGTGGTTCTGGTGAAGTACGTGGTGGTGGTGCTCAATGCAGATAATAGAGGCGAAGGGGGTGTGTTGGCGCTCACCGCGCTAGTGATTAACACCGAACGCGCAAGTCCACGCCGAAAGATTTATACCGCATTAGGTATTTTAGGCGCCGCATTGTTTTTAGCAGACGGCGCAATTACGCCAGCGATCACTGTACTAGGGGCTGTAGAGGGCCTGAAATTAGTGGGACCGGGGCGAATCCCTGTGTTGCCTATTGCGGTGGTGATTTTGACCGGTTTGTTTCTAACCCAGCGTTATGGCAAGGGGCTTATTAATCGTTTGCTCGGTCCGCTGATGTTGGGTTGGTTTTTGGTTTTGGCGGCGATGGGAGTATTTTGGATTTTGCGTGAGCCGCAGGTGCTGTACGCGCTCAACCCGCTCTATGGATTAGATTTGCTGATGGAACATCAAGTGATGGCGCTTGCGGTGCTGGGGGGTGTTTTTTTGGCGGTCACCGGAGGCGAGGCGTTGTACGCCGATATGGGTCATTTCGGCAAGACTCCCATTCGCATCGCGTGGGGTTTGCTGGTGATGCCCGCGCTGGTATTGAATTACCTCGGAGAAGGAGCGCTGCTGATTGAACATCCGACTGCGGTCGCCAATCCATTTTTCTTAATGGCACCGACTTTGGTTTTGTGGCCGTTGATTGTGTTTGCGATCGCCGCCGCCGCAATAGCCTCCCGATCAGTCATTGCCGGCGTATTTTTTGTGGTTACTCAGGCATTGAGCTTGGGGCTATTACCGCGCGTTCGCGTCGATCGGCTTTATTCGGGATATGCGGGGCAATCTTACGTACCCAGCGCGAATTGGATATTGATGGTGACATCCATTGGCTTGACGGTAGGTTTTGGTAGTGCCGCTTCTCTAAGTTGGGCTTACGGCTTGGCGGTGGCGGGTGCTATGACAATAGTGACGCCCATGATTTTGAGTCTTATCAAGTCACGGGGCGGACAAAAAAGCTTGCCCTTGCTGATGTTAATGTCCGTACTTTTGCTAGTCGATGTAACCTTTCTATTTGCTAATTTGACCAAGCTATCGGATGGCGGATGGTTGCCGCTCGTGGCGGGACTGACTATCTATTGGTTGATGCAGACTTGGCAACGCGGACGCGCCTCACTAATGTCGCGACTATCGCGGGATCAAAAGCCGGTGCGAGATTTTCTCAACGATCTTAAGACCGATCCACCGGTGCGAGTTGCAGGGACGGCGATATTTTTAGATGCCCGAGCATCGGGCATTCCGCGGGCCTTGCTTAATAATCTGAAATTCAATCGAGTCCTACATGAGCGAGTGTTGTTGTTGACCGTGGTGACCGTAGAGCAGCCACGAGTTGCGCAATCTCAGCGTTTGGCGGTCACTATTGTGGGCGACGGCATCATCCGCTTAGTAGCGCAGTTAGGTTTCATGGAGAAACCCAATATCATTGAAATCTTACGTGAGGCTGAAAGCCACGGAATAGCCTATTTGCCCGAGCAAACTACTTTCTTCTTAAGCCGCGAAGAATTAATGCTCGGGCAACGCTCCGATTTGACTCCGCTACGCCGCAAGGCATTCATGCAAATGGCAGCTAACGCGCAGGTCAAGGCTGACTTTTACGGTCTACCGCCCAATCGCGTGATCGAAATTGGAACCCGAATCGAGATTTGAGACCCTACTTAAGATTTGCGTTTTAACGCCCTCATCTCCGGCAACTATAAGTATATCGGCGCCACGCTGTGCGAATAGCCCGACCGTGACTACGCCGGCGATGCTGTTTATCGTAGCCTCCATCTGCTGCGGTCGGTTTAAGCTTATGTGATGGACATCTAAAATTACGTTGCCATTGTCGGTCACTACCCCTTCGCGATAGACCGGCTGGCCGCCGAGAGCCACGAGTTGACGGGCAACATGGGAGCGGGCCATCGGGATAACTTCGACCGGTACAGGGAATTTACCCAAGACCTCGACCAGTTTGGAGTCGTCGATAATGCAAACGAATTGTTCACTGGCGGCAGCGATCACCTTTTCGCGGGTCAACGCGGCGCCTCCCCCCTTGATCAATTCGCCCCGTGAAGTGGCTTCGTCGGCACCATCAATGTATAGACGAAGAGGGCCTGCGAAGTTCAAATCAAGTACTTCAATGCCCGCGGCAACAAGCCTATCTGAGCTTTGGCGTGAACTAGATACAGCGCCTTTGAGCTGTATTTTACGGCTTTTTATCAAATCTATGAGTAGGTTCACGGTGGATCCCGTCCCGATGCCCAGTATCATGCCGTCGTCGATGTATGGGATCGCAGCCAGCGCCGCTTGATATTTTTTTTCTTGTGAGTTGAGAATTTTCCGGACCTCTTAAACAACTGTGCCCGCTTACGCGGGCACAGTTGTTTACTTGCGAAGGCTTACTTTTTCTTAGCGGCCTTTTTCTTTGCTACTTTCTTTTTCGCTTTCTTTGCTTTTGCTGCCATGATAAAAACTCCATAATCGGATTAGTCCGGGAACCGAGTATATACACGATTAATCAAAATACAAGTAATACGTCGCGCTTCTTACTCATCGATGTGCTAGCGAACCCCAAAAACTTATTCAAGAGTGAGAACGAATTCCCAGTTCTTCTGAGAAACGGGCGTCACTGATAGGCGATTCCCTCGCCGTAATATCAAAAGATCACGCAGGGAATTATTCTCATATTTACGCAATTGATCGAGCGTGATGATGCGTTTAAATTTCACTTTGAACTTGATATCAACTACGAACCAACGAGGCTGAAGCGGCTCGCTATCGACATCATGGTGGTGGTGCTTTGGATCAAAAGCGGTTTTGTCCGGATAACCCTCCTTGGTAACGCTGACCACGCCGGTGATGCCGGGGATTGCACAGCTTGAGTGGTAAAAAAACGCTAGATCACCTTTTTTTATGGAGTCTCTGAGCATATTGCGTGCCTGGAAATTGCGTACCCCGTCCCAGGCGGTAACCTGTTTCGGCGCGGCTACTAGATGATCTATGCTGAAGGTATCGGGCTCTGATTTGAATAGCCAATAGTTCATAAATCACCTTACAGAAAAGTCTTAAGTCCTGATTCGGTGGAGAGACAATCCAGTCGCAGGTCCCACACGTCTACGCTTATGGAGTCTACTCTTTGGAAGTCAAAGCTTAAGCCGATGAGCAGTGGACCGCGCCAAACCTTGCGCACGCGTCGGTATTTAAATGCTCGATCGTAGAATCCGCCTCCCATGCCGAGTCGTCGCCCACCCGGGTCGGTGCCTACGCAAGGGACGATAATAAGATTGAACCAGCGCGGCATAACTGCTCGACCTCGGCGCGGTACGGCGATGCCAAATGCGCCTCGCGTTGTTTTTGAGGTCAGCGGGTAGAAATTCATCCGGCTATGGCGCAGGTCCTCCACGATCGGGACAAAGAGTTTCACACCTCGACTACGGGCTGCCTTTATTAGCGCGCTGGTGTTGCTTTCACCGTCAAAAGGTAGATAGACAGCGACTCGCTTACCGAACGAAAACCTTGCACAGTGTTTGATTGCGCTAGCGGCTAGGCGTGAAAGTCTGCGGTGTTCTACGACTCCTAGGGAGCGCCGTCTCACACGCAATTGTTTACGTAAGTTTGATTTCATGCTCAGAGGGAGATGGCGCTACCCGCAATGCCGTTTTGGACCGTTGCTCCCGACCTGAGCAACAGGTGGGGCTAACTGCGACAATTAAGGCTTTCCGCTCGAGGCGGACTTGCACAATGTTGCCAGCAAGCAATGGCCCCTGGGGTTTACAAATTAGGGTCGAGAGGTAACCCGATCCGCATCGAACACCGCAGGCAGCGCCAAACTTAAACGCTCGCGAAGGGGCTTTCAAAGTTCAAGCTGTTGACCCTTCTCTAAGGCAGACTCTACGCGTTCGCGCAGGATACGCAAGCGTCCGCCGACATCAGATTCGAGATGCGTGTCACGATTGCGCATCTTTAATAATTCATTAGTCATATTGAGCGCAGCGATCACCGCAATACGGTCCAGCCCCACTACTTTGCCACTGTCGCGGATTTCACGCATTTTTGCGTTGAGAAATTCTGCGGAATCGAGCAAGTCGGCTCGTTCGTCCAGTGGGCAGGTAATGTGATATTCCTTCTCAAGTATTCGCACACTGACCCTTGCGTGGGTTTCGCTCATGCTTGTTCCATAGATTTAAGTCGGCCAATCATTGCTTCAACACGCGCACGCACCTGTTCATTCTTTTGCAATAAGTTGGCGCGTTCAGAGGTGAGTGCGTCCTGACGTTGCCGTAGGGCACGGTTTTCTTCTTTGATTTGACCGACAGTTGCGATGAGATCTTCGAGGCGTTTCTCTAAACGCTTAAGTTCAAGGACCACCGCGGATTTTGGGTTGGCTTCGTTCATGCCGCCAATATAGAGCGGGTGATGCCGCAATGCAAAGGGCATCTACGTCCAAAATAGGGGGTGGCTTGAGGTATTATTGGCCCATTATGATGGCCGATATCCGATTTAAAGATTTTGAGGACGTATTGGCTACCGCTGGAAGTTTAGCCGACGCTGCCGAAGCCCACGGCTCCTTGTGTGGTGCGCTTTGTTCTATGACCCCGTATGGGTTGCAGGATTGGGTAAATGAGCTATTGCCTGACCAGGCTGCGCTCTCCGACGAGTCAGCTGCCATGATGGAGAAAGTTTTTGCTGCAACGGCTACCTGTTTTGGTGAACAGGGGATGGCGTTCCAGCCGCTGCTGCCGGATGACGACCAGCCGCTGAACGGCCGCGCGAATGCTTTGGGACTCTGGTGTACCGGATTTTTATACGGTCTGGGAACCGGGCAAATTAGTGATTTGCATGCGCTCAAAGGTGATGTGGGGGAGATTGTTCGGGATTTTACCGAGATCTCTCAGGCCACCGGCGATGAGGCGGATTCAGACGAAGCTAACGAGTTCGCCTATGCCGAGCTGGTCGAATTTATTCGAGTGGCCGCGCAGGTCGTATTCGAAGAGCTGCAACCCCTGCGTCAGCAATATCTCCAGCCTACGCGCTTGCACTGAGCCACCTAAAAGTGGAAGTTAAGGAATTCGCGCGCCGGCGCAAACAGTTTATGCGCATGATTGGTAGGGATGCCATTGCCATATTGCCAGCGTCACCCGTTCACCGGCGCAATGGCGATATCGAGTATGCCTATCGCCAGGATAGCCATTTTTATTATTTGACCGGATTCCCCGAACCCGAGGCGGTTGCAGTGCTTATGCCCGGCCGTCCTCAGGGCGAATACCTATTATTTGTGCGCGAGCATGATGCGCTACGTGAATATTGGGATGGCGCTCGCGCCGGACCCGACGGTGCGGTGACCTACTTCGCAGCCGACGATGCCTTTCCGATTGCGGATATCGATGAGATATTACCGGGACTCATGGAACATCGTGCGCGGATATTCTACTCCATGGGGCAACATGCTGAGTTTGATCCTCGCGTGCTGGGCTGGGTCAACAGCTTACGAGTGCAAGTGCGCGGCACCGGCGCAGCACACGAATTCGTTGCGTTAAGATCGGTGTTGGATGATATGCGTCTTTATAAAACCAGCGCAGAGCAGCGCTGTTTGCGGCGCTCCGCTGCGATTGCGGTAAGCGCACATCGTCGTGCCATGCGATTCGCGCAGCCAGGCCTTATGGAATATGAGGTCATGGCCGAAGTACTGCATGAGTTTCGTTCGCATAACGCTGACCTGTCGTATCCTCCTATTGTTGGCGCTGGGGCTAATTCTTGCGTTATGCATTATAGGAATAACGACCAACGTTTGCGCGATGGCGATTTGCTGTTGCTCGATGCCGGGTGTGAGCACGATTATTATGCCTCTGATATCACCCGTACCTTCCCCGTCAACGGGCGCTTTACCACCACCCAGCGGGCGGTATACGAGGTGGTACTTGAGGCACAAGTTGCTGCCATCGAAATGGTTCGCGCTGGCAATCATTGGAATCAGCCGCATGAGGCAGCGGTGCGGGTCATTACGCAGGGATTAGTGAAATTAGGGCTACTTAAAGGTCGCTTGATTCGTTTGATTAAGGATCAGGCTTACCTTGAGTATTTCGGCCATCGCACCGGCCATTGGTTGGGGATGGACGTACACGATGTCGGAGATTACCGCGTCGGTGGGGAATGGCGGATACTAGAGCCTGGAATGACCCTGACCGTAGAACCTGGGATTTACTTAAGACCGTCGGCGCACATTCCTAAAGGTTTTTGGAACATTGGTATTCGGATTGAGGATGATGTTTTGGTAACTGATAGTAGTCCTGAGGTTTTGACGGGTTCGTTAGAGAAGACACCGGATGCGATAGAAGCCTTGATTCAGGATATGAGGTCTGCATGAGCAATCAGTATGACGTAACCATTGTAGGCGGTGGCATGGTGGGTGCGAGTGTAGCGCTTGCGCTATTGCCTTTGGGCCTGCGAGTGGCGCTAGTGGAAGCCATTCCGTATGACTCCGCCGCACAGCCCAGTTTTGATGAACGTACCACGGCGATTTCTAACGGTAGTCGCCGTATTTTGGAAGGACTCGGTATTTGGTCTACGATATCGATGGCAGCGACGCCAATCGCCAAGATTCATATATCGGATCAAGGTCACTTTGGTTTTGCGCGGGTGGACGCTAGGGACCGAGGTCTGCTGGCCATGGGGTATGTGATACCCAATCGAGTATTGGGAGCCGCCTTGTGGACTAAATTACTGGGGGCAAAATCAAGGGCAACTGAGAACTTGACAGTATTTTGTCCAGCCTCGATTGAAGGCATCGTAGCGGATGAGCGCACTTGCCGGCTTGCCCTAACTGTGGGCGGTGTGCACAGTGAGATTGAGTCGCAGATTCTGGTGGCAGCCGATGGCGTGAATTCGGCCGTTCGTCAGGCATTCGGTATAGAGGCTTCCGTACGCGATTATGGTCAAACAGCGGTGATTACCACGGTGTTGCCACAACGCTTTCACGACCACGTGGCGTACGAGCGCTTTACCGCAAGCGGCCCGTTGGCCTTACTACCGCTGGAAGGCGGGCGCTGTACTCTGGTGCTCACCTTAAGTCCTGAGATGGCTGCGGCGGCAATTACATGGTCGGACGTTGAGTTTTTGCGCGAACTCCAGCAACGTTTTGGTTTTCGGTTGGGGCGTTTTTTGCAAGTAGGTCGACGGGTACCCTATCCACTATCGTTAACGCAAGCACAACGCACCAGTGCCGGACGCTGTGTGATCGTCGGTAATGCTGCGCAGGGCCTGCATCCGGTAGCCGGCATGGGATTTAACTTAGGACTACGTGATGCTGCATGCTTGGCGGAGCTGGTTGCGCAGCGTTATAAGCAGGGCACGGGGGATTTGTGGGATTTAGGTTTGATGGCGGCCTACGATGCGTGGCGAGCCGCGGATCGTGGCGGAATCATTGCCTTCACGGATACGCTAGTGCGTACCTTTTCCAGCCCACTTAGGACGGTTCAAGGATTGCGGAATTTTGGATTGTTGGCCTTTGACTTGTTGCCGCCGGCTAAATCGGCGTTGTCGCGTTTAAGCACCGGAGCGGCCACTCGGGTGCCTAAGCTTGCGCGAGGAGTGAGTTTGGTATGAGCCGTGACTTCGATGTGGTGATCGCAGGTAGTGGCATCACCGCTGCCGCCGTTGCCAGTTTATTGGTCGCGCGAAGAGTGGCAATAGGCGCGCGAATCGCTGTGGTTGCCGACCGATTTGTGGCTAGTGACGCGGTAGTGGGGGTTAGTGATGGGGTAGCGGAGGCTAGTGACTCTGATTGGGGTTTGCGAGTTTTTGCGCTGAGTCGTGCCTCGCAGATGTTATTGCGGCACTGTGGAATATGGGCGAGTTTGCCGTTCAGTCGTATTTTTGGCTTTGAACGTATGTGCGTTTGGGCGGGCGGGACATCGGACGCTGCAGAATATTTGACATTTGATAGCGCTGCGCTAGGTGAGCCAAATCTAGGGTCTATTGTCGAAGCTAACGCTTTGCAACGAATGTCTTGGACTGCGGCGCGCCACGCGGGAGTCGTGCTTATTGAGGCATCGATTGCAGAGCTTGTGCTGACGGAGGCTGCGGCTACGATTCGCTTACATGACGGTCGTGAGTTACGTACTCCCTTACTGGTCGCTGCGGATGGGGCGGGGTCGCGGACACGTGAGTTGCTCGGGATTAGGACTGCCAGCCACCACTATCAGCAAGAGGCGCTAGTGGGGCATGTGCGTACCGCCAAGCCTCACGCCGGTACTGCCTGGCAGCGGTTTCTAACCGCAGGACCACTTGCATTTTTACCGCTTCCAGACGGGCGATCGTCCATAGTGTGGAGCGTTGATTGTAAGCAAGCGGCGAAATTACGGGCGCTCGATACTCGGGGCTTTGGCGCTGCGGTGACCGAGGCTAGCGGCGGGCAGTTGGGGAACGTTGAGTTAACCACGGAGTTGGCAAGCTTCCCACTAGCATTGCGTTATGCGTCGACCTACTTGAAGCCGCGTGCTGTTTTACTGGGTGACGCCGCGCATACAGTGCACCCGCTTGCCGGTCAGGGTCTTAACATGGGGTTGATGGACGCTGCTTCGTTAGTGCACGTGTTGGGTGAGGCGGGCGGTGCGCGCGCGTTTGGCGATACTTCAGTGTTACGCCGCTATGAGCGCTGGCGCAAAAGCGAGAATATGTTGCTCGCGACGGCTCTCGATGGCTTGGACAGGCTATTTACTAGCGTGAATCCGATCAATGCCCGCTTAAGAGCATTCGGTCTTGCAGCGGTTGATAAAAATTCTTATCTGAAACGTCAGTTCGCTCGTCGTGCGATGGGCTTGGCAGGGGATATGCCGCCGTTTCTACAGTCGATCGAGCTTGGCGGCGCAAATGAAGTCGTTCTTGGAGAGTCCCCCCACTGAATGAGTTGCAAAGGTAACGTGGCAGTAGTTATAACCCAGTTCTAAATCGGGATGGTGGTCCTCGCTGTGGGCTAAATACGCAAGGGCGTTGGTGAAGCTCATGGTGCGATAAAAGTCCTTAAATTTAAGTGAGCGCCGAATGCTCTTGCCATCACTCGCGATTTTCCAGTCTTTATGCAATTGCCTGCACAGATTTTTGGCTTGGGTAAGCGTCAAGGGTTGCGATTGGGGGGTGTAGGGCGTGCACTGTTCTGTGTTGAGTTTATTCATGATAGGGTTCTCGATTCCGAATGCTCAGGGTAGGTGCGCTCAATATACCGCTCGACCAATTCCTGAAATTCCTCAGCAATATGCGCGCCTTTCAGCGTGACGGTTTTCTTGCCATCTTCGTAAACCGGAGCCACGGGATTCTCACCCGTCCCGGGTAAGCTGATACCGATGTTGGCGTGCTTACTCTCGCCTGGACCATTGACCACGCAGCCCATGACGGCCACGGTCATATCGGCGACGCCGCTACGCTGTTTACGCCATTCGGGCATACGATGCCGAATATGGCTTTGGATTTTTTGGGCTAATTCTTGGAAATAAGTGCTGGTCGTGCGGCCACAGCCGGGACAGGCGATGACCATCGGTGTGAAGGATCTGAGTCCCATGGTCTGTAGTATTTCTTGCGCGACGATTACTTCTTGGGTGCGATCGCCGCCCGGCTCCGGTGTTAAGGAGACGCGTATGGTATCGCCAATGCCTTCTTGCAAAAGTACGCTCATCGCGGCAGTCGACGCGACGATGCCTTTGCTGCCCATACCTGCTTCAGTCAGGCCCAGATGTAAGGGATATTCACAACGTTTGCCTAAATTTCGATAGACGCTAATGAGGTCTTGTACACCGCTGACCTTGGCGCTAATGACGATCCTATCGGATTTCAGTCCTAACTCCTGTGCGCGCTGGGCGCTTTGCAAGGCGGATACTACAATGGCTTCTCGCATGACCTCGATAGCCGTTAGTGGCTGCGTCGCTTTGGAATTCTCGTCCATCATGCGGGTTAATAAGTCCTGGTCGAGACTGCCCCAATTCACGCCAATACGCACCGGCTTATCGTATTGGTTCGCTATCTCAATCATTTCTGCGAATTGTGAGTCCCGTTTACTGCCACGCCCGACATTGCCAGGATTAATGCGAAGTTTGCCCAGACTTTCCGCGCAGGCCGGATGAGATTTCAGAAGTTTGTGACCATTAAAGTGAAAATCACCTACCAACGGGGTAGATATTGACTGCTTATCAAGGGCGTCACGAATAAAGGGAACCGCCGCGGCAGCGGCGTCGTTGTTGACCGTGATACGCACCAATTCAGATCCGGCACGCGCTAAGGAAATTACTTGGCTTACCGTTGATTCTATGTCCGCGGTGTCCGTATTAGTCATCGACTGCACTATGAGGGGGGAAGTACCTCCCAGGAGCACGTTCCCTATTTTTACGCTGAGCGATTTACGGCGAAGTATCATGGCTGCATTCTACTACGCCTATTAGCTGTCAGTGAGTAAGGTATGACTGATCGAATTATTTATAGTACTGGCCTCGGATCGCTTTGTCCCAATTGCCGCCGTCCAACCCGTGAATGTGTTTGTCCAAAAGGCACTCCCGGTGCGGTGGTCGCAGCGGTGCGGGTCGGGCGAGAGATTAAGGGTAGAGCAGGCAAGGGTGTGACGATCGTCTCAGGATTACCGCTTTCAATGACCGATATTGACACGCTTGCAACAAAATTGAAAAAACGTTGTGGGTCGGGGGGCACGGTTCGGGACGGGGTCATTGAAATTCAAGGCGACCACCGTGAGGTAATTGTGGCGGAGCTGGTTAAACATGGATGGAATGCGAAAAAATCGGGTGGTTAGAGTTGCTCTTAGCTAAGCTACGCCTACAATGTTGGTTCTAAATTCGAACTCTTAAGGATAGGCATGCCCCGCATATGGTTGTTAGTCGGTCTGTTAATATTGTCGATCGGTGATGCCTTAGGTTTAGCTCCATTACCGAAGCTTACGAGCACCGCTAATTGGGCGGAGACTCTGGAGCGAATTTCCACGGCGGTAGTCTCTATTCAAATAGATAGCGCTAGGGCCTTCGATACCGAGTGGAACTCCACCGCCCAAGCCACTGGATTTGTGATTGACGCAAAGCGCGGCTTGATCCTTACCAATCGTCATGTCGTTACTCCCGGGCCAGTCACGGCACAAGCCATTTTTTTGAATCACGAAGAGGTTCAGCTCTATCCTGTTTACCGCGATCCGGTACACGATTTTGGAATTTATCATTACGATCCGCTTAAATTAAAATTTATTCAGCCGACCGAGTTGCCGTTATATCCGGCGGGTGCGGTAATTGGTCGTGAAATTCGCGTTGTGGGAAATGACGCGGGTGAGCAATTGT
>JAYVYN010000135.1:0-25225 GCA_043784265.1 Gammaproteobacteria bacterium | reverse complement strand
GGCCGTGCAATGGTGACTTCCACTCCAGGTACACACGCGCTATGGCTCACGGGACCCGCAATCACCGTATACTCTGGATCGATCGACATTTAATGTAAGGGGGATAATCTATGAATACTAGCCCGGCACGTGGAATCAAACCTGCAAGCCTCGACGAATCCAGTGTCGCAGAATATTTAAGCGCGACGCCTGAGTTCTTTGAGCGCCATACCAGTTTGCTAAACAAACTACGTCTCCCCCATATGCGCGACGCCGGCGCGATAAGTTTGGTCGAGCGCCAAGTTGAAGTGCTACGTGAACGCAATCAACTTTTAGAAAGTAAATTGAAAGAGTTGATGGAAGTCGCTCGCGCCAATGACACCCTCGCTGATCGCATTCATCGCTTAAGTCAGCGACTCATTCGCGCCAAGACTCTGTGCGAGACCGTCAACAGCATTGAAACTTCGCTGCGCGAAGATTTTGATTCAATGAACTCAGTGCTCGTGCTATTTCTAGAGGAAGCACGCACTTTGCAACCTGCAGCGACACGATTTTTAAGAGTAGCCAACTCCCACGACACTGACATGAAAATGTTTGAGTCACTACTTCAAACCGGCAAACCTCGTTGCGGCCAAATACGCGATGCGCAGCG
This sequence comes from Gammaproteobacteria bacterium, assembly GCA_043784265.1. Taxonomy (GTDB): domain Bacteria; phylum Pseudomonadota; class Gammaproteobacteria; order Steroidobacterales; family Steroidobacteraceae; genus Bog-1198. The sequence continues at coordinate 24,594 of JAYVYN010000135.1, read as the reverse complement.
TGATTATTTATTTGGCAAGGACTCCATCGAAATCGGTTCCGCAGCGCTGACTCCCCTAGGCTTGAAAGGCGCGGTCGGCATTCTAGCCATTGGTTCCAGCGATACCGCACGTTTTCATCCCGGTATGAGTACCGAATTTCTGGCCCGTATCGGTGAATTAATCGGTTTTGCGCTAGCACGAACTTAAGGGCGTGTGAACACCAACGAAAACCCATGGATTGATAAATTCCTGGCGCATCTAAAAATTGAGCGCCGCGTGAGCGCGCATACCACGTCGGCCTATGCGCAGGATTTACAAGCCTTATTGCGCTATGTCGAAAAATGCGCGCTTGCCCCCACCACAGCACTAGCCCCAGCCGCCCTCGACTGGAGCGCACTTACCCATATCAATATTCGCGGCTTTGCTGCCGCCTTACATTCAAGCGGCTCAAGCCCGCGCACTATCCAGCGAAAACTATCGGCCGTGCGTAGCTTTTACCACTTTTTGCAACGCGAAGCCCAGTGCAAACTTAATCCAGCCCTTGAGGTGCGCGCACCCAAGGGGAAAAAACGGTTGCCCGATACATTAGACGCGGATCAAATGGGTCGACTACTAGAATTTCGCGTCCATGATTCCTTGTCGGCCCGCGATAAGGCCATCCTAGAACTCTTCTACTCTTCCGGTCTACGACTCGCCGAATTAGTAGGCTTAGATCTCTCGTCGTTAGACTTTGCCGAGCACACCGTACGAGTGCTCGGCAAGGGCAGTAAAACCCGCATCGTGCCGGTTGGTCGCTACGCAATCGCCGCGTTAAAAAAATGGTTATTGGAACGCTCGACATCGGCTGACTTCAAGCAACCCGCGGTATTTCTCGCGCGTGGGCGGCGCATGTCGGTACGTTCCGTGCAACTGCGAGTTGCAGCCTGGGCGCGGCGCCAGGGTTTGAGCGTGCATGTGCATCCCCATATGTTGCGCCACTCTTTTGCCACCCATCTCTTGGAGTCCAGTGGGGACCTGCGAGCGGTGCAGGAAATGCTGGGTCATGCCACGATCGGCAGCACGCAAATCTATACGCATTTGGATTTTCAACACTTAGCGAGTGTTTATGAAGCAGCCCATCCGCGAGCTCGCCGCCGAAAAACCGCTTAACGCTTTGCGGCTAGCAACTTCACCGCTTGAAACCTCGCCAGACGTCCCCACATGGGATTATCAATGACTCACGATCCCCAAAAAATATACGGCACCACTATCCTCGCCGTGAGGCGCAATGGCCACGTGGCCATAGGGGGCGACGGACAGGTCACGCTGGGACAGGCCGTCATGAAGGGCAACGCGCGCAAGGTCCGACGTCTCTACGCTGACAAGGTGGTGGCGGGGTTTGCGGGCGGCACCGCCGATGCGTTTACGTTGTTCGAGCGCTTCGAGGCGAAGCTAGAGAAGTTCGGCAATCTCACACGCGCCGCGATTGAGCTTGCCAAGGACTGGCGCTCTGACCGTAGTCTACGGCGACTTGAGGCCCTGCTGTGCGTCGCGGACATCACGAGTACTTATGTCATCTCGGGCACTGGCGATGTGATTGAACCCGAACACGATTTGATCGCCATCGGTTCAGGCGGAGGCTACGCACAAGCGGCGGCATTGGCGTTGATCCAGTCCAGCGAACTCGAGGCGCGGGAAATCGTCGAGCGCTCGCTGAATATCGCGGCTGATATTTGTATTTACACTAACCGTAATTTAACCATTGAAGTGCTCTGAACTTGCATGTCGCATATGACCCCGCGCGAAATCGTCGAGGAGCTGGATAAGCATATTGTCGGCCAAACGGCTGCCAAGCGAGCCGTGGCAATCGCCTTACGCAATCGCTGGCGGCGCCAGCAAGTCGCGATCGGTTTACGCCAAGAAATTACCCCGAAAAACATTTTGATGATCGGTCCGACCGGCGTGGGCAAAACGGAAATCGCGCGTCGCCTTGCGCGTCTGGCGAAAGCCCCATTTATAAAGGTGGAAGCCACTAAGTTCACGGAAGTTGGCTATGTTGGTCGTGAAGTTGACTCGATCGTCCGCGATCTTGTCGAGATATCAGTAAAAATGACCCGCGAAGAGGAAATGACGAAAGTGCGACACCGCGCGACCGATGCCGCCGAGGAACGCATTCTCGATACGCTGCTACCCGGAACCTCTGAGCTCGCCGGCGATGCCGCCCACAGTAGCGATACCCGTCAGAAATTTCGAAAAATGTTGCGCGAAGGCGCGTTAGACGAGCGCGAAATCGAGATCGAAGTGCGCGCCGCGTCGATGGGCGTGGAAATCATGGCCCCTCCCGGCATGGAAGAAATGACTCAGCAACTACAGGGCATGTTTCAAAATCTCGGCAATAGCCGCACTAAGCCGCGTAAGCTTAAGATCAGCGAAGCGCTCAAGCTACTGGTTGACGAAGAAGCTTCAAAAATGATCAACGAGGAAGAGCTTAGAGCACGCGCGGTCGAGAACGCCGAACAAAATGGCATTGTATTCATCGACGAGATTGACAAAATTGCGCGCAGACAAGAAACCGCCGGCGCGGATGTCTCGCGTGAAGGGGTACAGCGAGACCTTTTGCCCTTAGTAGAAGGATGCACCGTTAATACCAAGTATGGCACGGTTAAAACTGACCATGTGTTATTCATCGCATCTGGTGCCTTTCACATGTCGAAGCCTTCTGACCTGATCCCTGAGCTGCAAGGTCGGCTACCCATCCGCGTGGAACTTGAACCTCTCGTGGTGCAAGACTTTGTGCGTATCCTGACCGAACCCGACGCCTCACTATGCCGCCAGTACTCGGCGCTGCTTGCCACTGAAGGCGTCACACTAGAATTTGAAGCGAGTGGCGTACAGCGATTAGCCGAGGTTGCCTTCGAAGTCAATGAACGTACCGAGAATATCGGTGCACGCCGATTGCACACCGTCATGGAACGACTACTGGAGACTTTGTCCTTTGATGCCGCGGATCGAAATGGCGCGCAGGTGACTGTAAATCGCGATTACGTGGAAGCTAATCTTGGCGAACTAGTGCGTGATCAGGATTTATCGCGCTATATTCTATAAGCATTCGCAACGCCAATTACGCCGACACCAAAGTCATGCCAACCCCGCAGCCCACCGACATCAAAATTCGCACCACCTCGCGAGTTCTCGAAGTGCACTTCGACGATGGTAGCCAGTTCGAATTACCCTTCGAATATCTACGCGCCTTCTCGCCGTCCGCCGAAGTTAAAGGCCATGGTGGCGGCGAAGGCATCCTGCAAACCGGTAAAGAAAATGTCGGTATTAGTAGCGTAGAACCGGTAGGCAACTATGCGCTGCGGTTAAATTTCGATGACGGACACAATACCGGGCTGTATTCGTGGAGTTTCTTGCACGAACTGGGCCGCGAACAAGCGGTAAATTGGCAGCGCTTCCTAGAGCGCTGCCGCGAAGCCGGGATCACGCGCAGTTAACGTGGGGGAGTCCGGGGTTCCATAATTTCCGGTCAGTGGTCATTCAGATGCGCGATCGGCCCAACCCGGCCAGTCGCCAGGTTGAAATTACAGCCCATAAGCCGTCGTTCGCAGCTTAGGGTAGGCTATGCGAACGCCAGATTGAAGAGCCCACGAATGGCCAATCACGCCGAACCAGAAAATGCTGAGGGACCCGCCGATAACCCAAAGGCCGCGGTGCCCCCAGATGCGGAAACACGTTCCACACCGGAGGTCTCAGCGTCTATGTTCGATGTTCAAGCTCCCCACCAGGTTGTCCATAGCTGGAAAGACTTCTTAGTTCACATCGCCGCGATCGTTGTTGGACTATTGATCGCGGTCACGCTCGAACAATCAATTGAGGCGATTCACCATCGGCATCAGCGTTTAAGGCTCGAAGAGGAGATGCACGCAGTCTTTGCGAGCGACGCTAAACTCGACGACGAAGACTTTGGAAAACTTTCGCGGTTTCGGGCATATCTTGCTGAACTACGAGTAGCGATCCAGGCTCGCCTGGGCGGTCAGTCATCCCCTGCCGGGCCGGGGGCTGATGACCCACGCATGGCTATTCTCATCATTTTTCCAAGTCTTGCCCCGTACGAGGCCGCCAAGGAGAACGGCACTGCGGCCTTGCTCCCCACCGACCGGCTACGTCTCTACAACAGAATTTCTTACGCGCGTGATCTCACGGCTGCCAGCAGAGATGAATGGTACGTGGGCCTTTTAGCGGTGGCATCGTTTCGAGAGCGCTACGTGGACTCGCCTGGCAGCCTGGGTATTGGCGAGATCGCGAAAAGCCCGGAGCTCGGAACTTTGTCCGCCACGGAGCTCACTGAGTACGCGCGGATCGTATCCGCGTCGATAAAGGAAACCGACCTTGTGCGCGCGCGGCTGAAGGTCTTCGACATCGAATGCCACGCGATTCTCGATGGCGCTCGGAATGAGTTCGACTTGATTGAGAAGATCAGCCGCGCGAATGCAGGCTGACGTTAGAGCTTAGTGACTCGCTGCGGACGGAAGACAAACGATTTTTATGTGAGTGGCGAAAAACATCGTGCTTTAGATTGCTCCAGAGGTTTCCGCCGCAGCACAGCATTCAATATAACCTTATGCTGTGTGACAGATTGAATTCCTATCATGACAGCTACCGATGCGCGTGAATGCGAATATCACCACCGCTGGTCTCCAGGAAAAGTTGCGGTCCGCCGCCATTGACCTTGCCCGACAAACTATTTTCGGTCTTCCCATCCGGGTCAATGACAATTGAAAGGCCGCTCGCGTCGATATCGCCGCCGTTGGTATGCGATCTTAAGTCAAAGCGCGTAGCTTTATCGACTGATACATCCACGTTACCGCCCGAAGTCGACAAGCGCACATCCCCCTTGAGCATGCCATCAATACCAGCCCTAATATTTCCACCGGAAGTAATCGCTGTCAATTGACCGCGTAGCGACTCGACCACGATATTGCCCCCCGAAGTTCGTCCGTCCACTTCACCCTCAACCCGCAAAATGCTTAAGTTACCCCCACTCGTGCTTAGGTGAGCGCGTCCGCTAACATCCGCCAATTCAATATTCCCACCCGAAGTATTAAGCGACGTGTTGTAGCGACTCGGTACCGAGACCGTAAAACTGACCGCAATGGGTGGCCAAGAACCCCAGTGCCAGCCGCTATTCGGATATTTTGCGCGAACGCTCACCGCGTCTCCTTGCTGGTTGATCTGCAAATCCAACTCGCGCTGCAATTGGTCCGCTTTTGGAGCGGAACTCGCATCAATTTTCAATGTAGCGGTCACTTTAACCTCATTGCCAGTGCCCGCTATAACCCTAATATCTCCGCCAGCGGTCTCAACCGTGAGGTCGGCACCCGGCACTGAGGTAAAGGTTTTCTCAACCGTACGAGTCATCCTGGCGAACACCTGGGGCGAAACCAGCAATATTCCTAGCAGCAGCATGATCGGGGCTTTCATCGCTATTTATCCTTAGGGTTTATCAGTTAAAAAGAGCGGCTGATCAGCTTAACAAACACGCGACTTGCGCAAAAGTTTCATCTGTTTCTGCCAAGAGTGACCTACGTGCGGCGTTTCGGTGACGGGCTGCGCCTGCGATTGCGCGAGTCAGATACAATACTGTAATGAGCAGCCCCCAAACACCTGGTATCCGCCCCGATTCGGGGTCAAAACCCAATAACGACCCAAAGGTCGATTTCGGGTTTGAGAAAGTATCCAGGATCGAAAAGACTGAGCGAGTTCGTTCGGTATTTTCCTCCGTGGCCAACAAGTACGATGTCATGAATGACCTCATGTCCTTAGGCGCGCATCGGCTCTGGAAACAATTTACGCTGTCGCTTACGGGACTTAAAAATGCTCAGTCCGCCCTAGACGTGGCCGGCGGCACTGGCGATCTCGCCGCAGGCATGCTGCGCCAGGTGGGGGCCCAGGGTCGCGTTATTCTGTCGGACATTAATCCTAAAATGTTGGACGTGGGCCGCGACCGCCTCTTGGACCGCGGATTTGTGGGTAACATAGAGTGCATCGTCGCCAATGCTGAGCATCTACCTTTCGAAGACAACCTCTTTAACTGCGTGACCATCGGTTTTGGGCTGCGCAATGTGACCGATAAGGTCGCAGCGCTACGCTCTATGTTTCGCGTACTTAAGCCCGGCGGTCAATTGTTGGTCCTTGAGTTCTCAACTCCCGTCATGCCCGGTATCAAGCCGTTGTACGACGCCTATTCTTTTAAGGTGCTGCCCTTTTTGGGTCGCTTGGTGGCGAACGATGCGGCAAGCTACCGTTACTTAGCCGAATCCATTCGTATGCATCCTGATCAAGAAACTTTGCTCACGATGCTCCAAGACGCCGGATTCGCGCAAGCGCGCTATCACAACTTAAGTGGCGGCATTGTCGCCGTGCATCGCGGCTATAAAATCTAGTATGCCGGCAACACCTGCGTGGCTGGCTTCTATCGAATCGCTGCTCAACCGTAATATGAGCGGCACTCATGCGCGGGCACTCCTACAACGCCTTGAAAGCACCTCGCTACAAATTGAAATAGAAGGTGTCGTGCGAATCCGCGCACTAGTAGCCGCAGGTAGGCTGAGCATTCTCAGGCCTGATGACACCCCTAGCGATGCGACTATTACCGGATCGCCACTCGCGCTATTACAGTTAAGTGCTGGGAAGCCGGGCAGTGCAAAAACTAGCGCCGGCAATTCCGTTCAAATTCGTGGTAACGCAGAAATCGCCAGCCTGTATCGCGAACTACTTACCATTGCTCGCCCCGATTGGGAAGAGGAGCTCTCCCGTTGGGTCGGCGATATTCCCGCGCGGCGGATCTCGCAAATGGCTCTACAGGCATTTAGCTGGGCACGTAAGGCTAGGCGCACCGTTGGCGAAAACATTAGCGAATACCTAACGGAAGAAAGTCGTGACCTTGTCAACAAAGTAGAACATGAAGAATTTCTGCAGGGAGTTGATACGCTACGTGAGACCACCGACCGAGTTGAGGCACGACTCACACGCCTTGAACAACTAGCGCGAGGTCGAGCATAATGCGGCTTCGCGTCTTGTTACGGTTATTAGAAATTCAGCGCGTCTTTGTAAAACATGGGCTGGTAGAGTTTATAGCCGCCACCAATATATATCGTCCGTTTCGTTTTTTTGTCTATCTTTCACCTTGGGTCTGGTTCCAACGCAGTAACGGACAAACTCGGGGCGAACGTCTGCGTCTTGCCCTAGAAGAACTCGGACCGATATTCGTCAAATTTGGCCAAGCTCTTTCCACGCGTCGCGATATGTTGCCGCTCGACATCGCCGACGAGTTAGCGAAACTGCAAGATCGAGTGCCGCCGTTCGACAGCGCCATCGCCATGGCCACGGTTGAAACCGCTCTTGGACAGTCGATTAAAGATGTCTTTGCAAGTTTTGAGGCCGCGCCATTGGCGGCAGCATCGATTGCGCAAGTACATGCCGGCCGATTAAAAAGCGGGCAAGAAGTGGTTGTAAAAATCCTCAGGCCTGACATGCACGAAGTCATCGCTCGAGACATTGAAGTACTACAGGCCTTGGCCAGCCTTGCGCAAAAATATTGGAAGGACGCGCAGCGTCTACGACCCCTCGAAGTGGTGCGTGAGTATCGCAAAACCATATTAGATGAATTGGATCTAATGCGCGAAGCGGGCAATGCTTCTCAACTGAAACGTAATTTTGCGGGCTCTACTTTATTGTATGTGCCCGACGTGTATTGGGATTATTGCCGCAGTAATGTCATGGTCATGGAGCGCATTCACGGCATCGTCGTGAGTGAAATAGAAACGCTCAAAGCGCGCGGTACTAATTTTGCGAAACTAGCTGAAAACGGGGTCGAAATTTTCTTTACACAGGTATTTCGACATAATTTCTTTCATGCCGACATGCACCCCGGCAATATATTTGTGCAAGTAGAGGATCCCGAAAATCCTCGCTATGCGGCCGTTGATTTCGGCATCGTTGGCACCTTGCAACCACGAGATCAGCATTACCTGGCTGAGAATTTCATGGCATTCTTTAATCGTGATTATCGACGGGTTGCCCTCTTACACGTGGAGTCCGGCTGGGTACCGGCGGGTACTCGAGTGGATGAGCTAGAGTCATCGATTCGCACCGTCTGTGAACCCATCTTCCAGAAATCTTTAAAAGAGATTTCTTTTGCCCAAGTGTTACTGCGCCTATTCGAAACCGCACGACGTTTCGATATGCAAATTCAACCCCAGCTAATTTTGCTACAAAAAACTTTACTCAACATCGAGGGTCTAGGACGCCAGTTGTATCCGGACTTAGACCTGTGGAAGACCGCGCAACCGGTGTTAAGATCTTGGATGCGCGAGCGTTTTGGTCCGCGCTCGTTACTCCGCGGACTACGCGCACAGTTGCCAGACACTTTGGAATCTTTAAAGCAAATGCCCACGATTGTACAAAACATCGTGCGCGCCGCAGCGGAAGGAAATTTTCGCTTGCCGGTCGAGAATCGGGAACTAGCAAAACTGCGAGTGCAACAGCGCCAAGATGCCAGACAAAGAGATTTCACAATCGCCGCAGCGGCTCTATGGTTTAGCGGATTATTGGGACTTGCGGCGTTTACACCCAATTTTCACTGGTTGGGCTGGGCGCAAATAATGGCCAGCGTCGTGATATTTGTGGTGGGTCGCACCTCTAAGGATACGTGACACTTGAAAATTCCGGTTGAAAGTTCAACCAGCTATCGCGGGCGCAATTCGCGCCCCAATTGGCTGGTCCTCTTGGCGCTCATCGGAGTCGCCTTTGGCATCGGGGCCATTGGTGCCTTAGTCTCGCCCGGTGTCTCGACTTCTGCCACCGTTTGGTACGCGGCACTCCTGAAACCCACGTGGGCGCCGCCAAATAGTTGGTTTGGTCCAGTATGGACCACTCTCTACGTACTCATGGGAACGTCCGCCTGGTTAGTGTGGGGTGAACGCTATCATCAGAGCCGCAACATAGCGCTTACCGCTTATACGACCCAGCTGGTGTTGAACGCTTTGTGGTCGCCGAGTTTTTTCGGCCTCAAAAGCACCGGAACAGGTCTGTTCTTCATCATAGCGCTGTGGCTATCGATCGCTTGGATGATCCGCGAATTCGCGAGAGTGAAACCGGCCGCCGCTTGGATCTCGATACCGTACTTAGCGTGGGTGACCTTTGCCGCAGCTCTTAATTTGAGTATTTGGCGCTTGAACCCTTAAGTTCAGCGCAGTGCCTTCAAGAAACCCGCTGCATCCTCACCGCGCTCCAAACATTCGACCAGCGCAGAACCTACAATTACGCCATCGACATGCGGCGCGAAACACGCCACCTGATCGCGTGAACGAATGCCGAACCCCGCACACACGGGAACTGGCGATGCGCGCTTAACTCGATCCATATACGCGAGCACGTCAGCGGGTACCAGAGTCGCTTTGGCCACCCCGCCGCCAGCGCCTGCGGTTGCGGTTGCGCCTGCCCCGGCGCCCTCCATCTTGCCGGTGGTACCCGTCATGGTAACCGCGTACACGAATCCCTGCGCGGCCTTACAAAGTTGCGCGAGTCGTGCATCGGGCGTAACGGGGGTCACCATTTGCACCAGCGCAAGACCCAGCTTGCCAAGGCTCGCGCGCAGCTCATCGCTCTCTTCAAAGGGTAAGTCAGGTACGATAAATCCCGACACGCCCGCCGCCTCGGCGTCACGCGGTAAACGTTCCATTCCATAAGCTAGCAAAGGATTCAAATAACTCATCAACAATATTGGTGCTTTAGGTCGCGGGCTTAAGTGTTGTAACTCATGCAGGATCCATTGCAATGTAGTACCTTGCGCCAGCGCGATAAAACTAGCACGTTGGATGGTCGTACCGTCCGCCATAGGGTCGGTGAAGGGTACGCCAATCTCGACGACATCACAGACGCTGGCAACCGCTTGTACATCCAGCGAAAATCTTTCGCGCGTGGGAAATCCCGCCGTCAGAAACCCCACTAGCGCCGGTCGTCCCGCTTTGACGCTTGAACGAATCGCAGAGGCAATATTATCGTGTGCCGCCATAATTAATCCCTCAAAATCGTGCGCTGCAAAATGGGCATGTCCTTATCCCCACGCCCCGAACAGCAAATCAATATGCGTGCGCCCGGATTGGCTTGCGCATAACGGCGCGCTCCCGCAAAGGCATGAGCGGTTTCAATCGCGGGTAGTATGCCCTCATGTTTCGCGCACTCCGTAAGGGCTTCCAGCGCTTCATCGTCCGTCGCAGATTCATAGGAAACTCGGCCGCTTTTCATTAAAAATGAATGCTCCGGTCCCACGCCCGAATAATCCAGACCGGCCGATACTGAGTGCGTCTCCTGCACCTGCCCATGGGCGTCTTGCAGAATCAAGGTATAGCTGCCTTGCAGCACACCCGGTGTACCAAAGGTCAGCGAAGCCGCATTATCGCCAAGGCCTGGGCCCCGACCACCGGCTTCTACCCCTAATAATTTCACTGACGAATCCTCGAGGAACGGGTGAAATATGCCGATTGCATTGGAACCGCCGCCCACACAGGCCACCGCAATATCCGGCAGTCCACCCGCCATGGCTAACATTTGCGCTCGCGCCTCGCGACCGATTACCGATTGTAATTCGCGCACCAGGTAGGGATAAGGATGCGGGCCCACGGCGGAACCCAATGAATAATAAGTCCCGTTAGGATCGGATACCCAATCCCGCAGCGCTTCATCAATCGCAGCGCGCAGCGTTTTATCACCACTGTGCACGGGTACCACGGTCGCCCCCATCAAACGCATACGACCCACGTTCGGTGATTGGCGCTCAACATCGACCGCGCCCATATACACCACGCACGGCATGCCGAGACGAGCCGCCGCCGCCGCACTCGCCACGCCATGTTGACCAGCACCGGTCTCGGCAATAATACGTTTGGCGCCCAAGCGTTTAGCCAACAAAGTTTGCCCGATAGCATTGTTAATTTTGTGCGCCCCGGTGTGCGCCAAATCCTCGCGCTTAAGCCAAACTGAAGCACCCCAACGCTGACTTAAGGTACCCGCATAAGACAGCGCGGTAGGACGACCCGCCCAAGTGTTCAATTCGTGCATGAATTCCGCGTGAAAATCCGCGTCCGACAAGTAGCGATTTACGCCCGCTTGGAGACGATCTAAGGCCGGCACTAAGGTTTCAGGAACATAACGTCCGCCGAACAGACCGTACCGACCTTTGGCATCGGGATATGCACTCATACACCTTGCTCCAACCGCTGTGCCGCAGCGCGCGCCGCTTGCACAAAATCGTGAATCTTCTGCGGATCTTTAATACCTGCAGTGGACTCAACCCCACTGCTCACGTCGATACCAAAGGGACGAACAACCGCGATCGCCTCCGCCACATTGTGCACCGACAGACCGCCCGCCAGAATCACCTCCGTCTGGCGCGCAAGTTCCGCCGCCTGACTCCAATCGGCCAACTCTCCGACCCCACTATTGAGTCCTTCAAACACTATCCTGAAGGGCATCGGGTAGGGCGCCTTACGCCCAAACCGAACCACCGGTAGGACTGTAATGGCACTCGGAATCTTTAACTCACGCAGGTCTTCAACGTCAGTTTGAAAAACATCTGGCTTTAAAATTTGACAAATCTCATCCACCTTCATTTGCAAAGGATGTTGAGTCACCGCCACCTTCAAAATTCCAGGCGGTGCGAGCGCCGCAAGCTGCGCCGCCTGAACCGATGTCACTTGGCGCACACTCGTTGCAAACACAAATCCAATCGCATCCACTCGAGCCGCAGCAGCAGCATAAATCCCATCGGCAGTGGTAATTCCGCAAATCTTGATCCACATACAATAAATTTATCCATTTAAGTGTGCGACGCCCTCGCCGCAAAAAGAATTTCAGCCAACAGTAAATCAGGCTCTCGTGACAGCATCAAGGCCGTGCCTATTAAAGCCCAACTAAATCCTAAATCCCTCACAGCACGTGCGTCATCAGGAGTTGAAACACCGCTTTCTGCAACTGCAGGCCACGAGGTGGACAATTGCGACGCAAGTTGTGGAAATTTTCCAGTTTCCATTTGGAGGGTTTGCAAGTCGCGGCAGTTCACACCCACTAAAATTTTTGCATCCGTAGCACTTGCACTCAAAATTTCATAGGCCAAGGTCAAATCGTCCGCATCAAATGCTTCCAATAATACAAACTGCCTGTATCTAGCCGCAACCTCCAGAAGCTCAGAAAGTAGCGAACGGGACAACATCCGTACAATCAGCAACACGCCCCCCGAACCGGCGGCGCGCGCTTCTAGCACTTGATAAGGATCTACAATGAAATCCTTGCGCATCGCCGGCACGCCGCAGGACGCAAGCGCCGCCGCAGCCAGGCGTAAATGCTCTAATGATCCGTCAAAACGAGAGGGCTCGGTCAACACCGACACTGCCGCCGCGCCGCCGCGCGCATAAGCCAATACCCGATCCAACCCCTGATTCAAATTCCCCAACACACCGGCCGCCGGGGACCGAATTTTTAACTCAGCGATCACATCAAATCCCAGCGGTGACATTTTTAGTGTCGGTGCCGAAATCATCGCAGCGGCGCGCGCTTCGAGGGCCGCGATTGGCTCATACCGCTTCGCGTGCGCCACGCGTGCGGCACTGGATAGAGCCATTTCGTCCAAGAAGCCACTCAACGAGGTGCGCCTATAGCTGCATCCCGCGCGAATTGTTGCAGCTTTACAAGCCACGCGAGTGCCGCACCACTATCTAAAGTCGCACGCGCTATATCAATACCCGTCGCAATACTTGCCGCGCGTCCCGCGATGTACAGCGCCATGCCGGTCTGCAATACCAACGCCGAACGATGCGGCCCCTGATCGCGACCCGCAAACACCTCCTGCAGAGCCTTAAGATTTGCCACGGCATCGCCCCCGGCAAGATCTTGCGCGGTACAAGGTTCGATCCCAAATTCGCGCGGATCCATTTCCTGTCGTTTGATCTGTCCTTGATGCACTTCCAGCACCAAAAACGGCCCAATTGGGGTGGCCTCATCCCAACCGGCAGCCCCATGCACCACCCACGCTCGCTCCACGTCCATTCCCGCCAAAGTGCTCGCCATTAATTCGGCGGCGGCCTCACTAAACGCACCGATTAGATGGAAACGAGGTGCCGCGGGATTGGTCAACGGCCCCAGTAAATTAAATACCGTGCGAACACCCAGTGCGGTGCGCACCGCAGCCAGCATCTTCATGGCCGGGTGATAGTACGGCGCGAACAGAAAAGTGAAGCCAGTCGCCGTAAAACACTGCGCAGCTAGACTTTCGTTCAAGGGCAACCTAAAGCCCAACGCTTCAATCAGATCCGCGCTACCGCTACGACTCGAAATGGAACGATTACCATGTTTAATTACCGGCAAACCACAGGCAGCCACTAATAGCGCGGCGCCAGTAGAAAGATTCAGACTACCGGATGCGTCGCCGCCAGTTCCCACGATATCGATTGCATCAAGCGCCGCAGGGATCGCCGGGCGGCGTGCCAGGGCACGCATTGCTTGAGCAAGGCCGCGCACTTCTGCGGCCGTCTCACCCTTAAGCCGCAGCGCCACTAGAAGTGCGCCCGCCATCGCGGGCGTAACCTCCGAACTGGCGAGTGACTCCATAAAATCCGCCGCTTCGAGTTCACTCAGATCACGACGGGCCAACAACTGTTCTAGTACAGGTCGCAAATTTTGCTTGGGGGGCAGATTTTGCATGGGTGTTAAATTTTTAAAAAATTTCCCATAATCACAGGACCGTCTGGCGTCAAAATACTCTCGGGATGAAATTGCACACCTTCAATCGGCAAATTTTTATGCCGCACACCCATGATTTCACCTTCGGCCGTACGCGCTGTGACTTCCAACACCTCGGGCATGCTGTGCGGTTCTGCAATCAATGAATGGTATCGTCCCGCTTGAAAATTTTGCGGCACGCCGGCGAATACCCCCTTACCATCATGCAACACTGGCGACACCTTACCGTGCATGAGCCGACCAGCACGTACCACCTTGCCGCCAAATACTTCCACCAACGATTGATGCCCTAAGCAAACTCCCAATATCGGCACGCGCCCAGCAAACGCGGCGACCATTGGCATTGAGACTCCGGCACCCTGCGGGGTACCAGGGCCAGGTGATACCACTAGGTGGGTGTGACCCAACGTAAGCGCCTTCTCAACGCTTAATTGATCGTTGCGATATACATCTACTTCAGCACCCAACACCAAAAAGGCTTGCACCAAGTTGTAGGTAAACGAGTCGTAGTTATCAATTAACAATAGTTTCGGTGTCATTTGGAATAGCCCACGCTTCAAAGACCTTCGGCGGCAATGCTAAGCGCACGACGCATAACGGCACTCTTGGCCAATACTTCGGCGTATTCGGCTTGCGGCACGCTGTCGGCCACAATGCCGGCACCGGCTTGGTAGCTATAGGTATCACCACGAAACACCAGCGTGCGGATGGTGATAGCCTGATCCATATCCCCCTGCCTGCCAAAATAGCCGATCGTACCTCCATACAGCTGCCGTCCTACCGGCTCCAGTTCATCAATGATTTCCATGGCACGAACCTTGGGCGCACCCACGAGTGTTCCGGCGGGAAAAGTCGCGGCAAACAGATCAAAGGCATCTAACCCCCCCGCCAACTTACCGTGCACACCACTCACAATATGCATAATGTGACTGTATCGTTCCACGGCGCGGTAGGGATCCACAATCACGGAACCCGCCGTAGCCACGCGTCCCAGATCATTGCGCGCCAAATCCACTAACATCACATGTTCAGCATTCTCTTTAGGGTCACCGAGTAATTCGGCCTCTAACTCAGCATCCCGTGCTAGGGTTTCGCCACGCCCACGAGAACCCGCGAGCGGCCGCAATTGTGCCAGGCCACTATGGCATTTTACCAAAGCTTCCGGCGAGGAACCCACCACCGTGATATCCCCAAGCTCGCAGAAATACATATAAGGCGACGGATTCAATAAACGCAAGGCACGATAAGCTTCGAACGGTGAGAGCGAGTGCCGCCCCTCAAAACGCGAGGCCAGCACTAGCTGATAGACATCACCGGCTGCGATATATTCTTGTGCGCGGCGCACACCCGCGCCATAGGCTTGCTCGTCCAGTGAAGGCGTCGCCAGCGAGAAGCCACCCGGCATTAACATTGAAGGAACCGCACCGCGCAACGCCTGCATCACCTCACGACGCAGACTCTGGCGTTCAGCTTCGCTACCGTCGTGCAATAAGGCCACACTACGCGTCAGATGATCAAACACCAACAACGAGCGCGGAGCTACGTAGTGCGCATGCGGTGTCTCGGTGCTATCGAGACTACGTCCCGGCACTCGTTCAAAATATCGTACCGCATCGTAAGCGGTATAGCCCACTAAACCCCCCAGTAACGGAACGCCAGGTACCTCAGGTTTGGGCTGCGGCGCTAAAGCCAGTGCACGGCGTAGCGCGCTTAAGAACTCAATTTTTGATGCGGGTCGTGGCTCACGCGTGGCGCCCACATACAGCCCAGATTTATCTAACCTCACGTCCAGGCAATCCCCGAATCCAATGAACGAATACCGGGCAAGCCGCTCGCCCCCTTCAACGCTTTCTAACAAAAACCGCGGCCGAAACGGCGCTAACTTCAGATAAGCCGAAACCGGGGTATCTAAGTCGGCTGCAATGTCAAAAGGTGCCTTCATATTCACTCAATTTTAAGAATCACGGACAACAAAAAACCCATCACCGATTTAGACGGAGATGGGTTTTTAAGGTAGCAAACGAAAAAACTTAAGCGACCAGCGCCCACTCCGTCGGTAGCGTGCGCCACCAGCCGGTTAACTTGATATTGTTGTCGCGATATAACATGAGTAGGAGTATCACCGCCGTCCATGGGTGGCGTCAAGCGCGATTCGCGGATCGAAGAGCCCGCTCACGTATGTCTCCAGACACAGACGTTGCTATACTACTAGGATGACTTCGCAACTAACCGCCGCTCGGCTCATCGATAAGAATGTCCATCTAACTTGGGTCAGTGGTGGACCCGAATTAGTAGTGTCGTTGTTTTGGCTGCGGGACAATTGTCAGGAAGTGACCAGTCAACATCCTGATACCAAACAACGACTAGTCGATACCTTTAACATATCGCCCGCTATTTCGGCGTTGGTAAAAATTGAAAACAACGGCCAACAGTTGGCCGTTGAATGGTCCAACAATGACCCTGTCAGTCATTTCGATAGCCAATTCCTCGCGGCCTTGCGTTCCAATCCAGAAATACTACCCAACATCCGCACGCTTTGGGATTGTGGCATCAGCAATGCCGTACCCGAGGTAGCGTATGCAGAATTCTTAAATAATGATGCTGCGCTGAAAGACCTGCTTGAGAAGGTGCAGCGTTTTGGTCTGTGTTTTATTGAAGGAGTTCCGGGTACCCCGGAAGCCACCAAGGCCATCGCTACGCGAATTTCTTACATACGCGAAACCATCTTCGGCGGCTATTGGGATTTTACGGCCAATATGGAACATAAGGACACCGCTTATACTTCTATGGCCATTGGACCGCATACCGACGGCACCTATAGTTTTGATGCGCCCGGCTATCAAATGTTTCATTGTTTGGCGGCCGAGTGCACTGGCGGAGAAAACGTACTCATCGACGGCTTCAAGATGGCAGAAATTTTACGTCGCGATCAACCGGCGCTCTACAAAGTACTAACCGAAGTCGCCATTCCGGGTCAATACCTCGACTATGACCGCGGCATTCACCTGATGGCACGCCGACCGCTTCTGCGACTGGACGACTCCGGTGAGCTCGTGCAAGTGACGTACAACAACTATGATCGCGCCCCCTTTGTGCTACCCCCGGAGCAGCACGCGCTACTTTATCAAGCACTCAATGCCTTCAACGCACTGTGCCATGATCCAGCGCTTCACTATCGGCGTCGACTACTACCCGGATCGGTATTGTTATTCGACAATTGGCGCGTACTACACGCGCGCGATGCTTACGTGGGATACCGACAACTCGCGGGCGTTTATCTAAATAAGGAAGATGTAGAGAGTCGACTGCGTTACTTGCGCATAAGGGCTAGCGAAGCCACTTAAGCTAGCGAAGCCGCTTAAGCCAGTGAAGCCGCTTAAGTTGACAAAAATCCCTTAAAAATTTGCGCGCAACGCGCGTACAACGGCAGGAGTTCACTTGTCCCTAGCGCTTTCAACGCTTCTCTACGAATGGCGAAGGTATCTTGCCGCGGTGATTGCGTTGGCTGTAGCGGGACTGCTAGTGCTGGCAATGTCCGGGCTCTTCATGGGATTAAGCAAATCCTCGACCGCCACGATCGACCGTTCACCCGCCTCTATTATTGTGCTGCGACCGGATGTAGAAGAATTATTCGGTAATAGCACCGATCAACCTCGGCGCATTATCGCAGAAATATATCAACACCCCGAGGTCGTCAAAGTAAGTGCGACCTTTTTAAATTTCGGTGGTTGGGCAAATTTTCCCAAAGACGGCCAACCTGCCAAGAGTGAAGGGGTGATGATCATGATTGTCAATCCGGTCAAAGGCGCGCTGACCTTGCCGAATGACTTTGACGACAGCCTAATTCAAGCGCTAAAAGAACCCCTAGGCGTAGTCGTAGATCGCAGCAGCCTGGCTAAACTAGGCGTCAAGTTAGGCGATAAAGCGAAAATAAACGACCACACCATATGGGTCCGAGCCACCACGGACGGCTATCCGAACATTTTTTACTCGATAGCTTTCGTGTCACCACAGACCGCCAAGCAACTATCCCTTTGGAATGACGGTCCCCGCGTAGGCCCCTTGATGGTCCAGATTAAAGACCCGAGCCGCGCCCAACAAGTAGCCGAACAACTCAATGCTTACGGCAAAGGACATTTCCGAGCATGGTCACGTGCGGATCTTGCAAAAGCTAATCAAAAAGCCCTACTAAAGGACGGCGGAATATCCGTGATGCTTGGCTTTGCGGTAGTGGTCGGCATATTCATTGGCGTGGTCATTACTTGGCAGACCTTGCAAGGCGCCATCATGGCCAACATTAAGGAATTCGCCAGTCTGCGCGCACTGGGTATTTCCATGGGAAGCCTGCGACTCATTATTTTGGAGTTGAGTCTATGGGTCGGCGTCGCTGGGCTAATACTAACCACGCTACTGACAGTACTCGTTTGGATTATAGCCAAGACATTCGGCGTTCCGATGGACTTCCCGCTGTTTATCGATATTCCGGTCGGCATTGCACTCCTAATCCTCGCGGTTTTATCGGGCATTTTTTCGCTGGGTGTCCTCAAAAAGAGCCAGCCCGCGGATTTGCTGCGATGAGCAGCCTTGCATTAAATGCCAAAGGTCTCGGAAAAGCCTACAAGATAGGGAAATTGCAGCAACAAGTTCTTAAGGATGTCGATTTCAACGCCTACCATGGTCAAGTTACCATGGTTATGGGACCTTCGGGTTCGGGCAAGTCTACCTTGATTGCCGCATTATCAGGCCTTATGAAGCCCGATGCCGGGGAGGTCATCGCATTGGGTGAGAGCTTGTGGAACATGAGCCGGGCCAAAGTCGATCGGTTCCGACTCGATCATTGCGGCTTCATTTTTCAGGGGTTCAATCTATTCCCGGCACTCAATGCCACTCAACAAGTAGAGCAAGTACTCAGGTATTGTGGCGTGGGAAGGACTGAGGCGCGTACCCGCGCCGTGGCAGCGCTGGAAACCATGGGCCTTGGACAACGGTTGCGCCAAAAACCGTCTGAGCTTTCGGGGGGCGAAAAACAAAGGGTTGCGATCGCGCGGGCGCTAGCCAAATCTCCCGCATTGATCTTTGCTGACGAACCGACATCTGCGCTGGACTCTGTCAGTGGTCAAGTTATTATTAAACTGTTGCACCAGGCCGCCAAAGACCGGGGCGCGGCGGTAGTCGTAGTGACTCACGACGCTCGTTTGGAGAGTTTTGCAGACCGCATTATTCATATGGAAGACGGCAAGATTCAGAGCGACAAAATGATTACTGAACCTCCGACTTTTAACAAAACCGCAGCAACGAGCATGACCCATGGCGCGTAATTTAAGTCTATCGGTCAGCATATTTTTAGGATTGCTAAGTGGCATATTTCTAAGCGCTTGTAATCATAAAACTGCTGCCCAGACTAATGAGAAAAATGTGACAGCACCCGCCTCACCCTACGCCACCATTGCCAATGGTAAAGTCGATGTCGAAGGCGGCCTCATTGAAATTGATGCGCGCCGTTTCGGTATGGTGCGAGATGTACTAGTACAAGAAGGAGCAATCGTTACCAAGGGACAGGTCTTGGCGCGTCAAGATGATCAAGACTCTCTACTAGCTGTCGACAATGCGAAAGCCACATTGACTCAGGCACAGACCCAAATAGGGGTCATCGATATCACGCTTAAAACCGCTCGACGGGAATATGATCGCCTCAAACAATTAGCTTTGTCCAACGCAATTGCACAACAGCAACTTGACCAAGCAGGTGATGCAATTGCCACCGCCGAGGCGCAATTGAAAGCCCAGCAAGCCGGCGTCCAAACCGCAAGGACTCAACTTGCGCAAGCCTCTTACAACGAAGAACTCACCAATGTTCGTGCGCCCGCCGACGGCAAAATAGTGCGTCGCTATGCCAATCCGGGTTCGGGAGCGTCGACACTCAACATTTCGCCCATGTTTGACCTCGAACCCGCCATTCCTCATATCATCCGCGCGGAAATAATTGAGAGTGCTTTACCTGATGTACATGCCGGCCAAGAAGCAGAAATTACCTCTGAGAGCGATGCGTCTAAAACTTTCCCAGGCAAGGTCATCCGCATTGCCGCAACTTTCGGCGGGCGTAAAAATAAGTCGGAGACCGGCGCCGAAGCCACCGATGAGCGCGTCGTAGAAGTCGTCGTCTCGGCCACCGGTACACCCTATCTAATCGGTCAGCGCGTGATGGTTAAGTTCCTGAAACCCGGTAAGAAGGCGGTCGCAAAGAGCTAGCGAGCTCCTAGCCGCGCGGACCGCATGTCACAACAACGATAAGCCCTCGGCTACGGTATAATCAAATGCCATGAATACTGAAGAACGTAACTGGGCGATGGCCGCGCATCTTTGTGGCATATTATGGATTTTTGGCGGCGGTAGCCTAATTTTCATCCCCTTCGGCGGTCTGGTGCTGTTCACCATCCTGGGGCCGTTGATTATCTGGCGAACCAAGGGAATGGTCATGCCGATGGTCGCCGAGCAAGCCAAAGAGTCCCTCAATTTCCAAATTACGGTGTTACTGCTGGGTCTGGGATTTTTGATTTTTACCGTGATTGGAATCGGCTTTATCTTTCTCTGGCTGCTCGGTATCACCAATCTTGTGCTAGTCATTATTGCAGCAATCCAAGTCAGCGACGGTAAACCCTATCGATATCCTTTTTGTCTGCGCCTGGTGAAGTAGCCATCGCCGAAAATAGCCCCTTAAAGCGCGGCCTTGCTGGCCTATTCGCCTATAGCGGGCGAGCACTCACGCTGGTATGGACCACCAACAAAGCACTCAGCCTCAGCTTAGGCCTACTCACCCTTGTAGCCGGCATAATGCCTGCCGGAATTGCCTATGTCGGCGCCCAGATTGTCGACGCGGTGATTCATGCGGCCGAGTGGCATAAACGCACGGGGACCAGCCATTTCAATGAAGTGATGACCTGGGTAGCCCTGGAAGCATTGCTAGTAGCAGTAATCGCAATGGCCCAGCGGGGCATTTCGCTCGCGCAGTCCTTACTGCGCGCGCAGCTTGGTCAACGCGTCAATGTGATGATTCTAGAAAAAGCGCTCACATTGGATCTAACCCATTTCGAGGATTCGGAGTTCTACGATAAGCTCACGCGCGCCCGACGCGAAGCCTCTAGCCGACCTTTAAGCTTAGTAATGCGCACTTTTGGCTTACTACAAAATGCCATTTCACTACTGTCCTTCGGCGGGTTGCTCATTAAATTTTCTCCCTGGGCGGTGGCATTACTGCTGCTCGCCGGGTTACCCGCTTTTCTTGCGGAGACTAAATTCTCGGGCGAAGCGTTTCGACTATTCCGCTGGCGAGCACCGGAATCACGCATGCAGATTTATCTAGAATCAGTCATGGCACGTGAAGACACTGCCAAAGAAGTCATGTTGTTCCAACTAGGTCCAACGCTGCTCGCGCGCTATCGCGCAATTTTTACGCGCCTGTATCGCGAAGACCGTGATCTTACCCTCAGACGCGATATCTGGGGTTTTGGCCTAGGTTTACTCGGCACCGCAGCGCTGTATGGCGGCTACGCATGGATCGCCGCCGTCACCGTCGCGGGTGCCATGACAGTAGGCCAGATGACCATGTATCTCATGTTGTTTCGTCAGGGCCAAACCGCGGTCAGCGCAGGTCTCTCGGCCGTCAGCGGTCTGTATGAAGATAACTTGTATCTCTCTACGCTGTTTGAATATCTAGAACAACCCGTCGGCGGCAACGCAGGAACATCTCTAGTGGGACCCAAGCCCGGCGACGGTATTCGCTTCGAAGCGGTTGAATTTACCTACCCAGGAACCAGTAGCGCGGCGCTGACCGGCATCGACTTGCACATCATGCCCGGCATGAGCCTCGCCTTAGTAGGGGAAAACGGCTCAGGTAAAACCACCCTTATCAAATTACTGACTCGACTGTACCAACCCACCCGAGGGCGAATTTTATTGGACGGTATGGACCTCAAAGAATGGGACGAAACCACCTTGCGCCAAAGAATCGGCGTTATTTTCCAAGATTTTGCGCGCTACCAAATGATGGTGGGCGAAAACATTGGCGCTGGGGATGTACGTGCGTTCGACGATGAAACCCGTTGGCGTAGCGCGGCCGAACAAGGCTTAGCAGCACAGTTTGTCGATGCGCTACCCTTAGGCTATCGCACGCAACTGGGAAAGTGGTTTCAAGACGGCCGCGAATTATCCGGCGGTCAATGGCAAAAAATTGCGCTCGCGCGCGCATTCATGCGTAACCAGGCAGATATATTGGTGCTGGATGAGCCTACGGCAGCGATAGACGCAGGGGCCGAAGCCGAAGTATTTGAACATTTTCGTGAATTGACCCGCAATCGAATCGCGATTGTTATTTCACATCGATTTTCCACCGTACGCATGACCGACCAAATATTAGTGCTGGAAGAAGGACGAATTGTCGAACGCGGCAGCCATGAATCCCTGATGCAGGCCGACGGCCGCTACGCTCGATTGTTCACCTTGCAAGCACGCGGATATCGTTAATCCCCCGCGCATCGTTAATTTACGGAGTTATTTATGCCTTCCTTTGACGTAGTATCAGAAATCGACACGCACGAATTGACCAACGCGGTCGACCAAGCGCTTCGTGAACTCGCTCAGCGTTTCGACTTCAAGGGCACTGAGGCCACTTTTGAACTGGAGGAGAGCACCGTGACCATGATTGCTCCCGCCGATTTTCAGCTCAAACAAATGCTCGAGATTCTCAAACTACGCATTGCCAAGCGCGGGATCGATATTTCTTGCCTCGAAGTCAAAGACCCAGAAGTAAACCTCGCACGCGCTAAACAAAAAGTGATTCTAAAGCACGGAATCGACGCAGAAACCGGCAAGAAGGTTTCACGTTTGCTAAAAGATTCAAAATTGAAAGTACAGGCGCAGATCCAAGGCGACAAGGTGCGCATCATCGGAAAAAAACGCGACGATCTACAAGAAGCGATCGCCTTCCTACGCACCGCGGATGTCGAAATCCCACTGCAATTCAATAACTTTCGCGACTAGCACGTGAGCTTTGGCTTCGTTGCCAGGTCAGTGACTATTACAAGTGACTGCTATTATGGCCAGTTAGAAGTCATTCAGATGCGCAATCGGCCCCAAGCGGAAATTCAACTTGCTTAGTTGATCGCAACAAAGCAGCCATTGTCGGCCTGCGCTAAGCTGACACCAA
The DNA here is from genome assembly GCA_043784265.1 of Gammaproteobacteria bacterium. GTDB lineage: Bacteria > Pseudomonadota > Gammaproteobacteria > Steroidobacterales > Steroidobacteraceae > Bog-1198. Next base: position 1,633 of record JAYVYN010000135.1, on the reverse strand, counting down.
CTTTAGAGCGCCCGAACGATCCGGCGCGCTCACAGCCACAGAGAGAGCATACTGTTGGAAGCGCAAGAGTCTGGTTCCATCGATTTGCGAGCCGCGTTTTGGGCAGGCTTCGCCTATACGTTAGGCGTGTTCGTGTTCGCTTTCGCTGTTGGCACGATCCGAGTGACGCTGGTCGCTCCTCGGCTGGGAACGCTACTGGCGGTGATCATCGAGGCGCCGATCGTGCTCGCCGTGAGCTGGCGAGTTTCACTGTGGTGTACTCGGCGCTTCAATGTAAGCCGCAACTCTCGCGCACGCATTCTTATGGGAGCCGCAGCCTTCGCGGTTCTGATGTTGCTTGAGTTGGGCTTCGCGGTCTTGGTCTTTGGTGAAACTGTCAGTCATTACTTTGCGAAATACACATCAGCACCCGGCGTCATCGGCTTGGTGATGCAAGGGTGCTTCGCAACGCTTCCCTGGATCCAATCCCATCTGCGTTCCGGAACCGGCTAGAAGCGGCCAAGACCTAACGAATCGTATCAGCCGCAGCCGGTGGCTGGTATATCGATGGAGTGATCAGGCCGCTATTGCGCTCCGTCTTCTGCGGAGCATGATCGCCAGCATCAGCATGAAAAGCGGTGCCGTGATAGCCCATGGAAAGCCGAGAAACAGTAGCCTGGTCGAGAACGTCGGCGAGAAGTAGACGATGCCAATGAGCGGTGTGACGAGCGCATTGGCGATGAGTGATCGCCGGACCCACCGCTCAAATCCGACGCTCTTGATCGCAGGAACCGCAAGCAGACATGCCAAGCCCATAGCGATGTAGCCCAGTGCGTCAAAGTCCCAGAACAAGGAATGGGAGGTTTGCTCCAATATTCGAACGGCTCCGGATAGCCCATTCAGCTTTGCGGGGATCACTGTAGCGAGTTGGACGACATAATTTGCAGTCACGAAGACCGCGTAAATGATTGTGAAGATTAAAGATGCGTGGGTCCAGAACTGTTTGTCCGCCGCTGTTAGGTGATGAAGTGCCAGCATTTCCAGAATGAATGGCACGACGATACAGAGGGAAGTTCCGTATATTAGAATCTCGTCGGCCGGGAACCGAAGCAGGCCGGCAACCTGCAGGATCTGCACGAACACGAAAGCCACGGTCGATGTGAATGCGGCCAGACCACACCAATACCCTACATTGTTAACACTCCTATTCAACGGCGCTCCTTTTCAGAGGCGTTCAACATCGGTGCTGCCCGATAGGAATGAGTGTCATGCCAAACAAGCTAGCACATTACAGAGCGATCTGATGTTGCGATTCCGCGGAGTAGACGTCCGCGATGGGCAGTTCAGGGTCGCGACCGACGGTTCGCGGATGGGCCCGAGCCTGCTATCGGATCCGCAGGTCCAATTGGGCGACATCTAAACCGGTTTCGCGAAAAAACTTACGACTCAGCTCAATGTGCGTCAGCGTTCGCACCTCGCGTAGGCCGAAAACATCGAAGTGCGTGTATTATCTTGCCGAAGGTCCGATGAACAGGCCGGGTACGGCGTGGGCAGATGGTCGATCAGGCGCGAGGGAAATGGAGACATGTCAACAGATGCAACGATTCCTCGCCATTGGACGCGACGATCGATTTTCCTCCTCGCTGGCACCGCG
>JAYVYN010000134.1:0-4602 GCA_043784265.1 Gammaproteobacteria bacterium | reverse complement strand
GTCCTTGTGCGAGTATCCTCCGACTGTCGGCTAGAACTTCATCTCGACAGGGATGAGGGTGCCTCGGCGGGCTTACATTCTGGGGACTGCGTGATGTTGAACAAGGTCTCTGCACCGCGATCGCGGACCCCATCTCGCATCGCCGCTCGCGTACTCTGACCGAGTGCGCAAACACCGAATCCGTGATAGGTTTCGGCAATATTTTGCGGGGCTAACAAAAGATTCTTTTCTTCTGGCCTTCTCAAGCCTCTTCACTGATATCTCCACTGAGATGCTGTACCCCATTTTGCCGGTTTTTCTGACTCAAACTCTTAAAGCAAGCGGCAGTATCATCGGCCTAGTGGATGGTTTTGCTCAAGCCACTCAAAATGTCGTACAGGGATTTTCTGGCGCGCTGTCGGATAAACTGCAAAAACGCAAGGCCATTGCGCTGACTGGTTATTTACTTTCAGCGCTCGCCAAGCCTCTCATGGGGATTGCCACTATCTGGCAAGCCCTATTCGCCGCACGCTTGCTGGACCGACTGGGTGCTGGCACCCGCTCCCCACCGCGCGATGCACTCATCGCGTCTTCAGTGGATGAAAAGAACAGGGGCAAAGCTTTCGGAATTGAAGGCCTGGGCGATAACGCGGGCGCGTTCCTTGGACCGGTGCTCGCCGTCATATTGCTTTATACGCTGCATTGCCCCCTGCGCGTCGTTTTCTACCTCGCGATCGTCCCCGCTTTGCTGGCGTTTTTTATTGTTCTGCTCGTAACGGAGAAACACACTCCGGTCGGCGCGAATTCGAAGAGCGATATCAGCCTGCGGCAGTTTCCGATGGCCTACTGGAAATATCTGCTGGTAACCGCCTTATTCGTACTGGGCAACTCTAGTACATCATTCCTGATCCTGCACACACAAGATCTGGGATTCTCCCTGAAAACGACAATACTAATATATGCCGCATTTAATTTGGTGGCTGCCTTGGTGTCGTATCCGGCGGGTTGGTTTTCCGACACGTGGGGACGACGAAATACCCTACTCGCTGGTTTTGTCGTTTTCGTGATCGCCTATTTTGGCTTCGCCATGACGGACAATAGGTATTTCATTGCTGCGTGTTTTGCCTTTTACGGGTTATATCAGGGAATATTTCGCGCGGTCGGCAAGGCGTTCGCGTCCGACTTTGTTCCGGAGCATCTGCGCGCGAGCGGCATCGGCTGGTACAGTTCCACCGTGGGTCTAGCGCAACTGTTTGCTAGTATCGTCGCTGGATTGCTTTGGGATCAGATTGGTCATACGGCTGTATTTTATTACGGCGCTACCTTCGGCACCCTCGGCAGTATCGCGCTGGTCTTGTTAATTCCGGCATCAGCAGACCCAAAACTATTGCGAATTATCGTTGGCGGTACCTAAAAACTCCATAGTGGACATAAGGGAAATCGATCGTTTATCGGTAAAAGTACGGATATGCAACTTTTAAGCGACCTGCGAAGATTGAGGTGCAGAGTCGTACTGGAGGCGTTGATCGTCATGCAAACTATCACTAGCATTCTTGTCCCCGTTAGAGACTATTCGGCACGATCTTTACCGGTTGTTAAGAAGGCTGCCCAACTAGCCGCAGCGCTCAACGCAAAACTTGAACTCTTCCACGATCTAGCTATTCCCATTACGGTCGAAACTCTGGCTAGTTCACAAAATACCCTTAGGTACGTCAAGGCCAATGCCCGGCGCCCGGCGATCGAAGGTCTGGAACGCTTAGCGGCGCCACTGCGATCGGGCGGCCTGACGGTGACCACCGCTGCGGCGTGGGACTATCCGCCGGCCGAAGCGATCCTGCGCCGGGCTGTCGCCATAAAAGCTGACTTGATCGTTGCACCGTGTCGTGCACGGCATCGCTTGCCTGGTTTGCTGGGCTACACAGACTGGGAGCTTTTACGATTAAGTCCAGTACCGGTTTTACTGGTCAAGACTGCGACGCCTTACCGCCGGCCCAAGATGCTTGCGGCAATCGATCCGGCTCATACGCACGCCAAGTCGAGTGCACTCGACCCACGAATTCTCGATTACGGTGCACAAGTCGGCCGTGCATTGCGTGGCTCGCTAGGCGTCGTACATGCCTACCTGCCGCGCTCGCTTCCACCCACAGCGACATTTGACACGAAACGTCGGAAAAGCTTGCTGGCAGACGGCGAACGTGAAGCGCGCAAAACGTTTAACGATGCGCTAAAAAAGACAACTATTCCTAGTTTGCGCCGTCATTTACTGCCGGGCGATCCTGCCGACGTAATTCCCGCGACTGCAAGCAAAACGGGCAGCGCGATCGTCGTTATGGGGTCGGTGTCGCGGTCTGCATTAAGGCGATTTTTTATTGGCAACACAGCTGAGAGCGTCTTAGACAAACTGCGCTGCGACCTCCTCGTCGTGAAACCCGCGAACTTTCGCCTTAAGGGACCGCGCGCGCGACGCGGACCAGAATTCATTTCGACCTCACCTCTTCCACTTTAGGTTAGATCGGCGCAACGCCCGTCGCAATATTCGCCCATTTTTCATATCAGTGCGGCGTGAGGCTGAGTAGATTTTCTGTAATTAGTCGTGAATGTTGGCATCCGGAATGGCTTGGTGACCGTGGAGCTCATCGATAATGATCCGAAAAAAAATTGGCTCAAGCGGGCGTTGCACGCCGTCCTTAAGAGTTTTTGCGAAGCCGGGCTCCCACCAATTCGCCTTCTTAGCCAATATCTGGTGCGCGAAGCGCTGCACTTCGTCCAATTCCTCTGTTTTTGGCAATTCTTGGTATCGACCGAATATCACTACCGTTTGCCATTCTTGGCGACTAACAATTATGTCGACTTCCACGCATACCAACGGATTGACGCGCATCCATTCGATCTTCTTTCCAACGGTCCCGAAGCTATAGATAAAGTCGTTATTATATACAAAGGTGAACGGTGTGACGTAGGGTTGAGATCCCTGCGCGCACGCAATGCGGCCGACATCAGCAGATTTTAAAAGAATAACACTCGACTCTCTAGACATGTCTTGAATCAGCATATCCATTCTCCTTTATGCACTTGTATAAGAAATAATGCTGTTTGAAGTCTCAGTCACGCTGTCCATTCGCGCCAAGTGGCTAGCCCGACGGCCAAAATGATCGGCCCGACGAAAGCCCCGACTAGTCCAAACGCCGACAAGCCGCCCAGCACGCCAAACATCACGAGCAGAAACGGAACATGCGTCGCGTTGCTGATGAGCAAAGGACGCAGCACGTTATCTGTGGGGTGAACGAGCAACACACCCCAAACTAAAAGAATCACGGCCTTCAAGAGATGTCCTGTTACCGCTAGATAGACACTTAATGAGACCCACACGACACCCGTACCGAGCATCGGCACCACGGATAGGATTCCCGTCAGAGCGCCGAGCAGAATGGCCGCCTGAATTCCCACGATCGCATACCCGATACTCGCAATCAGTCCTTGAGCGAACGCCGTGACGACCAGCCCATAGACCACAGACCGCGTCATCGTTGCTAGCGTCGCGATATACGGCTCTAGGCGATCATCGAAGAACCGCCCAACAACGCGGCGGCTCTGCAGCAAAATGCTTTCGCCATCGCGATAGAAGAAAAACACCGTTACTATCGTGACGATCAATTTCGCAAGGTTGCGTCCGATTCCGCCCGCCAGCGCAGTAAGTTCACTTGCCCACGTCAGCACCCAAACGCCCGCCTGATGCATGAGTACAATCGGCTCACCTGAATAGTGATCAATTTGTTGTTGCAGTGACTCGCCCAGCCAGGGTATACGTTGGATGAAGCCGGGTAATGTGTAAGGAGTGTCGCCCAATAAATGGACAAGCGCTCGATATGCGACGATGAGTTCTTCGCTGACTAGAACGAGTATACAAAGCAGGGGTATTACCACCGCACCGGTCATTAGTAGCGTCATCACTGAAGCCGCTACAGTTGTGAACCTGCCGAAAAGCTTGCGGACACGTTGATACAGCGGCCAGCTGATATAAGCCAGTATCGCAGCCCACGTGATCGCCGCCACGAAGGGAGTCAGAACATCTAGGCACGCAACCCCGACGACGACGACCAACACGCCCAACAATACAGGTCTTAAGATCGTACTGCGGGGTGTTGAGCAAGCCGGCGACTGCTGCATATATTGGCTTCTAGGCAACCGATAATAAAGATACCTTAAGGATACATCTGGACAGGTGATGTTGATATACGGGTAATTCCTAAACACTAGCTTGCATAAAACCTGCCAGACTCGATGTTCCGATTACCGAAATGAGACGCTCATTAAGTTGCGAAGCCAAGACATTGCGCAGAATTGGTCATGACCCGTGCATCACACAGCGAGTCGACGGATGTTGCTCAAAGGAACTCTGAGATGATTCCTTCGGATCCGATGTTGGGATTGACTTCTGCGGCAGCAAAGATTCGATTGACAACGGACGGCTATAACGAACTTCCGACGCCCGAACATCGCGGATTTTTGCGCATCATTTGGGAAGTTGTTCGTCAACCGATGTTCGCGCTGCTGATCGGTGGCGGCGTGGTCTATCTGCTGCTCGGCGACCGGATCGAAGCGCTCCTGTTGCTGGCGTTTGCG
>JAYVYN010000133.1:0-46469 GCA_043784265.1 Gammaproteobacteria bacterium | reverse complement strand
CCGACGTAGACTGTCAATCTTATGAATGAATCAGGTACGCCCGAGTTAGCCTTGCATGTACCCCCCGATGAGATGGTTAAATATATCCAAGATTTGATGCGCTTGCCGCATGACGAAATCGCCGCGGCTACGGCCTTGTCTCTTGCGCATCGTCAATGGGGCGGTGATACGCCTTTAGCGCGGGCGGCGTTACTACGCTGGGGTGCTCTTAACCTCGCTTTCCAGGATAAACGGTTGGAGACCTGGACTGTTACTCGCGAACGCGACAAGATTCAGGTCCCGGCGGCATTGGTTGCGGCGGCTGGAGTTGCGCCTTTAATAATGACGGGTGAACGTGCGGTATTCGATATTCCGGCATTGCTTGACGCAACTTTAGAGTTTCAACCGGCGGCAGGCCAGGCTTAAATGATGCCGAGCCCTTCCTCGCAAGCGCCGCAGCGCTTTGGCGTGCTGCGTACCATCGCGGTTTTTAAGCTTGCCAAGGTCGTCATGATGTTGGCCGCGACCTACGGGGCGTTGCGCCTACGCGATGAATTCTTTGTCGCAAAAATTTACTCCTGGGCGACGACATTACCCTCCGGGCTCGAACACGAGTGGGCAATCAAGGCTTTGGTATGGTTCAGCGGCCTCAACCCCTCCAGGATCCATGCCTTAGGTTTTGTGACATTAGCCTATGCTGCCGTTTTTGCGGTCGAGGGCGTCGGCCTTTGGATGCGTCGACGCTGGGCCGAATGGATGACGACCGTTATCACCGGCTCATTGGTGCCGCTTGAGCTTTGGGAGTTGTTTCACCGACCCACAATCGGCAAGGCGAGTTTACTAACTGTCAACCTCGTCATTGTGGGATATCTGATTTGGCGCATCCGGACCGACCAAAAAGTCACAGAGCGTTAAGAATTGTGAAATGATCTTCATGTCGGCTGAAATAATCAGATCCAGCGTATCCTTTCCACCGCTATTTAATACACCTGTTGGAGATTTTATGAAGAAGTCCGGTACCCTGATTGTTTCTGCTCTTTTAACCTTTGGTCTCGCCGCTGGCGTAATGGCCGCTGACACGCCTGCCGCTGCGGCGCCTGCCGCTGCCGCTGCTTCGCCTGCTGCGTCTATGGATGCGCCGAAAGCCAAGCATCACCACAGAAAGCACCATAAGAAGGCAGCGTCTTCTATGGAAGCTGCTCCTGCTGCCAAGTAATTATTGGTGCGATAACGCCCCGGTTGCCTCACGGTGGCCGGGGCGTTTTTTTTAGGCGTCTGGGGAACTTGTATGGATTTGATGATTGCGGGTAAGGCCTTGACCATGGGTATTGTGGAGGGCCTTACAGAATTCCTGCCGATCTCCAGCACCGGACACTTGATAGTCGTCGGCAGCTTGTTAGATTGGAATGACGAGAAAGGTAAGTTATTTGAGGTGGTGATTCAGTTCGCAGCCATTCTTGCCGTTTGTTGGGAGTTTCGGCAACGCCTACTTAAGGTCGTTGGTACGCTTTCCACTAATGTTCAATCACGTCATTTTGCCACCAATATTATTTTGGCGTTTCTGCCTGCTGCCCTCATTGGGGTGGTATTCGTGAACACGATCAAACACTATTTGTTTAAACCTATCCCGGTTGCATTGGCATTCATTATTGGCGGGATTATTATTTTATGGATTGAAAGTCGCTCGCGTGTGGTGCGTGCAACAAGCGTGGATGAGGTGCGGCCTTCCGATGCGGTTTGGGTGGGGTTTGCACAGGCTTTATCGATGGTTCCCGGTACGTCGCGTTCGGGAGCCACTATTATGGGTGGATTACTGCGCGGATTGTCGCGGCAAGCGGCCACTGAATTTTCGTTTTTTTTGGCTATTCCAACGATATTTGCGGCGACTTTTTTGGAATTATTTAAGGCGCGACATTCCCTGAATTTTAATGATCTATCGGTCATTGCCGTAGGGTCTATAGCCTCGTTTGTGAGCGCGGCTATTGCGCTCAAGGCTTTGCTACGCTACGTGAGTGGGCATAATTTTAAAATATTTGCTTGGTACCGAATCGCATTTGGCTTTGTGATTTTAGGGACTTGGTATTGGGGTATCGTTAAGTGGGCGGACTAAATGAACGGATTAGATGAAGGTCCCGATATTGCCCACCTCATTCAGGTGGCTTTGACCCCGATTTTCATGATTTCTGCTATCGGCGTTACACTCAATGTGTTGACTAGTCGTTTGGCGCGCATCGTTGATCGCGCGAGGGCGATGGAGGATCAACTGGCCAGATCTGATCCGAATGAGCGACGCGATCTTCCGGGGATGCTACAGGCATTGTCACGTCGCTCAGGCTACATCAACGCTGCTATTACGTTGATTACGATTTCCGCCTTGGCTATCGCGCTGGTCGTGGTAATGCTGTTCGTTAATGCCTTTGTACGTTGGGAATTGTCAGCCTTCATTGCTATTTTATTTATAGTATCGATGCTATCGCTGGCCGCAGCTTTGCTGGCTTTCTTGATAGAAGTGCGTATCGCCACCGCTACCGTACAAATCGGAATACAGGCGGCACAGCGTCAAGATCAAGGATCGTGATATGAGAACTATTTTTATCGGATGCGTAGCATCACTGATTCTAGGGAACGTCAGCACTGCGCAAATGCCCGGTGTTGGCGCCGGCGCGGGGGGTGGTGTGCAGAGACCCGGGCGCGGTCCAGGCGAGCAATCGGGCGAAGATGGGGCCGCCAGTGTGCATGAAGAGAAGCCTGAAATAGCGGCAAGAAAAGCTTATGCCGCAGGCGTTAAGTCTATAGACAAGGCCGCAGAGTTTGAAACACTTGCTTCTCAAACACCCAACGCCGACAAAAAAGCCCGTGCGTTGGAGAAAGTCGGCGATGCGTACAACCGAGCGTTGGACCAGTTTACCGAGGCGCTTAGAAATAAAGGGGATATGGTGGATGCCTGGAGCCGTGTGGGTTATGTGCATCTACGTCTCGAAGCGTATGCCGAGTCTATTGATGATTACAATCACGCGCTGGCACTGAAGTCTGATTTGTACGACGCTATTTTTCATCGCGGCGAGGCGAATTTAGCGATTGATCGGCTCGATGAAGCCAAGACCGCTTACCTGGATCTCGCCAATCATGAACATGGACTCGCCGATAAACTGTTACTCAGCATGCGCAAATGGTTGGCTGAGCATAAGATTGCTGCGCGTGGCATGAGTGTCGCAGCTATCGACGCGTTCGAACAGTGGCTAAAATCGCGTTAGCTAAAATCGCGTTAGTTATGCAAGGACGCTTTGAGTGCCATGATTTCGGCTCGCAAAGTCGCAACTTCTTGTTCGAGGACACTTAGGCGTTGACCTACACTGAAGGGTGCGATTTGTTCGGATTCGAGTTCGGTTTCAGGTGCTGACTCAATCAGACCCGTGAAGAGGTGTGCATAGCGGTATTCGCGCGCTCCGGCCAGTCGCGCCAAGCGGGCAATGAAGGGTCCGTCTTCGCGTGACAACAAATCTTTCAGCGTGGCTTCGACTTGAACCGAGTCGGTAAATTCGCATAGACGATGGGTGCGAGTGCGCAATTCGCCTGGTGTTTGGGGTCCCCGCAGCAATAATACGCAAATAATGCCCAGCTCCTGTTTTGAGAATTTCAACGGTCCAAATTCAGTGTTACAGAAGCGGTGTTTGTACTTGGTCACCCTGCCGCCGTAGCCGGCTGATTTGTCGCTGACCCAGTGTTTTTTCATGAGCGCGTCTACCGTTTGTTGTACGGTACTTTCGGTAAGCTCAAGTATGGGGTCGCGGTTGGTCTTCTGATTGCAGGCATTCGTCAGAGCGTTAATGGAAAGCGGGTATTGGTCAGGGGTTGTAACCTCTTTTTCGATAAGACAGCCTATTACTCGGGCTTCAAGCGCTGACAACTCAATATTCATATTCCACTTCCAAGTCTTCTCAGGTTGTTTTAGGGTAGCGTACTTAAATTGTACCTTCCCCCAAGGATATGCCTAAATGAAAACGAAAGCTGGTGTTGCGACTGCTGCCGGGAAACCGCTTGAAATACTGGAGGTTGAATTAGCGGGTCCTAAAGCCGGAGAGGTTCTAATAGAGATCAAAGCCAGTGGAGTTTGTCACACCGACGAATTTACTCGCTCAGGTGCGGATCCGGAGGGCCTATTCCCCGTTATATTAGGCCATGAAGGTGCCGGCATTGTCGTCGATGTAGGGCCTGGAGTGACCTCCGTCGTCAAGGGCGACCACGTGATTCCCTTGTATACACCAGAGTGTCGTCAATGTAAGTCGTGTACATCGCATAAGACCAATCTTTGCACCGCTATACGCGCAACTCAGGGTAAGGGGTTGATGCCGGATAACACCAGTCGTTTTTCGATCGGTAAGGATTTGGTGCACCATTATATGGGCTGTTCTACTTTCTCTAATTTTACAGTACTGCCTGAGATTGCAGTGGCGAAAATACGCAAGGACGCTCCCTTTGACAAGGTGTGTTACATCGGCTGCGGCGTGACCACCGGTATTGGTGCGGTCATTAATACGGCGAAGGTGGAAGCCGGGGCTAACGTCGTGGTATTTGGTTTGGGCGGCATTGGACTTAATGTCATTCAAGGCGCACGTTTAGTAGGCGCCAATAAAATAATTGGGGTGGATGTGAACCCCGGACGCAAGGCCTTGGCTGAAAAATTTGGGCTGACGCATTTTGTGAATCCGAAAGAGGTCGGTGGCGATCTCGTCGCGTATTTAGTGGCGCTCACCGATGGGGGTGCTGACTATAGTTTTGAGTGTGTGGGTAATGTCGACCTTATGCGTCAGGCGCTCGAGTGTTGTCATCGAGGTTGGGGCGTGTCGGTGGTCATAGGAGTTGCCGGGGCGGGTAAAGAAATCAGTACCCGACCCTTTCAATTGGTCACGGGTCGAACTTGGAAGGGCACCGCCTTTGGAGGTGCGCGCGGACGTACCGATGTGCCAAAAATTGTCGATTGGTATATGGATGGAAAAATCAATATTGATGATTTGATTACTCATAAAATGCCGCTTAAGGATATTAATCGAGCTTTTGATTTGATGCATTCGGGTGAATCGATTCGCAGTGTGGTGGTCTACTAATGACCGCACTTAGTCTGCTGTCTGAGCACGCCTGTTATGGCGGTTCACAACGCTTTTACCAGCACGATTCCCTGGAGACGCGTGGCCCCATGAAATTTTCGGTTTACCTGCCGCCCCAGGCACGCAGCGGGAAAGTGCCGGTGCTTTATTTCCTATCCGGACTTACCTGTAGCGAAGAGACTTTTCCGATTAAGAGTCATGCTCAAAAAGTAGCGGCAGAGTTGGGTCTGATGCTGGTATCACCCGATACCAGCCCGCGCGAACCACGAATCCCCGGGGATGCTGATAGTTGGGATTTTGGTTACGCGGCCGGGTTTTATGTGGATGCCATCCAAGCGCCTTGGGCCGAGCATTACCGGATGCATAGTTACGTGACTCGGGAATTGCCAGCGTTGGTTTTGGCCAATTTGCCGGTACTGACAGGGATTATGGGTATTTTCGGACACTCTATGGGCGGACACGGCGCCTTAACCTGCGCGCTGCGCAATCCGGGTTTGTATAAGTCGGTGTCGGCCTTTGCGCCCATAGCTGCACCTACCCAGTGTCCGTGGGGTCAAAAGGCGTTTAGGAATTACCTAGGAGGTGACCAGCAACTTTGGTGTCAATATGATGCCACCGAGCTTGTCATGCGCGGCGCACACCCCGGGCCGATTCTAATTGATCAGGGCTCGGCGGATAAGTTTCTAGTAGAACAATTAATGCCACAAAAGTTCGCAGCGGCGGCGGCCCAGGTTGGCCAGAAGCTCGAACTAAGAATGCAGCAAGGCTATGATCATGGGTATTACTTCATCCAAACCTTTATGGCGGACCATCTGCGGCACCATGCTCTGCAATTGAAATAGATCTAATTAGCGGCTGAGAATGACCGGCTTAGAGGTAATGTGACCGTCGAAATCAGTCCATACATGCTGGGCAAAGTCGTACAGCTTGCAGCGTCTAACGGTGTTCCAATAATAGCGCCACGTGAATACCTCTGAGTTCAATCGCTCATCCAAAGTCGCCGTAAGGCGAGCTTGTGCTTCCTTAATGCGATACAGCGGTATGCCCATGTTGACGTGGTGGGCACCGTGTTCCAGGATGTAATGGATGAGGCCATCGAGTGGTTGCATAAGTTTCACATGCACGGTGGTGGTGGCATATCCGGCATTAGCAGTCCATTCGTCCCGACGCTCGTACCAGGCCACTCGCGGGTGGGTGTGCTGCACATAAATCACGAAACCCATCAGGCAATTCCATAAAAAGAACGGTACCGCAAAACCAAATATCAGCAACGAAACAACAGATCGCCCACTATATAACCCCCAAGCGATGAGTCCGCCAACCCATAGCGCGCCGAAGCTCGCCACCAGTAGACTATCGACCGTGTAGCTGGTGCGGCGAATACTTACATGTTTGCCGTTCGGAAAGAACAATTTTTTCCACCACATTTCGACCATGTAATAAGCCCCTTGGCCCACACCGCTGCGATAAACGCGTTCGAGCTGCCGTCGTAACCACGGGAGCTTCGCAAACTCAATAGGCGAATAGGGCGTCCACACATAGTCTCGTCCCTTAAGATTGGTAAAACCATGGTGTGCGAGGTTATGGCCAACCTCCCATAGGCTGAAGGGTGTCAACGATGGCAGGAATGCAATCCGGCCAATCCATTTATTTAAAGTCTTATTGCGAGTGTAGGACCCGTGACACGCGTCATGGCCAATCACGAAAAGGCGGGCTATCCAAATTGCCGCGACCAAGGACGAAAATATTTTCACCCACCACGCATCCACGATGAGTAGGCTCGCGATTGCAGCGCCTAACACCAACCAATCCAATAAAAACCATATAATCGGCACCGCGATTTCTTTATCCACAGTGAATGGTTGCAGCAATTTTTGATATTTCCACCGGCTATGGTCAGCTGCCGCCGGGGTGGGTGTCGGCGATTCAGGTGTGGATGGTGTCTGCATTAACAACTCCGGTCGGCCCAGCATAAAATAGTCGACGAAGTATACGCTTTGGGGAGTCAAAATCTAATGGTTTAGTCACTCTTTGGCCCGCCCGGTGGCCAGAGGCGGCGTTAGAGCTTACGCTGTCCCCCAAGCGCCAATTTGCGGTAGCCTAATCAATTAAGGAAACTTAAGTTTAAAGGATATTTGCTATGAAGTTGCGCGGCGACTATACCCAGGCTGGATCCGATTATTGCGTGGATCAGAGCTGGCCTAATTACACGGTTGAACAACACACTTTATGGTCACGCCTGTTCAACCGCCAATTACAACTGGTAAAAACCTTCGGTGCTCCCCAATTCTTAGTTGGGCTGAAATGCTTGGAAATCGCCTCAAGTATTCCGCGCTTTGAGGAGACTAATCGGATCTTAAAACGACTGACCGGGTGGCAGGTGGTTGGAGTGCCGGGTTTAATTCCTGAACTGCAATTCTTTGCGCATTTGGCAGAGAGACGATTTCCGGTGACGGTTTGGTTGCGTACTCCAGCGGAAATGGACTATTTGGTCGAACCCGATATTTTTCACGATTTTTTTGGCCATGTACCCTTGCTTTGTGATCCGATATTCGCCGACTTTGTGCAGGCCTACGGGGTCGCCGGTCGCAAGGCGGAAGATGCGGGGGGCCTCAAAATGCTGGCTCGCCTATATTGGTATACGGTGGAGTTTGGACTGATACGAGCGGGTGCTGAATTGCGCGCATACGGAGCCGGTATTTTATCGTCGGCAGGAGAGACACGCTACTGCATAGAAAGCCCGCTACCGACTCGAATCAACTTTAACCTTGAGCGTGTGATGCGCACCGACTACTTCATTGACGATTATCAAAAAACGTATTTTGTTATCGATAGTTTTGAGCAGTTATTTCAGGACGCATACGGTCGTGATTTCACGCCGATATACCAGGCGCACCACTTTGAGCCTGGACTTGCGCCTGGCTTAATTTTGCCCGGAGACACGCTTTCAACATAAGCGGTTTATTTATCCGCTAGTCTTGGATTCTGCGAACTCAGTCGACTTAAGCGTGAGGGGCTTGGCATACCGTTGCGATTCATTCCTGCAGCCGGTGTAATATTATGTCGCTTAAGCTATCGCTTGTGTTTTCCATGACTTTGGTTGTCTTGGGTGGTTGCGCGAGTTCAGGTTATGCAGTCCGTGCGGTTCCCCGAATCGTCGCTGAAACCGTTGGGAAGTCGGTCAATCGATTACAAGAAGCCTTCGGTGATCCGCGAAAAGTGGATACGACGCCTACTCGACAAGTTTATGTGTGGTTTTTACCGGCGACACCGCCTGGTGCGCCAGTAGGGCTCCATGGCTGTGAAATGGAAGTAACGGTGGAACCGCACTCACAGCAAGTTTTGGGATATTCGATGACCAGTATCGGTTGGTCGAAGTGTGGCGAAGTTGAGCGGCGAATTCGCATAATTTAAACATACGGGAAGAAATCGGCGTCCCAGTTGTCGCTGGAATGCTAGAATAATAATTCAAATATTTCTTGAATTCCGGAGATCCCTTTAGTGCCGATAGTCGCGGCTTCAATCCTATCGCTCGTTATCCAGGGGTGCTTAATAGTGCATGTCATAAAGACTGGACGAAATTCTTTATGGATATGGGCTATCGCTTTAATTCCCGGAGCCGGATGGGTAGCCTATGTGGCGGCGGAAATACTCCCGGACGTCGTGGCAGGGCGTGGCGCGCGACGCGCTAAAACCGGCGTACAGCGAATGCTGGACCCGAATCGAGATTTACGTCGAGCGAGCGCCGAAGTGCAGATTTCGGGCAATCTTGATGCGCGACGTCGCCTAGCCGAAGAATACTTCGAGCGGAGTCAATTTGACTTGAGTATTGATGCCTATGCGAGCGGTTTGAAGGGCATATTTGAACACGATCCCACGCTGCTTCTGGGTTTGGCGCATGCCCAGTTTGCTAAACAAGACTTCGCGGCAGCGCGAAGTTCGCTCGAACGCCTTCAATTGCACAATACGGATTTCAAATCCACGGATGAGCGCTTGTTGTACGCACGTACGCTTGAGCAACTAGAAGCACTTGATGAGGCACAACGTGCCTATGCCGCAATTGCACCGAGCTTTCCAGGTGCCGAGGCAAAGCTTCGCTATGCTTTGCTATTAAAACGTCGTGGCAAAATCGATCAATCGCAACAAATATTTATAGATTTATTGGACAGTGCTGCGTTGGCTCCGCCGCACTATCGCAAGGCTCAAGCACAGTGGTTGGAGTGTGCTCGAAAAGAATTAGCTTGAACTTCCGAGTAGCACTCCTTCGCTGACAATGACGGCATTGCCACCTATCTGCGCGGCAACAAATTCGCCCTGAGCGATTTCGATTCTGACACTGACCTTTCCTGGGCGCATCATCTGCTGGCCTTGGTAACCTACAAAACCTTCAAATTCGCTTTCGAACAGCGCATGTTCCCATAGATAGGCTGCGAGCATCGAATGCGCGTTACCACTGACGGGATCCTCCAGAATACCCAAAGCCGGACAAAACATGCGCGAATGGGTTGATAGGATTTCAGCAGTACGATTCAGGGCGAAGACAAAAAAGCCCTCGGTGCCAATTTCACTTCCGAGTTCCATCAGAATTTCAAAGTTAGGTGTCAGTGAGTCGAGGACGGTTAGATCGCAGATAGGCATTAGTAAACGCGAGCTACCTTTGCGAGCAATTCTCGTAGGGAGGTGTTTGTGTAATGCTTCTGGCGCGATTCCAAGGGCTGCCGCGATTCGCTGGGTTGTCTTAAGGGGTAGGGGCGCCTCAAGCTGCGGGCGGGTTTGACGAAATTCAATGGTCGATTCGCGAATCGTTACGTCTAGGATACCGGCGCTCGAATATTGTCGGCAGATGCCTGTGCCGCGTCGCCCGGTGGCGAATAAGACGGCGTGGGCAGCGATTGTTGCGTGACCCACAAACGGTGCCTCTTTACGCGAATTAAAGAAACGTAACCGAATGTCGTGGTTCGCGTTATGCGCCGCCAGTACAAATGCCGTTTCGGCATGCGGGAATTCGCGCGCAATGGTCTGCAATTGGCTGTCGCTTTGTGCCTCGGCATCCAGAATTACGGTGGCTGGATTGCCCGTAAATGGGATATCGGTAAAGCCGTCAACTTGAAAAATGCGCAAGATGAAATCTCCGGCTAAGCTACACTGAGATAGAACATGCTAAACATACTCTATTATTTTGTCACCTAACGTCGAAACCCTGGCGCGGCGTTTCGTGCCCGGTAATGGTGAGCTTAAGATTTGTCGAATTGAGGTAGGGTTGGTCAACGAAACCTACCAAGTGCAACGGGATGGATTTCACTATGCGCTTCGCCTGTCTCGTGCCAAAAATCAGCAACAAGACCCCCTGTGGGAGTCTCGCGTGCTGGAACTAGCGAGTGCTATTGGCCTCGCGCCGTCACTCGTATATTGCGACGTAGTTGATCGAGTATTGGTAACACGCTGGGTCGCAGGGCATTCATTGACCGCTCTACAGGTGCGGCTGGCCGCGAATATTGTCAAAGTGGCTGGATTTGTGAAAGGTATTCAACGGCTGTCAATACCGCAGCCTGCTCGATCGGTAAGCCCGCTGCAATGGGTGATGGCATACCGGAAGCAACTGAGAGAAATTTCAGAATTTCATGATGACTTGTCGGACTTAAGAGAAGTAGCCGACAGACGCTTAAGCGTTTTCGATCAGTCGGCCGCGCAAGCGCTGGTGCTTTGCCACAGTGATCTACATGTGGGTAATATAATTGACAACCAAGGGGTGCTGGTAGCGATCGATTGGGAGTACTCCCATGTATCGCATCCGTGGTGGGATTTGGCGGGATGGAGCGCTGCCAATGAGTTTGAGCCGACTCTCAGTAATTATCTATTGCAGAGTTATTTAGAGCGTCCGCCCAGCGGTGGTGAATGGCAGTTGTTTCAAAATTTGATTTGGCTCTATGAGTACGTTTGCTTGCTGTGGGGTCAGCTCAATTTGCAACCGGCTGAGGTTTTAAGCAGCGCCAACATTTTAGAGCGTCAATCCCGATTGGCAGCGCATTTACGTACCGAAACTTAAGTGGTGGAGCACGAGTTCCGGCAGACTAGCGGTTCGGGCAATGACGCCCGAGAACGATAATTGGAGCAGTCAATGGCGCAAATGACGGTAGTGGATCGTGATGGCAAGGAACACAGTATTGAGGCGAAGCCGGGTCTTAAACTTATGGAAATATTGCGGGAATTAGACTACGGGGTTGCGGCGATTTGCGGTGGCCTTTGTTCTTGCGCTACTTGTCATATTTATGTGGACGATAGTTGGGTGCCACGATTGCCTAAGCAACAGAGTGACGAATCGGACTTGCTGCGAGAGCTATCTGATTTCAGGCCGGCGAACTCGCGGCTCTCCTGTCAGGTGGATTTTACTGAAGCTCTTAGTGGCTTAAAAGTTACGGTGGCACCCGATTCATAAGGCTAGCGGCGTGAAGCTTGTTGGCGAACGGCTTCTTGGGCTGCTGCAATAGCAGCGGGATCGCCGAGAAATCGCCGACTTAACGGCTGTAGTTGCTGGTCTAGTTCGAACAGCATCGGTATTCCGGTGGGGATATTGAATTCCAAAATGTCTGCTTCAGACATGCCATCGAGCATTTTGACGAGAGCTCGCAGGGAATTGCCGTGAGCGACAATGAGGACATCCTTGCCGCATCGAAGCTCGGGCGCGATGCTTAAGTCCCAGAAAGGACGCACCCGCGCCAGGGTATCCGCCAAGGATTCTGCCGTGGGTAATAATTTGGGATCAATATCGGCGTAGCGCGGATCGAAGCGTGGATGTCTCGGATCATCATAATTCAATGCGGGAGGCGGAGTGTCGTAGCTGCGGCGCCAAATTTTGACCTGCGCCTCGCCGTATTGCGCCACTGTTTGAGCCTTATCGAGTCCTTGCAGGGCTCCATAGTGCCGTTCATTGAGTCGCCAAGTACGTGTCACCGGAATCCACATACGATCTGTAGTATCGAGTATTAACCATAAAGTACGAATCGCACGTTTTAAAACCGAAGTAAAAGCGATATGCGGTGTTAGGCCTGCTTGGATTAACTGCGCTCCCGCGGCTTGTGCCTCCAAGATGCCTTGCGCACTTAGGTCAACATCATGCCAGCCAGTGAATAAGTTCTCGACATTCCAAGTACTTTGTCCATGGCGGACTAATATTAATTTACCAGACAATAAATTCTCCCAATTATTGGCAGCTTCAATCTTCCACGAGCCGTCTAACGGATTGCACTGCAACCGATAGCGTTGCAAAATCGGGAGTTCTATCGGTTCGCAAGTCCACCACCACGCGTTGCAAAGACTCCACTTCTGTACAATGCAGTCCCATCCAATGCTGGACACGATCAACCGGGGTTCGCCCCTTGTGCTTAAGGGCTGCAATGCAAATTTTACGCTGCAGCGCATAAAGGTTATCACGCAAAGTCCCGCGTGCCACGGCTTGCCAATGACCATCAACGACGAGCAATTCAATTTGTTCGCGGATCCAGCCAAGTCCGATACTCTCACTCACCGCATAGTAGGCTATGGCGGCGTCGCGCATATTTAGACCGGTTACGGTCGAAACTTCGACTAAATCCAACGCCGAGTGTAGTGCTTCTAACGATGCAATTCGTGTGGCTAGATTATTTGGAACCCGCTGTGCCACGAGTTCAGAGTGGAGCGCCTTATATTTTTCATTTTCAGTCTTACCCAACACTTTGCCAAGTTCTCGCAGTAATTCCGCGACCTTGGTTGCGTAGCGGTACACCGCACGCTCTATATCCAGATCGTTACGTAAGTTCTCAAGCAGCCAATAACTCATATGTCGCAGTAAGCGCGTGGTCTGATGCATGGCGGTGTACTGCACAATGGCCGGTATTTGATTGTCGAGGGCTTCGATCTCCGCCCAGATTTCTCGTACTGCAAATACTTCCCGGGCAATGGTGTAGGCGCGGGCAATGGCTGCAGGCGTAGCTCCAGTGTCATCCTGGGCGCGTACCGGGAATGCTGGACCCATTCTATTAATGAGGCTATTGGTGATTGCCGTCGCGATAATTTCGCGGCGTAGACGATGATGTTTCAAGCGAGCCGCAAAGCGCTTTTGGACGGGTCTAGGAAAGTAACGGCTAAGTTCAGCCGACAAATAGCGATCTTCAGGTACGTTAGAATTGATGAGTGCCTTATACAGCCAAATCTTGCCATAACTTAGACTAGTCGCCAGCTCAGGACGAGTAAGCCCCTCGCCGGCCTTGCGGCGTTCGGCAATTTCTTCATCGCTGGGCAAAAACTCGAGCGACCGATTTAAGTCGCCGGTACGTTCAAAGGCGCGAATGGCGTAGGCGGCTTCGTTCAGGCGCTCTCGAGACTGAAATTGTACTGTGCTAATCGCTTGGCTTTGTAAATAGTTATTGCGTAGTACCAAAGCGGCTACTTCATCGGTCATGCTGACCAATAGCCGATTGCGCGCGGCCCGTGTAAGCTCCTTGGCATGAACCGCTCCGTTTAATAAGATTTTTAAATTGACTTCAACGTCCGAGCAATTTACACCGGCAGAGTTGTCAATAAAATCCGTATTGAGCCGTCCACCCTGGCGCGCAAACTCTACGCGCCCTAATTGGGATAGTCCCAAGTTACCGCCTTCGCCAATAACTTTACAGCGCAATTCGTGAGCATTAATACGCACTGCATCGTTACTTCGATCGCCTACATCGCCTTGGCTTTCGGCGCTTGCCTTGACGTAGGTGCCGATGCCACCATTCCAGAGTAGATCGACAGGAGTCTTTAGAATGGCACGAACAACTTCATTGGGAGTCGAGAATGCCGGTAGATTTAAAAGGACCTGCGCTTCAAGGCTCAAATTAATATTCTTGGCGCTGCGTAAATATACGCCACCACCTTTTGATATTAGAGACTTCGTATAGTCTTCCCACGAAGAGCGCGTTAAATTGAATAACCGTGTACGCTCTTTGAACGAGCGCTCGGCATCGGGTTGCGGATCAATAAAAATATGTTGGTGATTGAATGCTGCCAAAAGGCGGATATGCTGAGACTGAAGCATTCCGTTGCCAAACACATCGCCTGCCATATCACCGATGCCGGTAACACTGAAATCTTGCTTTTGAATATCAAGTCCGAGTTCGCGAAAGTGGCGCTTTACGCATTCCCACCCGCCGCGAGCGGTAATTGCCATTTTCTTATGATCGTAGCCGGCTGACCCGCCGGAAGCAAAAGCGTCTCCTAACCAGAAGCCATATTCCTCCGATATTGTGTTGGCAATATCTGAAAAGGTGGCTGTGCCTTTATCGGCAGCGACTACCAAATACGGATCATCATTGTCGTGACGGACTACTTGAGCGGGCGCAATGATCTTATCGTTGACGATATTATCGGTTAAATCCAGAAGGCCGCGAATCAGTGTTTGATAACAGGCTATTACTTCGACTTGTAGCTTTTCCCGATCGACGATGTCGGTGCGTCTAACCACGAATCCACCTTTCGCGCCGACCGGAACTATGACCGTGTTCTTGACCTGTTGGGCCTTCATTAGCCCCAAGACTTCGGTTCGAAAATCCTCGCGCCGATCCGACCAACGGATGCCACCGCGGGCAACTTTCCCCATGCGCAAATGCACTCCTTCCATGCGGGACGAAAATACAAACACTTCGAACAGTGGCTTCGGAAGCGGCAGCTCGCGGAGGTTCTGACTTTCGATTTTGACCGAGAGGTATTCCTTGGAGTGACCGGTAGCATTTTTCTGGTAAGCATTAGTACGCACGGTCGCGGCGATTGCACTCCATAGAGCGCGCAGAATCCGATCTTCATCGGAGCGGGTGACGTTTTCAAGGGCCAACCTAATGCGTGTTTCCAGTCGCTTTAGGCTAGTCGCTCGGCTCTTAGGCTTAAGCGTTGGCTCAAATCGAGCGGTGAACAAATCGGTCATGAGGCGCGAAGTTGCTGGGTGGCTCACTAAAACTTGTGCGATATAGCCAGGACTAAACGGCAATCCTGCCTGCAACAAATATCGGCAATATGCACGCACAATCCACACCAATCGCCAGGGTATACCAGCCACTAAAGTTAACTGATTCAGCGCATCGCTATCCATTTTACCGGTCCAAACGGCTGTCAGCGAATCCTTGATATTATTTTCTTGCTCTTGCGTCGTGCCAGTCGCTTTAGTTCGAAAAATCAATTCTAGGTCTTGGATCCAGGCTCTGCTATCTTCAAACTCAAGTTCGTACGGCCGCTCGGCGATGACTTTAAGGCCCATATTTTCGATCATGGGGAGCAGATCAGATATTGGGATCGCCTCTTGTTTGCGGAATATTTTTAGAAAAAACTTATCATGCTGACGTGAATCGCGACGATAGATATCGAGAACAAGCGGTGCAGGTGTCTTATCTAGCGCTTCTAGGAAGTGGACGTCATTTGCAGCTACTTCAGCGTTAAAATCCTCGGTGTAGGCGGCGGGAAATGCACCCACATAGCGTTCGTATAGACGTAATGCGTAAGCCTCGTCAAATCGCGCGAGTAGAGCCGTTTTGAATGCATCCGCCCAAGAACGTACTGCGGCCGCTACCTGTTGCTCAACTTGGTCTACGACGACACGAATCGTATCGCTCGGGCGAGTCCGGGCTACGATATGAATACGCGCCAGGTTAGACTCGGCAATTTGCACTTGTGACTCTAAACTTTGTGCACCTAGTGTGCTGCCAACCACTCGTTCAATGCGTTGGCGCACTTGGGTATTATATTTCTCCCTCGGCACAAAGATTAGACAGGAATAGAAGCGGTGAAAGGGGTCGCGTCGCATGAGCAGACGTACCCGTGGGCGCTCTTGCAATCCGAAAATGCCAGTTACGATCCGGATTAGCTCGGCGATGCTCGCTTGGAACAATTCATCGCGGGGAAACGCTTCTAAAATATGTTGTAGTGCCTTACCGTTATGGCTGTCGGGTGCTAGCGCAAAGTGTTTTTTGACTTGGGCGACTTTTTGCCGCAGGAGCGGTATTTGGCTTGGACTTGTGTTGTATGCTGCGGAAGTCCACAAACCTAAAAAGCGCCGCTCACCCATAGCGCGACCATTTTTATCAAATAGCTTGATTCCGATGTAATCTAAATATCCGGCGCGGTGTACCGTTGATTGAAAGTTACCCTTGGTCACTAAAGCTATGTCGCGCGAGCGAATTTGCCGACGAATGTCTGCGGGTCTAATCGTATTGGGTGTGATTGGTGGTAGATGAGTCGAGCGTAAAATCCCTAGCGCCGAGCCTTCGACAGGGTTCAAGGTTTCCTTGCCGACACCGCCTTGTAATCGGTATTCTTGAAATCCTAGAAAGGTGAAATTACGGTTCTCCATCCAACCGAGCAGCGCGCGCGCTTCGCTACCGTCTTGGTGTTTGGCTGCCGATTTCAAATGGGTTAATTGTTCGGCGGTTACCTGCGCCGCGATTTTCATTTTGTCCCAGTCCTGAAAGGCCAAACGAACGTCGCTCATGCTATGTTCGATCTCCTTCGAAATGGCGTGTAGGACCTGTAAGTCGACTATTCGATCAATTTCGATATGTTGAAAAGACTCAAGACGGGAAGTCTTGAGCATTTTTAACCTACGGTCGAGTGCGGAGCTCAGCATGCCTACGTTGTTGCGCGTGACGGCAAAAACTGGATGTGCCATAAAGTGCAGTGTGAGGGCTCTGTTGCTGAGCACTAAGCCGATTGAGTCCACCAAAAACGGCATGTCATCGGTGACCATTTCCACGACTGTGTGCAAGGAGGTATAGCCGTGTTCATCTAGGGTCGGGTTAAATACACGCACCAGAGCCCGGCTGCGGCGTTTTAAGGCGAATCGCAAATGACAGAGTGCGCTAGCCGCAAGGTCGGCGGCGTCTCGATCTGCCATATCCGAAGATGCCACATTCGAGTAGTAATTCTGAACGAATAGATCTGTATCCAAGCCACGCATGGGCTTCGCCAAGTTGCGTGCTGCATTTTGAATGCTTGCCAGGAGTTTTCGATGCTGAATAGAGGTTTCTTGATTCATAGGTGAATTATGCCAGGGCTTTGCCGATAACGCGTTAGGGGCTGTGTGGGCGTGCAAAATATTGATTTGTTTGCATTTCGATTAATCGACTGGAGATTCTTTGAAATTCGAATTGCAGTTTTTCGCCTTGATAGAGTTCGTTGGGACGCGCGGCTGCTGATAGCAGGATCTTAACCCCGCGGTCATAAAGCTCGTCAATTAACATTATAAAGCGCTTTGCAGCATTCTCATTGTGTGGGCCAAAACGCGGTACCTTACTTAAGCATATTGTGTGATAGATATGCGCCAATTCGATGTAGTCGATTTGGCTGCGTGGGCCTTCACAAATTGCTGAAAAATCTAGCCACACCATACCGGGCGCTGCGCAAATGACTTGAATGGTTCGTCCTGCTAATTCAAGAGGCTGAGTGTTGATTGACGAACCCGTTGCGAGCGCGTCAAATCGTTGCTGCATGTGTTGCATAACGCCGGGCGCCTCGCTATCGAAGTAGGTTGGTGCGGTTTCTAGGGCGCGCAATCGATAGTCGGTGGCGGCATCGAGGTGCACGATTTCCATTTGATTTTGTAACAGGTCGATGGTGGGTAGAAACCGCGATCGTTGGAGACCCTCTTTGTATAGGTCTTGGGGTGGCGAATTCGATGTGGTCACGAGCGTTACGCCATACTTAAACAAACCTTCAACAAGACTTGCGAGAATCATGGCGTCGGTTATATCGGCGACGAAAAACTCGTCTAGGCAAAGCACTCGTATGCGCTGCGCCATTCGCTGTGCCACCCTATCGAGTGGATTGATTAGTGGGTTAGTGTGTTGCTCGGCGTGTAATTGGGCGTGAATTTCCTGCATAAACCGATAAAAATGCTGTCGCTCGCGGGGGATTGTGGATAATGAGCCATAAAACAAGTCCATCAAATGAGTTTTACCGCGACCTACCCCGCCCCAAAGATACAGGCCGCGCTGCCGATTTTTCGCCAAAGGTAGGCCATTTACTGGCTTCAGTGGCAGCCAAAACGGCCGCCATAATTGCCGACATAGTCGCCGCCACAAACCGTGCGCGTGCACATCTTGCATCAATCGCGATCGCAGCAAATCCAATTTACCGGCGACGATGAGTTGCGCGGCATCGAAGTTAAGTCGATGGGCCGCTACCTCGTGTTCCAATTGAGCGGTGATTGACAACGCTAGGCTAGAGATTTTGGTAATTGGGGCCGGAGCTACCTTCGGGTGTAACCCAGGTAATCTGAGAGTAAGGATCCTTGATGTCGCAGGCTTTGCAATGCACGCAATTGGAGGCGTTGATTTGTAATTTCTTGCCCTGCGCGCCGTCTGACACCATCTCATAGACATTAGCTGGGCAAAATCGGGTGCAGGGATTGCCAAATTCCGTGGTGCAACGCGTCGCGCAAAGGTTGGTATCGGCAACGTGCAGGTGGATCGGCTGGTTTTCCTCGTGCGTGGTATTTGCAAAAAATATGGATGCCAACCGGTCGCGTGGCGGTAGTTCGCGCTCGCTCCAGTGGCGCTCAGGCGAGCTATAGGCCTCTAGCCGCTGCAAACTGCTGTGGTCGGCGTGATTAGCAAGTGTCCACGGCGATTTCCCCATGGTCAGGGTTTCCAACGCAAAATTCGCGATTCCCGTCCATAACCCGCGTCGGAAGCCTGGGCGTATATTGCGCACCTTGTAGAGTTCGCGTCCGCCGGCCGATGCCCGCCAGGCGGCATCGAAACCCGCGCTACTGCCATGGGCCGCAAAGTGCGTCGCTGCAATCAGCCCTGAGCGGATGGCTTGATGGATGCCTTTGATCTTCGGCGCATTGAGTGTGCCGCCCGCATCTCCAAGCAGCATGGCACCCGGCATTTCTAGGGTAGGCATGGATTGGTAACCGCCCTCAATGAGGCTTCGTGCGCCAGCCGATAAGATTTCGCCTCCCTGTAATAAGCTCTTGATCGTCGGATGATTCTTATACTGTTGAAAGGCTTCAAAGGGTTGCAAGCGCGGATCTTCATAGTCGAGTGCAACGACAAACCCTACATACACACGATCATGATCGAGGTGATATAGATAACTACCGCCATAGGTGCGGTGATCAAGTGGCCATCCGGCTGAGTGTTGAATGAGCCCGGGTTCGCAGCGACCTGCGGGGAGTTGCCACATTTCCTTGAAACCGAGTCCGTAGGTTTGTGGTGACGATGTTGCATCGAGCTTGAAAGTACTGATCAATTGTTTGGATACGCTGCCGCGGCAACCTTCGCACAGCATGGTGATCTTAGCGTGTATCTCAGGACCCAGCGTGAAATTGGGGCCGCGCACACCATTTTTTCCAATGCCCATGTCGCCAATGCGTACGCCTATGACTGCGCCCGAAGTATCAAAAAGCGCTTCCGCAGCAGCAAAACCCGCGAAAATGTCCACGCCTAGTTTCTCAGCTTGCTGGCCCAGAATGGGGATTAATTGGCCGAGAGAAATAATGAAATTTCCATGGTTTCTCATCTGCGGCGGAGTAATGGGCGATTTGAAACGCTTCGAGCGCGTTAGAAATAGAAACTCGTCGCGTAGCGCAGGGACACAAATAGCGGGTGGGCTTTGGCGCCATTCTGGGAAAAGTTCATCTAGCGGTCCAGGTTCAAGTACTGCACCGGAGAGTGAATGCGCACCCAATGTGGCAGCTTTCTCTAATACGCAAATGTTTAAGTCCGCGTTCAATTGCTTTAATCGAATCGCGCACGATAACCCCGCCGGTCCCGCACCGACGATCGCGACGTCATATTCCATTACCTCACGCTGCTGTTCGCTCATTAACTACAAACCTGGATGTGATTTAGATCTAAATTGTTTCTATCGCAATGGCGGTGGCTTCACCGCCGCCAATACATAGACTGGCAATGCCACGTTTTTTACCCTGCGCAAGCAAAGCATGAATCAGCGTTGTAGTAATGCGCGCCCCAGTGGCGCCGATGGGATGTCCTAGTGCACAGGCACCCCCGTGGACATTAACTTTATTAGGATCTAAGCCTAAGTCTTTAATGGCAGCCATAGTCACTACCGCAAAAGCTTCATTAATTTCATACAGATCAACATCGGCCGCATGCCAGCCTAATTTGTTGAGTAACTTTTGAATAGCCCCCACTGGGGCGAGGGTGAACCATTCCGGCTCGCGCGCGTAACTGACGTAACCCAAGACTCGCGCCAGTGGCTGCAGGCCATGATTCTTTGCATATGACTCGCGCGTTAGCACGCAGGCAGCAGCTCCATCCGAAATGCTAGAAGAACTAGCGGCCGTGACGCTGCCGTCTTTCTTGAAAGCGGGCTTTAGCGTGGGAATCTTGGCAATATCGAGTGTAAAAGGTGTTTCGTCCTGATCGATTCGCACGTCCCCCTTGCGAGTTTTGGTCGTGACCGGTGCAATTTCTGCGGCAAACGCATTTTGAGCAACGCCGGCTAGGGCACGACGTACCGATTCACTGGCAAAAATGTCTTGGGCTGCGCGCGTGAAGCCATATTTTTCCGCGGTGGCTTCGGCAAAACTACCCATCATTTGACCATCCCAGGGACTTTGTAGTCCGTCGAAAAACATATGGTCCAGTACTTCTTGGTGGCCCATGCGGTAGCCGGCGCGCGCTTTGGGTAAGAGATAGGGCGCGTTGCTCATGGACTCAAGCCCGCCGGCTACAATTACTTGGGCGTTGTCCGCTAACAATTGATCCGCTGCCAGCATCAGAGTACGCATCGCAGAACCACACATTTTGTTCACTGTGGTTGCCGGAACCAGAGCAGGAATTCCGGCACCAAGTGAGGCCTGACGTGCCGGTGCTTGACCAACGCCTGCGGATAACACACAGCCCATCAGTACTTCGTCGATTTGCGTCGACGGGATGCCGGCGTCGGCCACCGCCGCGCGGATAGCGGCACTACCCAGCAGCGGGGCGGTTACCGAGGCGAACACACCCTGAAAAGCACCCACGGGGGTGCGACGGGCGGCAAGAATCACTACGGGGTCAGTATTTTTCATAGTTTGATTATAACGGAGCTGGCCTACTGTGCGAGGGGTTCTCTGATGGCCTCTGCCAGTAGGACTCGGCTACGCAGGCGAGCTTCGGCTGGCTCCAAAATTTGCAGTACTTCTACCCTAATTGGGTGACGACGCATCCGCAGGGTGCCAGCGGGAAGGGTGGCGCGCGCTCCGTGGATTGCCATTACCACTACCGGCATATTAGAGCGCGTGGCGGTTGCGAAAGCGCCACCGTGAAATTTTCCAATCTCGGCGGTCCCGCTAAAGGTTCCTTCTGGAAAGAAAACCAGGGATTGGCCATTGGCTGCGCTTTTTAGCACGCGACGCGCATCGCTCGCCCCCTTGTGTCTATCGAAACGTTCGACGAATTCCGAGCCTAGGCGTTTGAGAAGTAGGCTAGCTACGGGCACCCGAACCATTTCTTTCTTGATCACAAAGGCAAAGTCGGGCGGCAGGGCGGCAGCGGCAATTAATCCGTCTAGGTAACTTGAATGATTGGAGACTACCACGCAGGGCACGTTCGGTAATCGCGTAATTCCCTCCACGATAAATGGTACGCCAGCTAAGTGCAAAAAGCCTCGCGAAAATGAGCCCGCTACCTGGCGACGTGAACGCAAGTTAGGCAGGAACAAATTGATCAGCAGAACGGTCAAACCGAGACTTAAGAATAGCAAAGCGCAGTAAATCCCGTATAAATAGCCTGCGACGGTTTTCACGAGCGGGGACAAGGCTAATGTGATCTGGTTCTCCTTATGTTAAAACTTGCCGTTACTGTGATTCCGATCACGCCGATGCGCAAGGGCCGATTGCATACTTCAACCCAATAGCGAATACCGCACAATGTCGTGCAGAGTTGGTAATACAGAATATTATGGCCATGGCGCTCAAAAGAACGGTTTACACACGTACGTCTAGCACCGTACCCCCAGAGCATACGGTTGCAGATCCTGCGTTGCAGCGATTTCTCGACGCCGTGTGGTTGGAGCGTGGTCTTTCGGCCAATACGTTAGCGGCCTATCGTGCGGATTTGACCGCATTGGCGCGTTGGCTGGAGAGCCATGACAGCGCTTTGCTGACCGCCACCCGCGCAGAGTTACTGGGATTCATCGCGGCACGAGTTGAGGGTGGCTCACGGCCGCGCTCAACCGCGCGGCAACTTTCGAGTTACCGGCGGTTTTATCGATTTATGTTGCGCGAGGGCATTGTTGCTGTTGACCCTACTAATCTAATTGCTATGCCCAAAATTGGACGCTCGCTACCGAAGTCATTGAGCGAAGCGGAAGTGGATTCATTGCTGGAGGCGCCGGTAGTGACCGAGCCGTTGGGCCACCGCGATCGGACTATGCTCGAAGTGCTGTATGCCACGGGATTGCGGGTCTCTGAATTAGTGAGCTTGAAACACAATCAAATTAATCTGAATCAGGGCGTCATGCGAGTGGTGGGCAAGGGCAATCGCGAACGCCTTATCCCCCTGGGAGAGGAATCGGTAAAATGGTTGCAGCAGTTTATGCTAGGACCTCGCACCGAAATTTTACTGGAACGGCAAACAGAATACCTGTTCCCGACGCGTCGCGGTGATCGCATGACCCGGCAGGCGTTCTGGCATATAATTAAACGTTATTCTAAGAAAGCTGGCGTCGATAGGGTTTTATCGCCGCATACCTTGAGGCACGCCTTTGCCACGCACCTGTTGAATCACGGTGCGGATCTTCGGGTCGTGCAGATGCTGTTGGGGCATAGCGATTTGTCGACCACCCAGATTTATACGCATGTTGCGCGAGAACGCCTGAAGGATTTGCACTCAACCCACCACCCGCGTGGCTAAGTCGTTCGCGTCCGCGTAACTGTTAAACTGTGGTGAACTTCGGTAAGCGCCGGGGGTCTTAAACCTATTGATTTGATTAAATCCAGTCCGGAGTTTCCCATGCTGCAAAAGCTCGCTTGTTTAGTGTTATTGAGCGGGATGAGTCCATTTGTGGCATTCGCTGCCATTTCTCCCGCGGCTACCCTGCCCAACGTTGATACTCAAGATCCGCGTGCCAAGATATTAAAAAGTTTGCCACCGGGCTCAAAATTAGACGACCTGCGCGCGTCGCCGATTCCAGGAATTTATGAATTCATGCAGGGGGCGGAGCTGAGTTATATCACGGCAGACGCTAAGTATTTTCTGGACGGCAATGTCTACGATATGGCGTCTCGCGAGAATATGAGCGAAGGTCGTCGCATGCACGCGCGCGTTAGTATGATTAGCGAAGTGCCCGAATCGCAGATGCTGATTTTTGCCCCCAAAGATCCGCGCTACATGATTACAGTATTTACGGATGTGGATTGTGGCTATTGTCGGAAGCTGCATAGTGAAATCGCGCAACTCAATCAACTGGGGGTCAAGGTGCGCTATGTATTTTTTCCGCGCACCGGCCCCGGCAGCGAGAGTTGGCACAAGGCTGAAGCGGTGTGGTGTTCGCCTAACCGCAATGATGCGCTGACCCGTGCCAAAACAGGGGCGCCAATGGATTTGACGAAGACTTGCGCGACGCCGGTGGCGCGCGAATATGCCCTTGGTCAAAGTCTCGGGGTTAATGGCACACCGGCTATCATTACTGAAAATGGCAATTACATTTCCGGCTACATGCCGCCGCAAGAACTGGTCAAAACGCTTAAAGAAATGCAAATTGCCAAGCGCTGAATAGCGCTAGCGCTGAGGGTCGTGAGCGCTACGAATAGCTCGCTAGCGCTCTAGCAATTTAAGTTTGTTGGGCACGCCTTCCCATTGTTTGGCGTCGGCCGGCGCGGGTCCTTTCTCGCTAATAACAGGCCATTTCTTGGCCAATTCAGCATTAAGTTGTTTAAAACTTTCCTGGCCGGCCGGTATTTCTTCTTCTGAGAAAATTGCTTGCACCGGACACTCCGGTTCGCACAGCGTGCAGTCGATGCATTCATCCGGGTCGATGACCAAAAAATTAGGGCCTGCATGGAAGCAGTCGACGGGGCAAACCTCGACGCAGTCCAGGTATTTGCATTTGATGCAGCTTTCGGTGACCACGAATGTCATGATTTGCCCTTCTAAAATGAACTTAAATTAAAACCAAGGTAAATGTGCAAGCTTAATATTTTGCCACAACTGGCCGGTTCAACGCGCACCAGGTTATTTCAAATACGAAGTATTTAGTTCTGAGAAATGATGTAGTTCTCGCCCTGCGGCGCGATCTGCAAAATAGCTGCGCAAGGTGAAAACTCCGCTGGGGAACGCGAGATCAGCCCATGGAATTTCCGCTTCTGAGTACAAACCGACTTCAAGGCTTTCGGGGCCTGGCGCAAATTCTTCGGTTAACAATTGCGCTCGAAACATGACGTGGACTTGAGCGGCGTGGGTAACACTCACTACCGCCAGCAACGAGGTGACCTCAACCTTGGCAAAAGCTTCTTCATAGCATTCACGCGCTGCAGCCTGTTGCAGGGTCTCCCCATTCTCCATAAACCCGGCCGGAACCGTCCAGAAACCTAGTCGCGGCTCGATCGCGCGGCGGCATAGCAGAATTTTATCCTGCCATTGAGGTACGCAACCCAGTACCAGGAGCGGGTTTTTATAATGGACTATGCCGCATTGGCTGCAAACATACCGCGGCAGGTGATCCCCGGGAGGGGTTTTTAATACAACGGGTGAACCGCAGTTGCTGCAGAAATTCAAAGGTTATCCATAAATTTTTAAACCTGGTGCCCGGAGAGGGAATCGAACCCACACGGTGTCACCACCACCGGATTTTGAGTCCGGCGCGTCTACCAGTTCCGCCATCCGGGCATGCCAGGCGTAATAGTATATGCGATTGCGGCTCTTGGTAGTATGGCTCCGATGCAGCGTAGTGACTTCCACTTTGAACTCCCATCGGAATTAATCGCTCAAGAACCGGCTGCTGAACGCTCTTTAAGTCGATTGTTAGCCCTAGATGGAGTTTCCGGGTCGCTGCGTGACCTCAGATTTCGCGATTTAGGGCATTTGCTTGCAGCAGGAGATTTGCTGGTATTTAACGATACTCGCGTGGTCCCCGCCCGTGTTTTGGGGGTCAAAGACAGTGGTGGCCGTATCGAGTTATTGCTGGAACGGGTGGAAAGTGCCTGCGTGGCACTAGTGCAAGTGCGTGCGAGTAAAGGCCTTAAAGCCGGAAGGCGGGTGTTGTTGCCGGGCGGAGTTATTGCTGAAATGCTCGGGCGAGAAGGAAATTTATTCCGCCTACAGTTTTCGAGTGATGCACTGGCGTACTTTATGGAAAACGGTCAGATGCCGTTGCCGCCCTATATCACCCGTGCGCCTGAAAGCGGCGACCGTGAACGTTACCAGACTCTCTATGCGCGAGCGCCGGGAGCGGTGGCCGCGCCAACCGCAGGGCTGCATTTTGACGAGCATGTATTCGCGAACCTAGAGGCCCGCGGAGTGGGTCATGCTTTTGTGACATTGCATGTGGGTGTGGGGACCTTTGCGCCTATGCGCGTCGAGGATATCGAATTGCATCAGATGCACTCTGAACGCATTCACGTTCCCGCCGCGACCTGCGCGGCTATTAATGCGACCCATGCAGCGGGGGGGCGAGTGATCGCCGTAGGTACTACTGTGGTACGAAGCTTGGAGGCCGCTGCGGAGCAGGGTCACTTGAAGGCGTTCGAGGGCGAGACGCGAATCTTTATTAAACCAGGGTACCGATTTCGCGTGGTGGATGCCATGGTGACTAATTTTCATTTGCCGGAGTCGACTTTGTTGATGCTATGTTCGGCATTCGTAGGTCGAGATGCCTTGTTAGGCGCGTACGCCCATGCCATTAAGGCGAAATACCGGTTTTTTAGCTATGGTGATGCAATGTTTTTAACACCGCTTGCGGCTGCGGTTGAACGATCTTGACTTCCTCTACGGCGATGCGGTTCAACCTCTTGAATCAGGATGGCGTGGCGCGGCGGGGTCGCTTGATTTTTAACCGCGGCAGCGTTGAGACCCCTGCGTTTATGCCGGTGGGCACTTACGGCACGGTTAAAGCGATGACGCCTGAGCAACTCGAAGGCCTGGGCGTCGAGATGTTGTTAGGCAATACTTTTCACCTGTACTTGCGCCCAGGCCTTGAGGTCATTGAGGCGCATCGCGGCTTACATGATTTTATGCATTGGCAGAAGCCTATTTTGACCGACTCGGGTGGCTTTCAGGTGTGGAGTTTAGCCGAGATGCGAAAAATTACTGAGCAGGGTGCGCACTTTCGCTCACCCGTCGATGGCGCCGCAGTTTTCCTATCGCCAGAGGAGTCGATGCGTATTCAGCGGGTGCTAGGGTCGGATGTGGCCATGAGTTTTGACGAATGCACGCCGTATCCGGCCACCGAAGCGATCGCTCGTACCTCGATGGAGTTATCTATGCGTTGGGCGCGGCGCGGTTTTGACGCCTATTACGGCGCGGATTTGGCCGCCCCGCTTGAGCCGCCGGGCACGCTGTTTGGCATTGTGCAGGGTGGGGTGCACGCCAGCCTACGGTTGGCGTCGCTGCAAGCGCTGGAGGAAATTGGCTTCGCGGGACTTGCGGTCGGGGGACTTGCGGTTGGGGAGAGCACAGCAGAGCGTGATGCTGTGCTGGATGGGTTGATGCCGCATATGCCCACGCATAAACCTCGCTACTTGATGGGGGTGGGTCGTCCGGAAGACCTAGTTGAGGCAGTTGGCCGCGGTATCGACATGTTCGATTGCGTGATGCCGACGCGTCACGCGCGCAATGCTCATTTATTCACCAGGAGCGGACCTCTGAATATCCGCAATGCCGTGCATCAAAAAGACACGCGTCCAATCGAGGCGGATTGTGGATGTTATACCTGCCAAAACTATAGCCGAAGCTACCTGCGCCATTTAGACAAATGCAGCGAAATATTGGGGGCACACTTGAATACCGTGCATAATTTGTATTTTTACCAGCGCTTGATGGCTGAGATGCGCGCCGCAATCGAGGCGCGAAGCTTCAGCGCGTACCGCAGCGGGTTCTACGCCCAGCTTAAGTCCTAAGGTCCCGCTTGATGCAGCCGTATAGTTTGGCCGCCGCTACTGTATAATCCTGCGCTTTATTCTGCGGCGTCGCCGCTAAAAATTGGGTGTAACCATGGATTTCTTCATTAACTCGGCCTATGCGCAGGTCGGCGGTGCTGGCAGCCAGAATTTATTGAGTGCTCTTATGTTGCCGGCAGTGTTGCTGGCAGTGTTCTATTTTTTACTCATCCGGCCTCAGAATAAACGCGCTAAAGATCAACGCGAGATGCTGACCAAAATTGCGACGGGGGATGAAGTCGCGACCGCCGGCGGAATTTTAGGTAAGGTCACCGAGGTTGGTGATCAGTATTTAACCTTGGAAATTGCCAACGGCATCAGCGTTAAGTTACAGAAATTTCAAGTGGCGCAAGTGCTGCCAAAAGGCACGGTAAAGAGCGCATGATTTCTTATCCGCGCTGGAAGATTGTGCTGGTTGCTATTGTCATAATGGTGGGTATTTTGTTAGCGCTGCCCAATTTATTCGGCGAAGAGAATGCACTGCAGTTCGCTCGCGATCGGGCGGTGGTGGAAGCCGGTGACCGGACCGCAATTCTGAAAATTTTGACCGATAAGGGCGTCACTCCGAGTGGAGCTTTTCTTGATCAAGGTCGACTGACTTTGCGCTTTAGTAATAAGGCTGATCAGCTTAAGGCACGGGATTGGGTCGCGGAAGCCAAGCCGCATGAATTTACTATTGCCTTGTCGCAAGCCTCGCGGGTTCCCGAGTGGATGCGTAATCTGGGGTTGAATCCTTTGAAGCTGGGCCTCGATTTGCGCGGCGGTGTGTACCTTGTATACCAAGTCGACATACAGGGCGCCGTTAAGCAGCAGCTCGATCATCATGAGCAGGATTTTAGAGCATCGCTGCGCAATGCGCAGGTGCCCTATCAGGACGTAACGGTTGATTACCCCGCAAATCGAGTGCGGGTGCTGTTTCGCGACGCCGAGGCGCTTGCTAAAGGTCGCGCGGCTATTGTGGGTGATAGTCGTTCGGTGAGTTTAACGGAGACCGTAGTAGGGGTAGCCCCGGCGTTGGAATTGAAACTCACCCCGCAGGAAATTAAAGACCGCCAAGATTATGCAGTCCAGCAAAATATCGTGATTCTGCGCAATCGCCTGAATAGCCCGGAACTTGCCGTATCCGAACCGCAAGTGGCTAGGCAAGGCGTTGATCGGATCGCTATTCAATTGCCGGGACTGCAAAACTCGGCTGAAGTAAAAAAAATCCTCGGTAAGACGGCGACTTTAGAATTTCGCATGGTGGATGAAAACGACAATCCGCTTGAGGCGGCGACCACTGGACATGCGCCATTGGGAGCCAAGTTGTATTACACCCGTGAGAAACAACCGGTGTTGTTGAAGCGCGATGTGGTGGTCACCGGCGATCAATTGACTGATGCCTCCTATATGCCGAGCACTCAGGACGGGGCCGCGGTATCGGTGGGCCTCGATAGTCGCGGTGCGGCGAAAATGCTCAAGAATACTGAGGAAAATATTGGGCACTTGATGGCAGTGGTGTTTATTGATCGTTCGCGTGAGAAAAATGCTGAAGGGGTGGAAGTCGATCGCACCACCGAAGAAGTGATCAACCGCGCGACGATTCGCGGGGTATTTAGCAATAATTTCCAAATTACTGGGGTCAATCCTATCGAAGGACGGGAGCTTGCGTTGTTGCTGCGCGCGGGGGGCTTGGCGGCGCCCTTGTCGGCCGTGGAAGAACGTGCCATTGGTCCGAGCTTAGGGCAGGATAATATTGATAAGGGCGTGCATGCGATGGTGTTTGGAATGTTGGCCGCCTTTATTTTCATGGCAGTGTATTACAAGGTATTTGGTTTAATTGCTGATCTCGTATTGGCAGCCAACGTAGTGTTGCTGACCGCATTGCTATCCATCGTGGGTGCGGCGCTGACCTTGCCCGGTATCGCGGCGGTGGTGCTCACCGTGGGTATGGCGGTGGACGCCAATATCCTGATTTACGAGCGTATTCGCGAGGAATTGCGTAACGGCGTGACGCCGCGCGCCGCAATTACGGCAGGCTTTGATCGGGCATTTTCCGCGATTGCCGATTCAAACGTCACGGCGTTGATTGCGGGTGTGGTTTTATGGTTGTTTGGTGCCGGTGCGGTGCGCGGCTTTGCGGTGGTGCTGGTGCTGGGGATTGCGACTTCCATGTTTACCTCACTCATGGGTAGTCGTGCCTTGGTACAACTAGTCTACGGCGGTAAACGTAAGGTTGAACGGCTGTCTATTTAAGGCGCGCTCGCAACAGAGGATTAAGGCAATGGAATTTTTTCACAAGGTAACTCGTTTCCCCTTCATGAACACCCGCAAGGTGTGGTACGCGCTGTCGGCCGTATTGATTGTGGGTTCTCTAGTGTTGGTTTCGGTACGACACCTGAATTTGGGCATCGATTTCACCGGTGGCGTGGTGGTTGAAACTAACTTCCTTCAACCACCGAATATTGAACGTTTGCGCGCCGCATTGACTAGCGCTGGCGTGGTCGGCGCGCAGGTCCAAGCATTCGGGAGTTCACGCGATATTTTGGTGCGGCTACCGCCAGACCTCAATGCGGTCACCGCGGCGAGTAGCGCTTCGAGCGGTGCGCGAATTTTAGAAATATTCCGCGGCATCGACACCGGTGTGAAAATGCAGCAAACCACCTTCGTAGGCCCCCAGGTAGGCCAGGAGTTATTTGTGAAGGGGGCAGAGGCGTTGCTTGCCACGCTGGTGTTAATTTTGATGTACGTATTGTTTCGTTTTACGCCAAAGTTAGCGCTAGGCGCGATCTTCGCCGTACTGCATGACCCTATTTGCGTGCTAGGTTTTTTTGCGCTCACTCAGATGACCTTTGATTTAACCGCCATCTCGGCCATTCTCGCGGTGATTGGCTATTCGCTAAACGACACTGTGATTGTGTTTGACCGCATACGCGAACGCGCTCGTAGTTCGCGCAAGCTCGGCATTGGCCAAGTGATCGACGATTCTATTAACCAGACATTGTCGCGGACCATCATGACTAAACTAGTGACTTTACTGGTGGTAGTGGCGCTTTTGATATTTGGCGGCGAGACCTTGCATGGATTTTCGGCGGCTTTAGTGATCGGTATCTTGGCAGGCACTTATTCGTCGATCTATGTATCGGCGGCGTTGGCCATGGACCTAGGGCTTCAGACCGACGATTTGTTGGAGCGCAAGCTTACCAAGCCTGAAGAAGTCGACGGTATGCCTTAAGGTGAACTCCTTGAATCGGTAGCTTGTATGGAAATGCTGGCCGATCCTCAGATTTGGTTATCTTTTTTGACGCTGTCTTTGCTCGAGGTTATTCTCGGCATCGACAACATTATTTTTCTGTCGTTATTAGTCAACCGGCTGCCGGTTAGGCGCCAAAAGTCGGCGCGCATAATTGGTTTAAGTTTTGCGATGCTGATGCGCATCGGGTTGCTGTTTTCCATTCGCTGGCTCACAACTCTGCGCTATCCACTATTTAATATCGCTGAGCTTGCAGTCACCGGTCGAGATTTGATTTTGATGGCGGGTGGAGTGTTTTTGTTGGTGAAAAGCACCACCGAATTGCGCGAAATGCTTAAAGGTTATGAGTCCGAGAAAAGCGCAAAGCCGTCGCAGAGTTTCTGGTGGATTATTCTTGAGATTGGGATGGTCGATCTTGTATTTTCACTCGATTCTATTTTTGCAGCGATTGGACTCGCTCAGAGCATAGCCGTAATGGTCGCCGCGATCGTAGGCTCAGTGCTGGCAATGATGTGGCTCGCTAAAGCGGTGGGTGATTTCATTGATAGACACGTCTCGGTCAAGGTCTTGGCGCTGGCTTTCCTGGTGTTAGTCGGAGGGACGTTGGTGGCCGAGTCGTTGCATTGGGAGGTGCCAAAGGGCTATTTATATTTTGCGATGTTTTTTGCGTTGGCCGTGGAATGGATCAATATCTGGGTGCGTAAACGCTCACCATAATGTCCGCAGCGCTTCCTATCTAGGGGTGGTTCCAGTAGCATCCGTTAAAAGCTCGAACCCTTTGGGAGAAAATTGTGCTGTTTGATCGAATCAAATCACTCGATGCTATCCTGGCTACGGCGGCTAAGAATTCACTTAATCGTTCTCTTGGGGCGTTCCAGCTCACCATGTTAGGGATAGGCGGGATCATCGGCACCGGTATTTTCGTGCTGACCGCGGAAGCTGCGACCAAAGCGGGACCAGCCATGATGATCAGTTTTGTGTTGGCCGCCGTCGTCTGTGGCCTGACCGCTTTATGCTATTCGGAAATGGCAGCTATGTTGCCCGTTTCTGGTTCCGCTTATACCTACAGCTATGCCACCTTTGGTGAAGTGATTGCTTGGACCGTGGGTTGGGCGCTAGTACTGGAATATGCCATTGCGGCGAGCGCCGTATCGGTGGGCTGGTCCGGCTATATGGTGGGACTATTTAGAGATTTATTGGGATTCAATATTGGACCCACCTGGACGCACGGTCCTTTGGATGCCGAACCAGGATTATTTAATATCCCAGCGTTTTGTATTGCATTGACCATGGCGGGATTGTTGTATCTAGGGACCAAGGAAAGTGCGCGAGTTAACGTAGTTCTGGTCGCGATTAAAATTTTGGCTTTGAGTTTGTTCGTGATCCTAGCGATTCCGGTCATTCACGGGGCGAATTTTCAACCCTTCAACCCCTTTGGATTTTTCAAATCCGAAGTGATGGATCCGGCGTCGGGTCATATGGTGGCGGTGGGAATTGCGGCCGCCGCCTCGTCTATTTTCTTTGCCTATGTAGGATTTGACGCGGTATCCACCGCCGCCGAAGAAACTAAGAACCCGAATCGCAATATTCCCATTGGACTGATCGGCAGTTTGGCGATTTGTACGGTGTTTTACTTGTTGGTGGCGGCGGGAGCGATCGGTTCGATCGGTGCGCAACCCGGTGGTGCGCTCGCTACTTCGCATGACGCTTTGGCCTATGTAATGCGCGCCATTCACTTCCCGCTCGCCAGTAAATTATTACAAATTGCGGCGGGAATCGCCCTGCCGTCGGTGATACTGATGATGATTTACGGCCAGACTCGCATCGCCTTCGTGATGGCGCGCGATGGATTATTGCCGGCACCGTTTGCCAAGGTGCATCCGAAATTTAAAACGCCTTACATTATTACGATGGTCACTGGGGTGTTCGTGGCATTTTTTGCCGCGCTGTTTCCCGTGGATCAATTAGCGGATATTTCTAACTCCGGCACGCTGTTCGCTTTTGCCGCTGTCACCATCGGGGCGATGATGCTTAGAATCAAATTACCCAATCAAAAACGCCCATTTCGAGCGCCCTTTCTATGGGTGGTGGCACCGATCGCCACCGCTGGATGCGTGTTTTTGTTTTTCCAGTTGAGCTTCTATACGCTCAAATTATTTTTTGCCTGGGCGGCGATTGGTTTGGTTGTTTATTTCTTTTACAGCCGCAAACGCAGCGGCATGGCGCCCTAAACGCGTAGGGCTGCGGGCGTCAGCGGACCTAACACCGCAAGCATTTCCTCGTATACCTTGGGGTTGCCGGCGACGATATTGCTGCCGAGGGCATATTCAACTCCCGCCGGAGTGCCCACCCGGCCACCCGCCTCCTGTATGAGCAGCGTTCCTGCCGCGGTGTCCCAGGGTGAGAGCCCAAATTCCCAAAAGCCATCCAGTCGCCCAGCTGCAACGTAGGCTAAATCAAGCGCGGCCGAGCCAGGCCGGCGCACGCCGGCTGCGGTTTTCATGATGACTTTGAGCATTGCAAGATAGTCATCTACATGGCTGGTGTCGGCGCGAAACGGAAATCCGGTACCGATTAGCGAACCTTCCAGCGTGCGCTGGGTGCTGACGCGGATTTTCTTCCCTTCTAGCTGCGCACCGTCACCGCGCGAGGCGGTGAAGAATTCTTGACGCATCGGGTCATAGACGACTGCATGTTGCAGTCGGCCTTTTTGCTCGACCGCGATCGAGACTGAAAAAGTCGGGAAACCATGCAAAAAATTGGTAGTTCCATCGAGTGGATCAATGATCCAGACGAACTCGTTATCACCGCTGCGGCCGGATTCTTCGGCCAGAAAGGCATGATCAGGGTGGCTGCGGCGTACCGTGGCAATGATATCCGCCTCCGCCTTACGGTCGATGTCAGTGACAAAGTCGTTGCGTCCCTTGGTGTCGATATTGATCGAGTCCAAGCGCGATAAGCTACGGACGATCAAATCTCCAGCCCGACGGGCGGCACGCATGCCAATATTTAGAAGTGGTTGCATAGGGGGGCGGTAGAATACCAGAGCATGACCCAGCTCGTTCGCATTGTACTGATTGATCCCAGCCATCCGGGCAATATTGGCTCGGTGGCGCGTGCCATGAAGAATATGACCCTCTCAGACCTAGTTTTAGTGCGACCGCGCAACTTTCCGCATGCGGATAGCATTGCGCTGGCCGCGGGGGCAGATGACATATTGGCCGCTGCACGGGTAGTCGAATCGGTCGCCGAGGCCATTGCAGATTGCGCCTATATCGCCGGCACCACCTCACGGCCGCGCTCATATTATTGGGAATTCACCACGCCGAGAGATATTGCCGAGCGTATGGTGACATTACCCGCGGATATTCGAGTCGCCCTATTATTTGGTTCCGAACGTTACGGTCTGGCAAACGAAGATCT
Source organism: Gammaproteobacteria bacterium (assembly GCA_043784265.1). GTDB lineage: Bacteria > Pseudomonadota > Gammaproteobacteria > Steroidobacterales > Steroidobacteraceae > Bog-1198. The sequence goes on along the minus strand of JAYVYN010000133.1, from coordinate 12,622 downwards.
AAATTATTGCAATGTGTTGGTGCGCATTCCAGCCAACCCTGAATATTGTTCGTTGAATCTTGGCATGTCGGTGCAACTACTGGCCTATGAATATTTCATGGCGCGTGAACAGCCGCGCTCGCACACTCAACTGGAGCGACCATTGGCTACGTCGGTGGATATTGAATATTTCTACACGCATTTACAGCAGGTATTGACGGAAATTGATTTCCCGGATCGAACCGGACATTTGATGGAGCGCGTACGCAGGCTGTTCAATCGCGCACAATTAGATAGTAATGAACTCAACATCCTGCGCGGTGTGCTGAGTGCCGTGCAAGGGCGGCGCGGGCAGGCGCGCTGATGAGGCCCGTTTATTTGGATTATGCGGCGACTACACCGGTGGCTGCGCCAGTGCTAACGGCGATGCTGGACTGTTTGGGAATTGACGGTGTGTTTGGGAATCCGGGTTCAGCAAGCCATGAATACGGCGATCGCGCACGTTCAAGGGTTGAGAGGGCTCGGGCGCAAGTGGCAGCAGCGGTAGGCGCTGAGGCGGATGAAATTGTTTGGACTTCGGGTGCTACGGAGGCCAATAATTTAGCGTTGTTTGGCGTGACTGACTACTACGTTAAGCGTGGCAAGCACATTGTCACTTCGCGGACTGAGCATAAGGCGGTGCTGGATCCTTGTGCTGAGTTGGTGCGGCGGGGCTGGCGTGTGACCTATCTGGTGCCGGGCGCGGGCGGTATTGTTGAGCCGGACCAGGTGGCGGCGGCCCTTACGCCGGAGACGGTGTTGGTGTCGATCATGCATGTCAATAACGAAATCGGTGTTGTGCAGGATGTCGCAGGGATTGCGCAAGTTTGTGCGCGTCAAGGAGCGTGGTTGCACGTCGACGCGGCGCAAAGCATGGGTAAAGTCGGGCTAGATTTTGCGCGCTTTGGCGTAGATTTAATGTCCTTTTCGGCACATAAAGTCTATGGCCCTAAGGGCGTTGGTGCGCTGTGTGTATCGCGGCGGGCAGGTGTGCAACTCGCGGCGCAAATTTTTGGCGGAGGCCAGGAGCGCGCCTTGCGAGCGGGTACATTAGCGAGTCATCAAGTGGTGGGTATGGGCGCAGCCTTCGAGTTGGCACAAACCTTATGGGTGACGGAATTGCCGCGTATTGCCTATTTGCAGCAGCGGCTCTCGCGCGGTTTGATGGCATTGGGGGGTGTGCTGCGCAATGGCGATAGTCAAAACTCTGTGCCGCACTTGTTGAACCTTTCGTTTGAAGGTGTTGAGGGTGAAAGTTTGTTGGCGGCAGTGGTTCCGCAGATCGCAGTGTCAACGGGTTCTGCTTGTATGTCGGCAAACCCTGAAGCCTCGTACGTACTGCGAACCTTGGGGCGTGATGAGCAATTGGCCGAAAGTAGTTTGCGGTTTAGTTTGGGGCGCTTTACGACTGAGGCTGATATCGATGTGGCGGTCTCTGTGGTTACTCAGGCCGTTTTGCATTTGCGCCGTATCGGGGGTGTTGGGATCTTGGGTGCATGAACTATAGTTCAATTGCTCGCCAGTATTTCGAGCTTGCTCCGCAGGTCGGGGTGCTGGAAGGTTCGGGCACCTATCGGGGCGTGGCAGGAAGCCGTGCGCTCGGAACTTGGGTTCAGTTTGACGTGCGGGTTCAGCAAGCGTCGGCGCTGGTACTAGAGGCGCGCTTTTTGGCTTATGGTTGTCCGTATGTGATTGCCGTGGCGGCCTGGATCGCGGAGCGGGCGCCGGGTCTTAAGGCGGGTGGAGGTCTACCGGAGTCGGTTGTGGCGCTGCAGCAGCGTTTTGGGGTGCCGGTTGAGAAATTAGGAAGGCTATTGACTATTGAGGATGCTTGGAACCATGCGATAAAAATGTGGCATGGATCTATGCGTTCAAGGCCGTAGCATGCTATTAATAGGCTATGGCTATTTCATTGACAGAGTCGGCTGCTGAGCGAGTTCGTACGCATTTGGCGCAGCGGGGTGCGGGCGTTGGGCTGCGGGTGGGCATCAAGAAAACCGGCTGCTCTGGGTTTGCTTATGTAGTTAATTATGCTGATGAAATTCGCCCGGAGGATGCGGTATTCGAAGCCCGGGGCGTTAAAGTCGTGGTGGATAATGCGAGTTTGCCCATGATCGACGGTACTTTAGTGGATTTCGTAAAGCAGGGCTTGAATGAGGCCTTTAAGTTCCAGAACCCGAAAGCCAAGGGAGAGTGCGGCTGCGGCGAGAGCTTTAACGTCTAGCGGGATTCGGCGGGCGTTTTTCTATTATATTCAGGCACTTCGGTTGCCGCTGCGATTGCCTTGGGCGTATCTAGTCCAGTACACTGGGCGGTCTTTGTCGGCCCTTAATCTGGGCTTAGACATCCACAATTTATAATTTTCTTTTTGAGGTCATCATGGCAATTGAGCGCACTCTTTCCGTCATTAAACCCGATGGTGTCGGCCGTAATTTAATCGGTGAAGTGTATCGTCGTTTTGAGGCGGTTGGATTGCGGGTAGTTGCCGCACGAATGCTGCATCTTTCGCAAGCAGAAGCCGAAGGTTTTTACAGCGTGCATCGCGAACGGCCGTTTTTCAAAGATCTAGTGCGCTTTATGACTTCGGGGCCTGTCATGGTTCAAGTGCTGGAAGGCGATGGGGCAGTGCTTAAGCATCGGGAAGTGATGGGTGCAACCGATCCGAAAAAAGCCGATAAGGGTAGTATTCGTGCCGATCTTGCCACCAGTATCGATGAGAATATTGTGCATGGATCCGATGCCGTCGATACCGCAGCACACGAAATCGCTTATTTTTTTAGGGCGATAGAGATTTGTCCTCGTACGCGACAGTAATACGCGAAAGTAAAGTGAGTGGTGATCTTGTCAATCTACTTGGATTGCCGCGCGCGGAACTGGAAACTTTCGTAGCGGACCGGCTAGGCGCGAAACCGTTTCGTGCGCGGCAACTCATGAAGTGGGTTTATCGGCGCGGGGTTGCCGAGTTTGCGCAGATGACTGACCTTGCGCAGGACTTTCGTGCACAGCTTGGCGAGGTTGCTAAGATCACGGTCCCTCGAATAGTGACTCAGCAACAGTCGGTCGATGGTACGCAGAAGTGGATGCTTGCAATGGACGAGGTCCAGGGCATTGAAACCGTTTATATTCCCGAGCCGGATCGCGGCACGCTCTGTATCTCGAGTCAGGTCGGTTGTGCTATGGATTGTTCTTTTTGTTCGACCGCTCAGCAAGGGTTTAATCGTAACTTGAGCGTGGCTGAAATCGTCGGTCAGGTGTGGCTTGCGCACCGGGAAATCTCGGAAACGAGGGCCGATGGGCGCAGCATCACGAATATTGTATTCATGGGTATGGGTGAGCCTTTAGCTAACTATCGCAATGTAGTACCCGCGATGCGTATTTTCTTGGATGATTTGGGCTACGACCTGTCGCGCCGGCGCGTGACCTTGAGTACTTCGGGATTAGTGCCACAAATGTATAAATTGGCGGAGGAATGCAATGTCGCGCTCGCGGTATCGTTGCATGCTCCCAATGATGAGTTGCGTAATGAATTGGTGCCGATTAATCGCATCCATCCAATTGCGGAATTATTGAAGGCTTGCTGGCATTATCTGGAAAAGCAAAACGGTCGGAGCATCACCTTCGAATATGTCATGTTGGATGGGGTCAATGATAAACCTGAGCATGCAAGAGCCTTGGCGCGCTTGTTGCGAGGCCGCCCCGCCAAACTTAATTTGATTCCATTCAATATATTTCCAGGTACGCGTTATCGGCGCTCGCCGGCTGAGGTGATAGTGCAATTCCGCGATATCTTAAACGAGCACGGTGTGATCGCAATGATTCGCCGGACTCGCGGGGATGATATTGATGCGGCTTGTGGTCAGTTGGCGGGTAGGGTTCGCGATCGAGTGGTGGCGCGGCTGGGTGCGAAGCAGAGAAATCTTCATTCATCGGTGCAGGCTTCATGAAAATATTTTTGTCGTTTATTGTATTGGGGCTGTCGGCTTGTGCGGGTAATGGGCTGGCTCCCGGAAAGACCTCTGCGCAAGCCGCTTCGATTAATACTCAGCTGGCAATCGAATATCTGCGAATCGGCAAAATAGCACCGGCGCGCGACTTTATCGAACGAGCGATCCATCAAGATCCGAATGACGCCAATGTGCAGTCGACAGCGGGCATGATTTATGAGCGTATGGGCGAAATGACCAAAGCCGAACATTTTTTTGCGAGTGCAGGTCGATTGGGTAAGGATGATCCTAATATACAAAATAATGTGGCCGGATTCATGTGCCGAACCGGTAAGGCTAGCGAGGGAGAGAAAATATTCGATGCCGTAGCTCGTAACCCGTTATATCAACAGCCGGAAATTGCGTTGGTGAACGCGGGAGTTTGTCTACGGGGTGCGGGTAATGAGGTCGATGCGGAGCGCTATTTTAGACGTGCGCTACTGATTAGGCAGAATTACCCGGAGGCGCTCTTGCAGTTGGGGAATCTATCTTATGATCGGAACGATAATATCCAGGCACTTGAGCTAGCGCAACGCTATCTGGGCGCAAATTCTTCGAGTCCGGATATTTTGTGGTTGGCGTTACGCGCCGAGCGTAAGCTCGGTGATGCAACTGCGGCGGCGGGCTTTGCGCGCCGCTTGCAGACCGATTTTCCGGACTCTGAGCAAGCGCAAATGATGCGTTCGGGCACCAGTCGATGAATCAGGCGCTGGAGTCGCCCGGGCCACAATTACGACGCGAGCGGGAGCGGCGCGGCTTAAGTGCGCAGAAAGCTGCCGATGATTTGCATTTGGATTTGTGGGTGATTGAGGGTCTGGAGTCTGATCAGTATGAGCGAGTGGGGCCGCCGGTGTATGTCAAAGGACATATCAAAAAATATGCGGATCTTTTGGGATTGCCGGTCGAAGACATTGTTAAAAGCTATCAGGCGTTGGCCTCAGGGACGCTGTCGCCCGGCATTGCTGCTCAAGCCGTGCGTGTTCGTCCCGCCATTGAACAACCACCCTGGCTGAAGTGGGGCGTCGTCGCGCTTGTCTTAGTACTGGCGGGTGGGTTTTTTGGGTGGAGAGCGTGGCACCCGCGTGCGGTGAGCGTAGCGGTGACGAGCCCAGGGGTGGTCGCGAGCACTACGGATTCCGCTATCTCAGCTCCGGATGCTATGGTGCCGCGCGTGCCTGGCGAGGTTCCCACTAGCGTACAGGACTTAAGTACTCCTTCCAATCCGGCCACGGGCCCGATCGCTTCAATGGGGTCCGCATTGAGTGGTTCCCCACCGCTCCTAACCAGTAACTCGCCGAGTGCGGTTGTCGCAGTTCCTCCGGCTGCGATGGGGCGGGTACGTATGCGGGTGAGCTTCTCTGCGGACTCGCGGATCACGGTGCGTGATGCGACGGGACGCAGGATATTTGCCGGGAAAGGCCAGGCGAATAGTATGAAGTTGATATCGGGCAAGGGACCTATGCAAGTGTATTTAGAGCATGCCGGTGGTGTGCAATTGGAAATTAACGAGCATGCGGTCGCGATTGGTCCGCAATTTGTTAAGGGCGACGTCGCGCGCTTTCGCGCCGGTGCGGATGGCATGTTGCGTCGATGAGCAAGATTATTGAGCCTTTGCGCGGCGTCCACGACGTGCTCCCGGTTCAGGCGCCTGCTTGGCAGTTACTTGAGCGAGTCACGCGGGAAGTATTCTCCGCCTATGGATACGAGGAATTTCGCGTCCCCATTATTGAGCAGACGCAGTTATTTAAGCGTTCGATTGGTGACTTTACCGATATTGTCGAGAAAGAGATGTTTAGCTTCCTCGATCAAGGTGGGGATTCTATTACGCTGCGTCCAGAAGCGACCGCGGGGATGGTGCGCGCGGTAATCTCCAACGGTTTGCTGCGCGAAAGTCGTTTGCGAGTCTGGTGTATGGGCCCAATGTTCAGGCGCGAGCGTCCACAGGCGGGCCGATTTCGCCAATTTCACCAGATAGATGCCGAAGCCTTCGGGTTTGAGGGGCCGGATATCGATGCCGAGCTGATTGTATTGTCAGCGCGCTTATTGCGACGATTGGGTTTATCCCGTCTTAAATTATTGATTAATTCCTTGGGTACACCGGCCTCGCGTCTGGTGTATCGGGATCAATTGAGTCAGTATTTTGGCGCGCATGAGGCGGCGCTTGATGACGATAGTAAACGGCGTTTGCAAGGCAATCCGCTGCGAATTTTGGATAGCAAAAATCCAGAAATGCAGCGTATCGTGGCGGGTGCGCCCTTATTGATTGAGTCGCTCGATACGGAGTCAAAGGAGCATTTCGCTGCGCTGTGTGCATATTTGCGTGACGCGGGCATCGAGTATGATGTTGAGCCGCGTTTAGTGCGTGGTTTGGACTATTACACCCGTACGGTGTTTGAGTGGACCAGCGATGCGCTGGGTTCCCAAAGTGCCGTGTGTGCTGGGGGCCGTTATGACGGTTTGGTAGCGCAATTAGGCGGTGCGGACACGCCGGGAATCGGCTGGGCCATGGGCCAGGAGCGAATTATTATGCTCCTCGATAAATTGGGGATTGCCATGATGCGTGAGCGACCGCACGTGTATTTGGTGATGGCGGGCACTGGGGGTGAGGCTCTGGGCTTTAGAATTGCGGAAAATTTGCGTGAAAACGTACCGGGCGTGCGGGTGCAACTGAACTTAGGCGGCGGCAGCCTTAAGACTCAATTTAAGCGAGCCGACAAGAGCGGAGCGGAATTTGCGTTGGTAATGGGCGAGGATGAGATTTCACGAGGTATTGTGGCATTGAAAGCGTTGCGTCGAGAGCAGGCACAGGAAGAATGCGTTTTGACACAATTAAATGAACGGTTAGGGGTCTTGTTGGGTCTCAGCTCAACAAGGTCTGGGAGTTAGTTATGGCAGAAGAGTATTTGACGGACGACGAACAATTAGAAGTAGTAAAGCGTTGGACCGCCGAGAATGGGATTTGGCTGGTGGGTGGCATTGCGCTGGGTGTGGCTCTGCTGTGGGGCTATCGCTATTACGAGAGCTATAAGAACGAGCAGGCTCTTAAGGCGGCTGCACAATTTAGCGCTATGACCGATGCGCTCGATAAGAACGATCAAAATGCAGCACGCCATATTGCGGATGGGCTTATCAAGGATTATTCGAATACGCCTTATGCGGATCAAGCGCAATTCGCCTTGGCGCGGCTTAGTATCGATGCGGGCGAGCCGGCTAAGGCGGTCGCGCCGTTGACTCAGGTGATGAGTCATTCGAGTGATAACGAGCTTCAGCATATCGCGCGGTTACGTCTGGCTCGAGTTTTGACTGATCAAGGAAAAGCGGATGATGCGATTGCGACCTTGGGCACCGTGCCGTCAGGGGCCTTTGCAGGTCGCTACCACGAGGTACGTGGGGATGCATTCTTCGCCAAGAAAAGTTTCAAGGAAGCACTCCTGGAGTATAAGGAAGCTCAAGTAGGGAGTGATGAGCGAGGTGCAGATAGATCGGTATTGAGCTTAAAGATCGCTGAACTCGCTGCACTGGTGCCTGCCACGATGGTGCCTGCCACAATGGTGCCCGCCACTAATTCCGATCTTTCCAACAAGGCTAAACCCTGATGCGTTCATTGCTTCCCTTTGGCCTCGCGCTCTTACTCCTCGCAGGCGGCTGCAGCAAAGATAAGGACGTCGAACCTCCAGCGACATTGGCGGCATTTCCGGTTAAGTTGCCGGTGGCCAAGATTTGGGGTGAGAAAGTCGGGGGTGGTAAGAAGCAACTAGTGTTGCGCCTCGGGCTGGGGCCTGCCATTAACAACGGTGTGGTTTTTGCCGCGTCGCATACGGGGGAAGTGCTCGCACTGCAATTGGCGACCGGACGTCAGGTGTGGGTCAGCCGATTGAAAGCCCCATTGTCGGCAGGTCCTTCGAGCGGCGAAGGTCTCGTTGTTGTCGGCTCGAGCAAGGGTGAAGTGATTGCGCTAGATGCGGCCACCGGGTCGGTTAAGTGGCGTGCACGTGTGAACTCTGAGTTGTTGTCGGCACCGGCTATTTCCGAGAAAGTGGTAGTGGTGCGCTCGGTCGATGGACGCCTACGGGGACTCAATGCTGCAACGGGTAAGGAGCTGTGGTCCGTCGAACAGCAGGTGCCGCGCTTAAGTTTACGTGGTACATCAATGCCGGTGATTGCACGCGATTTAGCGATTTGTGGATTCGATAATGGCAAGGTGATGGCCGTGTCATTGGCCACCGGGGACACCGTTTGGGATACCGCGCTCTCTGCTCCGCATGGGCGCACCGAATTGGATCGTATCGTCGATGTGGATGCCGCTGTACGAGTGGTGGGAGATAACGTGTTTGCGGCGGGCTACCAGGGGCGTACCGCAATGCTTGCGCTCGATTCTGGACAAATTTGGTGGGCTCACGAGATGTCGAGCTATCGTGGATTGGCCAGCAATGAGGATACGGTGTTTGTGACTCAGTCAGACGGTGTCGTGGTAGCGCTGCGTCAGCGCGATGGTTCTGAAGTTTGGCGCAATGATAAATTGAAGCGCCGTGGATTGAGTGCTCCGGTGGTCACTAGCACCGCAGTGGCGGTCGCCGACTATCAGGGCTATGTGCATTGGTTGGATAAGTCCACGGGTGAACTGGTTGCGCGCGTTCAAGTGACGAAGGACCGGGTCACCAATCCGCCGGTCGCTATGGGTGATACCGTAGTGGTGTTGACTGACAGCGGCAATTTAGCGGCGTTTCGCGCCACTCCGCCTAAAACCTAACAGTAATCTGTGCTACCTGTTGTTGCCTTGATCGGACGACCGAATACCGGTAAGTCCACTCTTTTCAATGCCATGACGGGCACGCGTGATGCGTTAGTTGCCGATTTACCCGGGCTGACCCGCGATCGACAGTACGGATTTGCGCGCCGCACCGAGGTTCCCTGCATCGTGGTGGATACTGGCGGTCTAGTCGAAGACGCCGATGAAATTGAAACGTTGATGGTGGCGCAAACAGACCGCGCCATTGAGGAAGCCGACCGATTGGTGGTGCTGGTTGATGGTCGCGCGGGCGTTACTCCTCAAGATCAATTTGTTGCGCAACTAGCGCGACGTAGTGGCAAGCCGGTCATTTTGGCAGTTAATAAAACCGAAGGCTTTGACCACGATATTGCGGTCGCTGATTTCCATCAGTTGGGCTTAGGCGAGCCGCATCCCGTCTCGGCTGCGCATGATCAGGGCGTAATTTCCTTGCTCGAGGCGATACTGGCGGGTTTAGTCCCGGATCCGCAGGATGGGCCGGAAATGCCGGGTATTAGGGTGGCTGTCATTGGTCGCCCGAATGTTGGTAAAAGCACTTTGATCAATCGCGTGCTCGGCGAGAATCGCTTAGTGGCTTTTGATCAACCGGGGACTACGCGAGACGCGGTGTTCGTGCCTTTCGAGCGCGATGGTGAGCACTACACCTTGATCGATACTGCAGGCCTTAGGCGGCGTTCCCGGGTGGAGGATGCGGTTGAAAAATTTAGTGTTATTAAAACACTTCAGGCGATCGAGTCGGCGAATGTGGTCATTGTGGTGATGGATGCGCATGATACGGTGGCTGAACAAGACGCCAGTCTATTAGGTACCGTGATTGAGCAAGGCCGAGCGTTAATATTGGCCGTCAACAAATGGGACAACATACCCACCGAACAACGTGACTTGATTCGCCAACAAGTCGAACAACGTCTGACGTTTGCCGATTTCGCGCCGCTGCATTTTATATCGGCCCGCCATGGGAGTGGCGTGGGCGAGTTATTTGCGTCGGTGCGCAAAGTATACGCCGCTGCGATGCGCGCCATGAGCACGCCTGAGCTGACTCGGGTGCTTGAAGCCGCCATTGAAACCCATCAACCACCTTTAGTGCGGGGCAGACGGATCAAATTACGCTATGCGCACCAGGGCGGGCGCAATCCGCCGGTGATCGTGATTCACGGCAATCAAACCGAGCACCTACCGGATGCTTACAAGCGCTATCTAGTGAATGTGTACCGCAAGGCTTTCGACTTAATGGGTACTCCGGTGCGGGTCACTTTCCGCAGCGAAGTGAATCCCTTTGCGGGCAAGCGCAATGTGTTAACGCCACGGCAGGTGAAAAAACGTAAGCGACTGATTCAGCGCAATAAGCGTTAACCCTTAAGGGTCGTATTTCAAAGTCAGCGCGCAGAAAATCATAGCCACTACGCAGCAGACGCACATGGTTACTATCACTCCCCCCCAACCCCAGCCGTCGGCGATCCAGCCAACTCCCGTGCCCGCGAAAGCAGAACCAAAAGCGTAACCAAAAAACCCGGTAAACCCGGCAGCGGTACCGGCAGCCTTTTTGGGCACCATATCAAGCGCATGTAGGCCGATCAGCATGACGGGACCGTAAATAAAGAAGCCAATGGTAATCAGCGCGGCTATATCGATCCACAGCGGTCCGTTTCGATTCAGACCGTAGACTACTAGCCCAAGTAGCGTTGGGATCATAAATACGATGGTGGTGGGTGCGCGACGTGACTTGAAAACTTTGTCTGACATCCATCCGCATAATATTGTGCCCGGAACGGCAGACCATTCAAACAGTGCCCATGCAGTGCTAGATTGTTGAAAAGAAAAATGTTTTGCGGTCTGTAAATAGGTCGGGATCCAATCCACGACGCCGTAGCGTACGAAATACACAAAAGCGTTCGCAAATGCGATCAACCATAGTTGGGGATTGTTAAAGACGTGTTCCATGAAAATTGCACGAAAACTCAGAGTTCGCTCGTGCACAGCGCTATAGGACGGTGGATAGTCTTGCTTGTACTGTTCCACTGGGGGTAGTCCACAGCTTTGCGGAGTATCGCGGATGAGCGCCCATGCGACCACGGCAAGGGCGGTAGCGACCATAGCATTAAAATAGAATTTAGCAGTCCACTGATGGAAAATCATCACACCCGCTAGCGCAATAGTGGCCACTAGCGCCCCTCCGAAATTATGTGCGACATTCCACAGCGACACTACGCGACCGCGCTCTTTGGTGCTGAACCAATGGACAATGCTTTTACCACACGGAGCCCAACCCATGCCGTTGAACCAGCCGTTGAGCGTCTGGAGTGCAATCATCGCGGTGAGCGATAGGTAAACTGTTTTCGAGTAACCAAACACGAACAGGATTGCGCACGAAAGTAGAAGACCGAGCGGCAGGAAATAGCGGGGGTTGCTGCGGTCTGAAACACTACCCATGAGAAATTTGGAGAACCCATAGGCGATAGAAAGGCCCGTCATCGCGGTGCCAAGCTGGGCTTTGGAATACTGTGGATAGTCAACCAAAATATCGGGCATCGCCAGCGCGAAATTTTTACGCACTAAATAATAGGCGAGATAACCTATGAATATTCCTAAGAACACCTGGATACGTAAGCGCCGATATTCGCTATCAATGCGAGTTGCGTCAAGAGGTGGGGCATCGGCAGCAGGACGCAGTAGAAAAATCATTGATTATGCTATCACGTTGGTTTCTTAGCAGCGGCTAGCGCATCAGGATTAGCCTATCAGAATGTGCGCATCATTATGAGGCGCACATAGAAAATATAGGGGCATTGATGGTGCGCGACGTGTAACGAAAGTTACCTTGAACTACTGCAAAAACCTTATAAGCCATTGATCTATCTTGGCGTTCTAACATTGGCACGAATGGTGCTTAATCTGGTTTCGTGTTGAGAATCCGTTAAAGGGGAAGGGTAGCTTTAAATGAAACTCATTACCGCAATTGTCAAACCATTCAAGCTTGACGATGTTCGCAAGGCTGTCAGTGAAGTGGGCGTACAAGGGGTCACGGTTACAGAAGTTCGAGGGTTTGGCAGACAGCGAGGCCATACCGAAATTTATAGGGGAGCAGAATACGCAGTCGAGTTCATTCCTAAGACAAAAATTGAAATTGCCGTCCCTGATTCCCTAGTGGACCAGGTAATTGAGGCAATCGCCAAATCCGCAAAGACGGGCAAGGTCGGCGATGGAAAAATATTTGTTTTTGATCTCGTGCAAGTCGTGCGTATTCGCACCGGTGAGCGAGACGCTAATGCAATTTCGGCAAAAGGGAGCGGCACTTATGAATAAACTGTTTCGATTGGGGCTATTTGCTCTGGCATTTTTGTCACCGCTCGCGTGGGCAGATGATAGTCCTAGTAGCACGGTGCCTGCAGCTACGGCAGCCGCGCCAGCGCCCGGCCGCAGCTCCGCCGGCACCGACGGAACCGACGGAACCGTTTATTGTCGGTACCGATAAAATAAATTCAGGCGATACGGCCTGGATGTTAACTTCTACAGCGCTAGTTTTGATGATGACCATTCCGGGTCTAGCGCTGTTCTATGGCGGCATGGTGCGCAAGAAAAACGTGCTGTCTACCTTGATGCAAAGTTTTGCGATCACCTGTGTCGTGACATTGTTGTGGTGGCTGATCGGGTATTCGTGGGCGTTCACGCCAGGGAGCCCCTATCTTGGGGGCAACATGCGAATGTTGTTCAATGGTATGAGCTTCATGCATGACGCCAATAAATTGACAGTCTCACATTTGGCGTTGACCATTCCAGAGACGGTATACGCGATGTTTCAATTGACCTTCGCCATCATCACGCCCGCGTTGAT
>JAYVYN010000132.1:0-8502 GCA_043784265.1 Gammaproteobacteria bacterium | reverse complement strand
TATTCAGACCTTTATTGACTCTTTAGCACCAAAGTGAATTGGTCAACTATTGAATCTCCAGGCGAAGTAGTGACGCGAAACGGCTCAGGGAATTAGTTTGATCACGTTACGCGTCACCGCTATTGGGACAGGCAGTGGTTTTGCACTTCGCGATATCGCTAATTTCAGCGCTTAGAATGCTTCAGCGCCGTGAGCCGCCAATTCTCGGCAAGCCCAGGCAGCGCGGCGAGTTCCATCCATTCTTGCTGGCGAAACTCACGACTCGTCGACAGGGCCGCGAAACGCGCGACTGACCAAGCCGGATTGGGTCGCTCCACCAAGCTCACCGCGTCCCCCGCTTGCACAAATCCTTCGCGGATCACCCGGTAGTACCACCCACACCGACCATTTTCAATCATCGCCCGTACCACTCGAGGGTCTTTGAAGCGCAATGCAAATTTGTAGCACGGTTGGCGATGTTGGCATACTTCGAGAACCGCCGAGCCGATCAAGTGATGGTCGCCGAGGCATATGCTGTGCTCATCAAGATTTTGAGTAGACAGATTTTCGCCTACGCCGCCAGCAACAAACAACGCGGAATGCTCCGGAAAGTCAGCCCGCCACCCAACATAATTATTAACCGCATAGCCGTAAACTGCCTTATCCCTACCACCATGAACTCGCAAGTCTGCCTGCTCGTCACCCTCCAGCCCCAGTGAGGTGACTCGCACCCGAGCGTTGACGACGCTTTTCACAAAGCCACTCAATACACCTGCAGACCCAAGCGGTTGAATACGTCCGACGTAAACTGCGGCCACAGATCCAGTGGGTGGCGGTAGTGGGAATTCATTCGACAACGAATCTCCTCCTGGTTGTCAACCAACACGTTGTAGTCTAACAGGATTAGCAACCACCATTTACCCGTATTCGAGTATCAATAAGCGATATCAAACTCTGTCCTTGCCGCTACCACAGCGAGAATGGTTGCACATAGAACGACTTCGCGTAAATACTCAGCCCGGTTTTTTTCATCACAGGAGCTAGCGGGGTATGAAGAATTTATTGTGGGTTGGTGTAGTAGTCTTTTTAGCAAACCTTTGCGAATGCGCTGACCTCAATCGCATACTCTGCGTGCCCGGATGCTCAGAGCAAACTCATAACTCGTCGAGTTTATTAAGCTTCTTATATCCGGGCGGCAATCTACCGCTAATCGATAATACGGTGTCTGAGTTGCGCCTGCCGTTGCGAATTGGTTTGTCATTTTTACCCTCGCAAGGAGCCCATGGTGGTGCGCAATTGGATGCCGCACATCGTGAGGAATTACTGGAGTAAATTCGCCGTCGTTTTTCGGATCGGAAGTTCGTCAGTGAAATTGTGCTCGTTCCAGATTATTATTTTGCCGTTCACCCAGGTGCCATTAATCAAGGGCTCTCTGGACTAGAAGGCGTGCAACGCCTCTATAACCTCGACTTGTTGGCCCTGGTTTCATACGACCAAGTGAATTACGTAGCCGACAATAAATGGTCGCTGGGCTACCTGACTATCGTGGGTGCCTATGTCTTGAAAGGGAAGCGCGCAATTCGCGCTTAGAGGCGGCTAATAGTTTCGATGCAGCAACCGGTCAAATGATTGAGCATTTTAGCCGCGCGCTCACGCAGTTTGAGGACGATGTACGCGCCGGCAAGGCCAATGTTCATGTCGTGCACAAAGGCGGTGCGGGTGGTTACTCTGGTGGTGGCGTACAAGGAGTTAGCGAGATTCTTGCGTTATTCTTGCTGCTGGCGTCACGCTCGGCGCGCGTACGCGCTTGTAAAAATCCCCTCGCTGAGTGCTAGCATTAGCGCATGACCGCCAAATCAACTTTTTATCCTCGCGTATTCGCTTTAGGCGTGGCCGCCGTCTTAAGCTACGCGCTAATCCGTATTTTTACGCCTTTTATAGGTTCAATAGCTTGGGCGGCCTTCCTCGCGTTTCTACTGTTCCCGCTTAACCTGCGGCTACGCCGTCGACTGCGGGGCAATTCCTCGTTGGCCGCCGGGCTACTGACGCTGCTGACACCGCTGGTATTGGTACTGCCATTAAGTGCGTTATCGGTAGAGTTCGTCTCGCAGATTTCAGTGCTCATCAAAAAGTCAGAGGCGTGGATCCAGCATCTAGACATCAAGTCAATCGCCGACCTGCAGCACTTCCCCCTGATTGCCCGTGCCAATCTTTGGCTATCGGCCAATGCGTCGATCTCCGCGGACCAAATTCACACCTGGCTCAGCAGCGGTTCGCGTGAATTACTACAACAAGCTGCGGGCCTTAGCGGATCGTTTTTTTTAGGGGCCTTGAGTTCCATGCTGGGATTTACACTCATGCTGTTCTTTTTGTTTTTCTTCCTCTGTGACGGCGAGACCATGGTCAGCCGCGCGCGCAAGCTTATCCCTCTGGGTGACGCACTGAAAGAACGGCTGTTTTCCCGCCTCAGTGGCGTGACCCGTGCCATAGTCTTCGGTACTAGTATGACTGCTCTGCTGCAAGGCGTAGTCCTAGGGATTGGATTTACGATCACAGGCTTACCCTCACCGGTGGTGTTCGGAGTCATCGGTGCCTTACTCGCCATGCTGCCCGT
This sequence comes from Gammaproteobacteria bacterium, assembly GCA_043784265.1. Taxonomy (GTDB): domain Bacteria; phylum Pseudomonadota; class Gammaproteobacteria; order Steroidobacterales; family Steroidobacteraceae; genus Bog-1198. The sequence continues at coordinate 5,909 of JAYVYN010000132.1, read as the reverse complement.
CGGCGGCACTGCTCTGCTATGGGTGCCGGCCGTCATTTGGTTATTCTTTGACGGTCATTGGGGCTTCGCGCTTTTCATGCTGACCTGGGGCATTATGTTGGCCGGGGTCGATAATGTGCTGCGCCCCATGCTGATTTCAGGTAGGGCACCGATTTCACCGCTCGCGGTATTCATAGGGGTACTCGGCGGGCTACCCGCCTTCGGGGCTATCGGCATTATCGCTGGCCCCATTGTCATCTCGCTCACGCTGGCGCTGGTTGAATTCGCCGAAGAACATCGCGCCCCTCACTAGCCGCACAATTTAAGTACAATCCGCGTCCCTATGGACGTATCCCATCTCCTCGACGGACTCAACGACGACCAACGCCAGGCCGTCGGCTCACCGCTCGGTGCCGCGCTCATATTAGCGGGAGCCGGTAGCGGCAAGACCCGCGTACTCGTGCACCGTATTGCCTGGTTAGTCCAAGTCGAAGGCGCATCCCCCAGTACCATCTTAGCGGTGACTTTCACTAATAAGGCTGCCGCAGAAATGCGCGGTCGCATTGAAACCCTGCTCGGTCATAGCATGTCGATGTGGGTAGGCACTTTCCATGGCCTAGCCCATCGCTTGCTACGCTTGCATTGGCGCGAGGCTGGGCTAGCGCAGAATTTCCAGATCTTGGATTCTGAGGATCAGGCACGCTTGCTGCGCAAGGTGCTGAAAGGTCTAGAGTTAGATGAGACGCGATGGGTGCCTAGGGAAATTCAGTGGTTCATCAACGCTCAAAAAGATGAGGGCCTACGGCCCAAGCATCTGAAAGCGGATGATCCGACCCGCCTGCAACTGATCAAGATTTATCAGGCCTACGAAGACGCGTGTAAACGAGCGGGCGTGGTCGATTTCGCGGAATTATTGCTGCGCGCGTACGAGATTTGGCGCGATAATCCAGGCCTGTTGGAGCACTATCGCAATCGCTTTGCGCATGTATTAGTGGACGAATTCCAAGACACTAACACTATCCAGTACAAATGGTTAACCTTACTCTCCACCCCTAACGGACTGCCGTTTGTAGTCGGTGACGATGATCAATCCATCTACCGCTGGCGCGGCGCGAAAGTAGAGAATTTGCAGCAATTTCGCCGCGATTTTCCCAAGGCCATCCTCTACAAACTAGAACAAAATTACCGCTCCACGGGCATCATTTTGCAGGCCGCTAACGCACTCATCGCACACAACGAAGGACGCCTCGGAAAAACCCTGTGGACCAGCGGTGCGCCCGGCGAGCGTATCAAAATCTACGCAGCCTTCAACGAACGCGACGAAGCCGATTTCGTCGTGAATCGGATTCGAGATTGGGTAGTGCGCGGTGGCGCGCGCCGCGAAGTGGCGGTGCTGTATCGATCCAACGCCCAATCGCGAGTCTTCGAAGAAGCTTTTTTGAATGCACGCATGCCGTACCGCGTTTACGGCGGATTACGCTTTTTTGAGCGTGCCGAAATTAAAGATGCGCTTGCTTACCTAAGAATTATTTCCAGCCGTAACGACGACACCTCCTTCGAGCGCGTGGTTAATTTCCCCACTCGCGGTATTGGTGCAAAAACGCTGGATATGCTGCGTGACTATGCACGTACTCACGGCACCTCGCTCTGGTCGGCAGCCGAGGCCTGCATTCAAAGCGGTCTAGCGCAACGCGGCGCGCAGGCTTTGCAGAGTTTTCTGCAGTTAATCGAGAAATTATCTGCTGAAATAAAAGGCTTAGAATTGCACGAAGCAGTCGATCATGTTATTCAAATGTGCGGCTTAATCGAGTGCTTTAAGAAAGAGAAAGGCGAACGCGGCGAGGCTCGGGTCGAAAACTTGTTGGAATTAGTCAGCGCGGCGCGCGGTTTTACCCCCGAGGCCCACTGGGCAGATAGCGCGGATCCAGCCAATGACGCGAACTCGCTGGACGGCGCTCCTCGCGCCACAAACGTGGGCTCCGCCTTAGGCGGGGACGCTCCCGCCGGCGATACTCGGGCGATTGCTGTGATCTTGGCACCTTTGGAATCTTTTCTCGCCCACGCGGTATTAGAATCGGGCGAAGGTCAGGCCGACCCTTACGCGGATTGCGTACAAATGATGACCCTACATTCGGCTAAGGGACTTGAGTTTCCGGTGGTATTCTTGGCCGGGATGGAAGAAGGCCTATTTCCGCACCAGCGTTCGGCGGCTGACTTGGCCGGACTCGAAGAGGAGCGACGACTTTGCTATGTGGGCACCACCCGCGCCATGCGCCAACTCTACATCACCTATGCGGAACAACGCCGTTTGTACGGCGTCGATAATTATGCGCAGCCCTCGCGCTTCATTGGCGAATTCCCGGTCGAGGTGTTAGAGGAAGTCAGGCCGCGTTTGCAAATATCCAGACCGGTGTTCGCTAAGAACTCTGGAGGCTACAATAATATGGGCCACGCGGGTCGGGGGGACGGTAGCGGCAGCCTGCACGAGACGCCCGCGCCGGGGATGAAAATGGGCTCGCGGGTACGACACCCCAAATTTGGCGACGGTGTGATTTTAAATTTCGAGGGCAATGGACCTCAGGCGCGTGTTCAAGTCAACTTCGAGAGGCAGGGCACTAAGTGGTTGATGCTGTCCTACGCCAACCTCGAGGTGGTGTAGAGTAAGTATTGTGAAAATCATTATTTTAGGTGCTGGACAAGTCGGCCGTACTGCCGCTTATCATTTGTCGCGTGAAGAGGCCAATGACGTCACCGTCATTGATTCCAATGAAGAGATATTGCGTGATTTACAGGATCGTCTCGATATTCGAACCGTGAACGGCAATGCCGCAAGCCCGAAAATTCTGGAAGCGGCAGGCATCGCGGGTACCGATATTTTGGTCGCGCTGACCAATAGCGATGAAGTCAATATGTTGGCTTGTCAAATTGCGTGGACGCTGTATCGCACCCCGAAAAAAATTGCCCGCGTGCGGTCGTCGGACTTCACTGAACGGGATAAGTTATTTGGTGAAAACCAAGTCGCGGTAGACGTATGGATTAGCCCTGAACAATTGGTCACCGAATATATTGCACGCTTGATTCGGTATCCGGGAGCACTGCAGGTGCTCGACTTCGCGGATGGGCGAGTGCGTCTAGTGGGTATCCGCGCCCGCCTGGGCGGTCCTCTGGTCGGTCAAGCATTGAGTACGCTCAGAGAGCATATGCCAACCACCGAGGCGCGGGTCGCGGCAATTTATCGCGCGGGCGCCAGCATCAAGCCTGAGGGCACGACCGTCATCCAAGATGGCGATGAGGTATTTTTTTTGGCTGCCCGCAAGGACATCCGCACGGTGATGCGCGAAATGCGGCGCGAGGAAGCGCCGGCCCGGCGCGTAGTAATTGCGGGTGGCGGCAATATCGGATTTCGTTTAGCGAGTCAGTTAGAAGATCACAATCAAGTCAAACTGATTGAACGCGATATAAAGCGCGCCCGCAAAATTTCCGAGCGACTCAAAAGTGCTACGGTATTACACGGTGATGCTGCCGATGAGGAACTATTGCTGGAAGAGAATATCGACAGCGCGGATGTTTTTGCTGCACTAACGAATTCCGAAGAGGCTAATATCCTATCGGCAATGCTGGCCAAACGCTTGGGGGCCCGCAAGGTCATGGCGTTAATCAACAAGCCCTCATATGCAGAGCTCATCGAAAGCGGATCTATTGATGTAGCTATATCGCCGCAAACCATCACGATTGGATCATTGTTAGCGCATGTCCGTCGAGGCGATGTGGTGCGAGTGCATTCTCTACGTCGTGGTGCAGCCGAGGCGCTGGAAGTGATTGTGCATGGCGAGGCGGATAACTCCAAGGTGATCGGCCGGCGCATTGAAGGCATTGCACTCCCGGCCGGCACTACCTTGGGCGCAGTGGTTCGCGGCGAAGATGTCATTATTGCGCATCACGATACAACCATACAGGCGGATGACCATTTGATCCTATTTTTAACGGATCGACGTCATCTAGAGGCGGTGGAGAAGTTATTCCAAGGCTCTGGCACGTTTCTGTGAAAGATATTTTACTGCCGGTTGCCCATGTCTTCGCCCTGGTGATCATGGTGTTTTCAGCCACTATGTTGGCACCCCTGGTACTGGCCATTTGGGGACTTGATCCCGCACTTTTATCTTTCGTTATTTCTGCGGTCGCGACTTTCCTCATCGGTGCTTTACTTTGGCTCGCAACCAAACGCTTTAAACGTGAACTTAAAACTCGCGATGGTTTGTTATTGGTAGCGCTCACTTGGGTCGCGTTACCCGCGGTTGCGGGTTTACCGCTTTGGCACTATCTACCCTTAAATTTTACGCGCGCCTATTTCGAAGCCGCTTCCGGACTAACCACTACCGGCGGCACTGTCATATCAGGACTCGAACATCTACCGCGCTCCATCAACTTGTGGCGACATCTACTGAGTTGGCTGGGAGGCATGGGTATTATCGTACTGGCGGTCGCAATCCTGCCCTTATTGGGGGTCGGTGGAATGCAAATGTATCGTGCAGAGATGCCGGGACCTATGAAGGACAGCAAGCTCACGCCACGTATCGGGCAGACCGCTAAACTCCTATGGGCTGTGTACGCCGGCCTGACGGCCGCCTGCATAGTATGTTTGAAAGTAGCAGGAATGGATTGGTTTGATGCGGTCTGTCACGGCTTTTCCGCACTTTCATTAGGTGGCTTCTCAACCCATGATCACAGTATTGGTTACTTTAATTCTTTGCCCATTGAAATCGTTTTAACGGTGTTTCAAATTCTAGCGGCGATGAATTTTGCGACCCACTTTCTGGCGTGGAGCCAACGCGGGGTACTCGCCTATTTTCGTGATGCCGAAGCGCGTGCCCTATTGGGCGTGCTCGCGGTCAGTTGTTTGGGGATAACATTTTTCCTCGTACTCAAGGGTACCTACCCCGACATTCCGACCGCCTTGCGTTACAGCGTCTTTAATGTGGTTTCCATCGCCACCGACAGTGGTTTACACACCCAGGATTACTCGCACTGGCCAATTTTTGCGCCCATGTGGATGATGTTTCTCAGCAGTATTGTCGCCAGCTCCGGCTCAACGGGCGGCGGGATCAAAATGATCCGTACACTGGTGCTCACTAAACAAGCCAATCGCGAGCTTAATCTTTTGGTTCATCCGAACATGGTGCGGCCGCTCAAAGTGGGCGGCAACGTGATTGCAAATCGCGTGGTTTTTGCAGTTTTAGCCTTTGTGTTTTTGTACTTCATGAGTTTAGTGGCACTAATCTTTCTGCAGCTCGCAAGCGGTTTGGATTTCATCACGGCTTTTTCAGCCTCCCTTGCCTGTCTTAATAACGCCGGTCCAGGACTGGGATTGGTAGGTCCCGGCAGCAACTATGGCGTACTCAATGATTTTCAGACTTGGGTTTGCTCAGCGGCTATGTTACTGGGCAGACTGGAGGTATTCACCATATTAGTGCTCTTTACACCCACCTTGTGGCGAAAATAGATCCAATAGTGGGTATTTTTTCCCATTTTGGCTGTAATTTAGTTTTGTGGGAAATGGATTACAGATGATTGGCCTTTTACAGCGTGTTGTGGAAGCCTGCGTCCAGATTGATGGCAAGAGTACGGCGGCTATTGGTCCCGGACTTCTGGTTTTGGTGGGAATTCGCCCTTCGGACAGTGAAATTAGCGCAGCAACGCTCCTGGCGCGTTTGCTGCAATACCGCGTATTTGACGATGCTGCGGGACGCATGAATTGCAGCCTACGAGAAACTCACGGAGAGTTACTGTTGGTGCCTCAATTCACTCTGGCCGCGGATACCCACAAGGGTCTGCGACCGGGCTTTTCGCATGCTGCGCCGCCTCTGCAAGCCCGCCCTTTGTTTGATTTCTTAGTAGCCCAGGCGCAAGCGCAACATGGCGTGGTCAAAAGT
>JAYVYN010000131.1:0-4674 GCA_043784265.1 Gammaproteobacteria bacterium | reverse complement strand
GTGGTCGAGGGCAAGGCAGTGCTCTCGCTGATCCGCCTCGCCGACATGAAGGGCGTGAACCTGCGTCCGCGCGAGGGCGACGAGGTCGTCGAGTTCTGGTGGGTCGCCCCGCATCGGGTGTTCTATGGCGTCAGCGAGAAGACTGCAGGGTTGGAACAGCCGTCCGCAACCGGCGAGCTGTACGCAGTCAATGCCGACGGCAGCGGCAAGAAACTGATGATCGGTTATCGCGCGAATGGCGCGTGGATCAATGCGGACGTGATCAGGCCGCTGTACACCGCGGACAACAAGGTATTGATCTCGAAATCTCACTGGAACGGCAGCCGCGATGGCGCTTATCCGGTCGCCGCATCGATGGATGTGGACAGCGGCACTCTCGTCGAGCGCGCCACCGCACCGATCCGCAACGCGAGTTTTGTCGCCGACAACCACGGCCAGATTCGTTTCGCATCTGCCTTTGCGACCGATCAGAAGCTGCGCATCTACTATCGCGCGAAGGACGGTGCGGACTGGGAACTGTTGTTCGACGTATCGAGGAAGGATGCGGCGGTCACGCCACTCGGTTTCGATCGCGACGATCGCAACGTTTATTTCGACTGTGGCGGAACGCGCGGCGTCGGCGGCCTGTGCCTCTGGAACGTCGCCACGCGCAAGCTGAGCACGCTGTGGAGCGGCGCGGAATCGGGCGTCCGCGGCCTGGTGCGCACGTTCGATGGACACGACGTGGTCGCGATCCGCGCGATGCCCGGTCGGGTGGCGACCACGCTGATCGACAAGAACGCGCCGGAAGCAAAGTTGCTGGTCGGTCTGATGCAGCAGTTTCCTGGCGCTGACGTGCAACTCACCAGCAGCACGCCGGATGGCAGCCAGGTCGTTTTCCTCGTCTCCGGCGCCAGCGATCCCGGCCAGTTCTTTCTCTACGACAGGGCGAGCCGCAAGGCGAGCTTCCTGTTTGCGCGCAGGCCATGGATCAAGCCCGAGCAGATGGCGGCGGTGGAGCCGATTTCGCTGAAATCTCGCGATGGTCTGGCGCTGCACGGTTATCTCACGCGGCCGTCCGGCCAAGAAAATGCGAAGAATCTGCCGACGGTCGTGTTCGTGCACGGCGGCCCATACGGCATTCGCGATCACTGGGAATTTGACCCCCATGTGCAGATGCTCGCGAGTCGCGGCTATGCGGTGTTGCAGGTCAACTACCGCGGCTCCGGCGACTACGGCGAAGCGTTCGAGCAAGCAGGCTTTCGCGAATGGGGCGGCAAGATGCAGGACGACGTGACCGACGCGACACGCTGGGCGATCGCGCAGGGCGTCGCCGATCCGAAGCGTATCTGCATCTTCGGCGCCAGCTACGGTGGCTACGCGGCGCTCCAAGGCGCGGTCAAGGAACCTGATCTGTATCGATGTGCGATCGGTTACGTCGGCGTCTACGATCTGCGCCTGATGACTACGCGTGGCGACATCCCGCAGTCGACCTATGGCCACAACTACCTGAAGAGGGTACTCGGTGAGGACGAGTCGGTGCTCTGGGACCGCTCACCGATTGCGCATCTCGATCGCCTCAAGGCCAATGTCATGCTGATCGTCGGCGGCGCCGACAAACGCGTGCCGCCGGTGCAGGGCGAAAGCCTGCGCTCGGCACTGAACAAGGCGCACATCGAGCACGAATGGATCTATCAGCGCACCGAGGGGCATGGGTTCTACGACGAGAAGAATGCCGAGGATATGTTCGGCAAGGTTGTTGCGTTCCTCGATCGCAACCTCGGTGCCCAATCTGCCGCGAAGTAGGCGTCGTCGGAGCGCTCCGTCTTGATTTCGCATGCGACGGCACTACGTTGCTCGGAGCGTCGCCATTGACGGCGCTCCGAGCAAGGAGAACACCGTGATCGAGCGCAGAGCTTTTGCAAGTTTGGGCGGAGCCAACCACGGTTGGCTCGACGCCAAGCATCACTTTTCGTTCGCCGCCTATGCCGATCCAAACCGCATGGGTTGGGGAGCGTTACGCGTCTGGAATGATGACACCATCGCGCCGAACACCGGCTTTCCGCCCCATGCACATGCGGACATGGAAATCATCACCTACGTTCGCGAGGGGGCGATCACGCATGAAGATAACCTGGGCAACGCCGGCCGCACCGAAGCCGGGGACGTGCAGGTGATGAGTGCGGGGACGGGCATCACTCACGCCGAATACAACAGGGAGCCGGGGACGACCCGTATTTTCCAGATATGGATCATTCCCAATCGCCATGGGGACGCTCCGTCATGGGGCGCCAAGCCGTTTCCGGCGAGCAATCGCTCGGGCCGTTTCGTGATCCTGGCCAGTGGCTTCAAGGAGGATATCGACGCCTTGCCACTGCGAACCGATGCACGTGTGCTCGGTGCCAGCCTGAAGGCGGGCGACACGGTCGAATACACGTTTTCCGGTCATCGATACGGCTACCTCGTGCCTTCCAAAGGTGCGGTCGAGGTCAATGGCCTGAGGCTCGATGCGCGCGACGGGGGCGCGATCCGCGATGAGCCATTCATTCGGATCACGGCGCTCGAAGACGCGGAAATCGTGCTGGTCGATTCCGCGTGAAGGTGGCGCGGCGCTTCTTCATGCCATGCAGCCAGGAGAAAGCAGCCGTCCATGATCAGGCCCACCACTCTCGGGCCCGACAACTGCGTGGCCGCGGACAAGCCGATAAGCCCAGCCAAAAAAGGAAAAAAAGGAGGAAAAAAAGGGGTCAGAGAATATTATAAAAAAAGGGGTCAGAGAATATTATTGTTTGAAACAGAAATGTTCTCTGACCCCTTTTGCCGGACCCCTTTTGCCGGGGCACATTCTGCCAGCGTGCACTGGCCTATCCGGCCAGCAGCGCCCATGACCAATATGCAGCGATAGCGATTTGAACGACAAAGGCAAGGAACCGGACATTCACTGCCAGTACGCTCAGGGATGCCAGATGCGTTGTCGACTGAATCACGCGGGCAGCAAGCAACCAGGGCGCAAGGGGATCGGTGATGCCAGCGCGATTTGTCAGGAGGGCTACCACCAGTAGGCCGCCGAAGATGGGCAAGCCCTCGACGCAATTGGCGTGAGCGCGGGCCAGCCGCTGCATGAACGGGGACAGGTTGGAATTGTCGGGTTTGAATTCGTTTGATGCGATGGCTTTGGTTGCAACCAGACGGCCACGAAGGACCTCCATAAGTACAACCAAGAGTAGGGCCCAGGCGATCAGCGCCGTGAGAACGGTTGCGGAAGCATGCGTCATCTTGATACCTACCCGGATACGCAGCTATCTGTCTGCGATGCGGGATGATGCCTCACATTGACCCATCGCTACATAAGGATTTAAAAAAATACTGGCGCAAACTGTTTGACCGGTCCCGTCAGCTCACTGACGGGTTGACGTCGATAGTCCGCTTGAATCGGGAGCGAGAGGGGTGACTCAATAGCCGTCAGTGCACGCCAAATGACTGCAGCTCTACCGGCATCGTAGTCACAGTAAGGGTGGCGACATTACTCCCCACTCCGGTACCACTTTGAGTGGTGGTCACCCCACTCGTGCTATTGGGGTTCGCCCCAAGCGTGCTGCTGGTCACCAACACGGTCACCGTGCACGAGCTACTGGCGGCCAAGCTCATGCCGCTGAAGGCTAGTGACGTCGCGTTGTTCGCAAAGTTGTTCGTGCCGGCTCCGGCGCAGGTACCGCCTGCCGCTTGCGCCCCACTGATCGTCATGTTGGTTAGCGCATCCGTGAAGGCAGCGTTGGTCAAGATGATGCCGTTGCCGTTGGTCAGCGTCAGCGTGATTGTGCTGGTGGCCCCGCTCGGAATCGTGGCTGGGCTGAAGGCTTTGGCAATCGTAGCCCCACCAACACCGGATGGGGCGGCACTGGCGTACGCGGGCATCCATTGTCCGGTTGCCACCACAAGAACCTGCGCTAGCAGCACAAAAGCGGTTCTGCGCGCGCGCAGTGCCACGTATGTTTCGGCAAGGCATGTTGTCACGTTCATGGAGTTTTCCTTCTCGTTTACCGTCGCGCCAAATGCACGCCAGATTTGCCTCAAGCCTAGCATGACACCAACGTTCCCAAAAACACCGTCTCAAAATTCTCCGCACATTCCAGTAGCGCCTCGCGTTCGAGGCACAACCCAATGGCGGCGGTGAAGCGGCGCTCCAAAGATGGCGCGATCGTGCGTTTGACTGTATCGGTCACTGCAGATTGCATTCGCCTCACCGGGGCGAACGGCTCGGCCGTCAAGGGAGAACATTAGGGTCAGGTTCATTTCTCCTACTACTAAGATAAGAAGAATTGACCTTTCTGACGTGCTCAACGCACAAAAATATCGACGTGGGCCTCGCACTTGTCTAAGCCCCTGAACTTCTGCCAGATGGAAGGAATTACGCCATGAATACCCTGACTCAAGCCCTCTCCGTGACGCTGCTTGGGATGTCCCTCGGCACTGCAATGGCGGCCGATGCGCCGGACGTCAAACCCGCTGTCCGAGCTTTTCTTGATCAACTGAATGCCGGCACCGGCAAACCCATGGAGCAACTGTCCCCGAAGGACGCTCGCGCCGTCTTGGCTAGCGCCCAGGCTTCGGTCAAACTCGATCTGCCGAAGGTGGATGTGGCGCAGAAAACCATCACCGAGAACGGAAAAAAAATCAGCCTGACCATTGTGCGGC
>JAYVYN010000130.1:0-2886 GCA_043784265.1 Gammaproteobacteria bacterium | reverse complement strand
GTCTCGTCTAAAAAAAGCGCGAAAAATTCGTTACCGAGATCGTAGTGCGCAGCGATATTACGCTGGGCGCCGGATTTGTCGTTCCGATTAAGCCAATGCACGAATTTGAACAAGGGAGCGCTAACCCGCGACCAGCCTGAATCCACGTCATTCATCAGATCGCGATTGAATACCATCAGCCGAACCAAGTCGGTGAGATTATCGCACTGCCAATGGCCGTTAATGTAAGCCTCTCCGGAGCCTAAAGTTCCGGCTAATACGACATCGGAATAGAAGCGCGAGTTATGGACTCGAATCGTGACATCAAAGGGACCCTCAGGAGTGATTTTGCCAAATACATCTTCAACCTTACCTTCTATTAGCCGTAACCGTCCATGTTGAATTTTCTTAAGTTGAGTTTTCAACAAAAATCGGGTTAGCCGCGCCAGTGCAGGGGCAATGTCGTGTTTCATGGGTGATCAAAGATTGGCGTGCGCTTTAGCCACAAACGTAGAGCTTGCCAATGAATGGCGAAAATAATGCGCAATGTTATGAACGGGTAGACAACGAGACAGGTAAGTAATGCCGCTGCGCTTAAGGGTTGTTGTTGTAGGGCGAGAGTGGCTTCGAACAGACAGTGGTGGTCACGGAAATTACGCATGTTTACAAATAAATCTTTACCAGGCGGGCTAAATTGCCATTGATATTGAAGATCCATAGGCATAAACGGCGATACATGAAAAGATTTTTCAAATTTAAATTGCAGCGCTCGTCCATGACCGCTCACCGGCAACACATATTGATGACGTTCGCCCCAGGGCGTATTGGTAATTTCAGCCACTATTGCTTCAATGTCTTCGCCGTTCTCGTTAAAACAATAGTAGAAGCTGACGGGATTCATGCAATAGCCAAAATAACGCAAGTGCGTCAACAAGCGAATGGGTCCACGGGGTCGCCGACTTAAGCGTTGTTCCACTAAATTGCGTATCGCAGTATCGAGTGGCTGGTCGGCTGCGCCGTAATAATCACTGCGCTTAAACCAAGCCAGCGCCGGGCGTCGCGCCGACCAAAAAGGTACCGTATCAAATACTTGCGGCAATTCCGCTAAATCGAGGTAGAGCATGAACAGATAATAGCGAAATTGATGCGCGGTCGGCGTTTCACGCCGATGATTAACCCACCCTTTGTAGATGCAACTGTGCATGATTTTGACTGCGAAAGGTTTCTAGGGCACTCAACGCGCTATTCACACCGTCCTCATGAAATCCATAGCTCCAGTAAGCGCCGCAATAAAAAGTACGTTGTATGCCATTTATCTCGTGGCGCCGACGCTGCGCCGCAATGCCCGCTAAAGAGTACACCGGATGTCGATAGCTGTAGCTCCCTAACACTGTTTCAGGAGCAACCGCAGCGCTGTGATTGAGGGTCAGTAAAAATTGGGTCGGCGCCTGCAGCGACTGCAATATATTCATATTATAGGTCACGGTCACCTGGTCGTGGGGTTCCACCGGCAGATGATAATTCCATGCCGCGCGCGCGAGCGGTCGGCGCGGGATTAGCCGGCTGTCCGTATGTAGGAGCGCTTCGTTCGATTGATAGCGCATAGCACGCAGAATTTCGCGCTCCTGCGGCGAAGGGTCTGCTAGCAACCGTAAAGCCTGGTCGCTATGGCAGGCAAGAAATACCTGATCATAGTGAGCTACAGTGCCGTCCTTGAGGCGTAGAGAAACTTGGGTTGCCTGGCGTTTCAGCGACTCGACCGGCGTATTGAGGTGAATACGACCGCGATACGGTGCGGTCAGTTTGTCCACGTAGGCACGAGATCCGCCCCGAATAACGCGCCACGTGGGACGTTCGTTGACGCTCAAAAACCCATGATTGGCGAAAAATTCCACAAAAAAACGTGCCGGGAAATTCATCATGTCAGACGGCCGCGAGGACCAGATGGCCGCTCCCATGGGCACAATGTAATGATTTATGAAGTAACTTGAGTAACCGTCACGATTTAAGTATTCGCCCAAAGTGGTGTGATTGTCTGGATTTTTTAATAAGCTTGGTGCTCGACGATTGAATTTTACTATGTCGGCAATCATCCGCAAAAACGACGGTCTCGCGAGATTACGCCGTTGCGCGAACAGAGAATTTAGTGAAGTACCATTATATTCCAAACCGCTTTTGTCACACCGTACGCTAAAACTCATATCGCTCGGTTGCCACCCAACCTCCAATTCTTCTAGGAGCGCGACGAAATTGGGGTAAGTCCAATCATTGAAAACGATGAAGCCTGTGTCAATGGCGTAAGTTTTGCCGGCGTAGGGTATGTCGACTGTATGGGTATGGCCGCCAATGTGACTGGCGGCTTCGTAAATCGTAACATCATGTTCGCGATTCAGGTGGTACGCCGCAACCATGCCGGAAATTCCGGTGCCGACAACCGCGATTCGCATGCGCTTAGAAACGCTTTCCTACACCGTCACGCACGGCAGCCGGCACGGGCTTTAAGTCCCAGATAATGCCGACATAAGACATCAATTTCAGCAAGTAAAAGGTGATATCAAATTCCCACCAATAAAATCCCTGCCGCACTGCGGATGGGTAATGGTGATGATTGTTGTGCCAGCCTTCACCGAGGGTAATGATCGCCAACCACGGGTTATTCCGGCTCGCATCCCCAGTCTTGTAGCGTTGACGCCCAAACACATGTGACAGCGAATTGATGGTGTAGGTACCGTGATACAGCGCAACCGTGGATATAAAGAAACCCCACACCAGCATTTGCCCACCGCTGGTGCCAAGTCCTGGCGCCACGCGGTGCAATAAAACGCCTAGCAGAAAAACGCTGAGGCCCATGATGGTTGGAATAACAACATCAAATCGATCTAGGAAGCGAAGTTCGGGGTACTTGAG
>JAYVYN010000129.1:0-5427 GCA_043784265.1 Gammaproteobacteria bacterium | reverse complement strand
GCTCCTTTCTCGCTACCCGCATTAACTTTAAGCGTTTTAGCTTTCGCCACGATCTCGGGAATCCAGTTCTGCGCCTCACCCACCAGTACCGTGACCGAGGTTGCCATACAGCGTTGACCTGCGGCCCCGAAGGTTGAGCCTACTATCGCGTTTAAAGATTGTTCCTTATTCGCATCCGGCATCACCACGGCATGGTTCTTAGCGCCCATCATTGATTGCACCCGCTTACCATGCTGACTCGCCAGGTTGTATACATGCGTGCCTACGCCGGTTGACCCTACAAACGATACCGCAACGATGTCCGGGTGCGTGCAGAGCGCGTCGACTGCGCGTTTGCCGCCATGAATAATATTCAGTACGCCCGGTGGGATACCCGCCTCAAGAGCGAGCTCCGCCAGTAACATCGGTGTCAACGGATCTTGTTCAGACGGTTTTAATATAAAGGTGTTGCCGCAAACAATGGCCATGGGAAACATCCATAACGGAATCATGGCCGGAAAATTAAACGGTGTTATCCCGGCGCACACCCCAATCGGCTGGCGAATACTATAAGTATCTACCCCGCCTGCAACGTTCTCCGCAAACTCTCCCAATTGCAGGCTGCCGATCGAGCAGGCATGTTCAACTACTTCAAGACCGCGAAAAATATCCCCCTCGGCATCCGCTAGAGTTTTGCCTTGTTCGGCACTCAAAGTGTGAGCGATGCGGCCCATGTGTTCGCGCACCAGCGCTTGTAGCTTCAGCATGATGCGTGCGCGAGCCGCAAGCGGGGTATTTTTCCAAGTTTTGTAGGCCTGTTTGGCAGAGGCGACCGCCGCGTTAATTTCCGCATCGGTGGCGAAGGGAACGGTTGCCAATACTTCCTGGGTGGCCGGGTTAATGACCTCCTGCCATTCGTGGGTAGTGGATTCAACGAATTTTCCGTTAAGCAGCAGCTTAACAGTGGCGACAGAGGCTGCTGAGGCGGCTGGTTGGCTTGGCATAAATTTTCCCTTTTAAGTGGTTGAAGACTTTTCTAATAACTCGCGTGCAATAACGAGGCGCTGAATTTCGCTAGTACCTTCGTAAATCTGTGTAATGCGAGCGTCCCTGTAGTGACGCTCTACCGAATAGTCTTCCAGATATCCATAACCCCCATGGATCTGAATAGCTTTAGAGCATACCTGCTCTGCCATCTCGGAGGCGTACAGTTTCGCCTGACAAGCCTCGGTCAAACAAGGGATTCCTTGGCTTCGCATTCTGGCTGCCTGGTGGGTCAATAGTCGGGCGGCATTAATGCTGGTTTGCATATCAGCTAACATATTAGAAATACTACCGAATTCACTGATTTTTTTAGAGAATTGCCTTCTATTTTTTGAGTAATTTAGTGCTGCGTCGAAGCCTGCGCGTGCGATGCCAATAGCCTGGGCAGCAATCCCGATTCGACCACCTTCCAAATTCGAGAGGGCAATCGCCAGTCCCTTGCCGCGTGGACCGAGTAAAGCGTCGATGGCAACCGTGCAATTGTCCAAAATGATCGCGCAGGTGTCGGACGCGCGAATGCCCATCTTATGTTCGGGGCGACCGACGTTAAATCCTGGAGTCTCGGTGGGTATCAAGAAGGCTGAAATTCCTTTCTTGCCGAGTTCGGGATCGGTGACCGCAAAGACAATGGCCACTTTGGCGCGTTTGCCATTGGTGACGAATTGTTTGCTGCCGTTCAATATCCAGTGACCATTCTGCAGCACCGCGCGCGTTTTCAGGTTGTGCGCTTCAGAACCCGCTTGTGGTTCGGTGAGGCAAAAGCAACCGATGACCCGACCCTGGGCCATATCGGGCAAATAGCGTCGCTTTTGTTCGACCGAGCCATAATTTAGGATGGGGCCGCAACCGACCGAACTATGCACACTCATCAGGGTTGCCGTGGAAGCACAGCCTGCGGCTATTTCCTCGATGGCCAGCGCGTAGGCGGTGTAATCAGTGTACGAGCCACCCCATTCATCGGGTACTACCATGCCTAATAGGCCCAACTCGCCGAGCTTGGCGACCGCTGGGTCGGCAATCCAGCCGTCTCGTTCCCACTGTGCTGCGTACGGCGCCAGTTCTTGGCGCGCAAAATCGCGTGCAGTATCGCGAATCATGCGTTGATCGTCGGTGTACAGGTCTAGATGCATAGCAATATCCGGTCGCTGTGATTACCGTAAACTATAGGCCCGGGGTATCAGCTGTTTGGTGCCCAAAGCGCGCAAAATAAGTGAGCGATAATGCAACACACACCAGGTTTCGTTGAGCGTAGCGGGTCACAACCCGCGCGATCGGAGCCGGGAACTATCGCCATTTGTTTTGTAGAGTCTGCGTTGCAGGCGGTGCGTGCACGGCACTTGGATGCCAACGAATTATTGCTGAAGGTAGGTCTGCAGCCTAGCTTGATGCACATACCGCAGGCGCGGGTTTCTGCCAAACACTATGGTGAGCTCTGGCGCTTAAGTGCATTGACTCTGGATGATGAGTTTTTCGGTCAGGACTCGCGCCGTATGAAGGCAGGCAGTTTTGCCATGTTATGTCATGCGGTCCTGAATTGTAGAACACTGCAGCAAGCCCTAGAGCGGGCACTGCGATTTTTCGCTCTATTGTTGGACGACATTTACGGCGTTCTGGAAGTTGACGCATCCACGAAACGCGCAAGCTTAAACGAAGCTCGAATAACGCTCTACGTACGGACGCGGGCTGGGACACATCAGGTTTTTGCACACGAGCTGTTGCTTATGTTGCTGCACGGCCTGGCCTGTTGGTTGGTTGGTCGGCGTATTCCGATTTTAAGAGCCGACTTCAGCTATGCTGAGCCTTCCTACAGCGCAGAATACCGGCTAATGTATAGCACTTACTTAAACTTTGACCGTCCCTTTACCGCTATTTACTTTGACGCGAGCTATTTAAAATTGCCGGTCGTGCAAGATGAACACACAGTCAAAGAATTTTTGCGCTCTGCACCTGAAAATATCTTAGTAAAATACAAGAATAGTAGTAGTCTAAGTGCACGTATTCGGCGTCGATTGCGTCAATTACTGCCTGGCGAGTTGCCGGAATTTGAGTTGCTCGCAAAAGAGTTGCACATGACCCCGGCTACCCTGCGCCGTCGCTTGTTAGAGGAGGGCGGGTCTTACCAATCTATTAAAGACCAATTGCGTCGCGATCTTGCGATTGGCTATTTAAGTCATTCGGGTCGCAGTGTCATGGATATTGCGTTGGAATTAGGTTTTTCCGAACGCAGCTCTTTTCACCGCGCTTTTCGCAAATGGACCGGTACCTCGCCCGGAGAATTTCGCCGCGAGTTGCAGGGTCAATAAACTTGCCGGACTAATCTGAGGTGAAATTGTGGCAATTTCGCGCACTGATTTTGAGCAGATTAGCTACAGGCTACCTGCGCGGTTGTTTTATAGTTTTGCGGTGAGCCGAACATTATGAATCAGTCTATAACCGTCCCCAGTACCGCGGGAGCCCAATTTCGTGCGGCTGTTCGCGCGGAGTGTCCCTTGCAAGTGGTCGGTGCGATCAATGCATACGCTGCGCGTATGGCGGCTGCCTGTGGATTTAAAGCGATTTATTTATCCGGCGGCGGGGTTGCCGCCAATTCATTGGGGGTGCCGGATCTCGGTATTAGTACGTTAGACGATGTGCTCATCGATGTGCGTCGAATTACCGACGCTTGCACTTTGCCCTTGCTGGTGGATGCGGACACGGGTTGGGGCGGTGCCTTTAATATCGCACGCACCGTAAGGTCCATAAGCAAGGCTGGTGCGGCGGGTCTACATATTGAAGATCAAGTATCACTGAAGCGGTGTGGACACCGTCCCGGTAAAGAAATAGTTTCCAAAGATGAAATGGTGGATCGCATAAAAGCGGCGGTCGATGCGCGTAGCGATGCGACGTTTGTAATCATGGCACGCACCGATGCGTTAGCCGTGGAGGGAATCGATAGCGCCATTGAACGTGCGATTGCCTGTGTTGATGCGGGCGCCGATATGATTTTTCCCGAAGCGATGACAGAGCTTGCTCTGTACCAACGTTTCAAGGAAGCAGTCAAGGTACCTATCCTCGCTAATATTACCGAATTCGGTGCAACTCCTTTGTATACGCGCGACGAGCTGGCGACCGTGGGGGTTGATATGGTGTTGCATTGTTGTTCGGCGTATCGCGCTATGAATGCCGCCGCATTGGCGACTTACCAAGCAATTCGCCGCGACGGCACCCAGAAAAACGTGCTGGATTCGATGCAAACTCGGGCGGACTTGTATAAGTATTTAGACTATTACCAATACGAAGCCAAGCTGGATGAGTTGTTCGCGGCGGGTAAGAAAAAGTAAGTTGACTTAGGAGATCGCAATGCCAGAGTCTCAAGTACCGGCGAGTGCAGTAAAACCGAAGAAATCAGTAGCTCTTTCGGGAGTGATCGCTGGCAATACGGCACTGTGTACCGTAGGCAAAACCGGAAATGATTTGCACTATCGAGGCTACGATATTTTGGATCTTGCGCAGGTTTGCGAATTTGAAGAAATTGCCTACTTGCTCATTCATGAGAAGCTGCCGACTCGAACTGAACTGCATGCCTATAAACTCAAACTAAAGTCATTGCGCGGGTTGCCAGCCGCGGTACTGACGGTGTTAGAGCAGCTTCCGGCTAACACGCATCCTATGGATGTATTGCGGACCGGAGTTTCGGCGCTGGGCTGTTGTTTCCCTGAAGACAATGCGCATACATCGGTACAGGCGCGTGAGATTGCGGATCGCCTGCTGGCCTGTCTCGGCTCAATGTTGTGCTACTGGCATCATTTCTCACAGCATAAATGGCGTATTGAAGTTATCACCGATGATGACTCGGTGGGCGAGCATTTTTTGCACTTATTGCATGGGCGTAAGCCCTCTGCTGATTGGGTGCGCGCCATGCATACGTCGTTTATCCTGTACGCTGAGCATGAATTCAACGCATCAACTTTTGCGGCCCGCGTAATCGCCGGCACAGGTTCGGATATGCATTCTTGCATCACCGGAGCCATCGGCGCGTTACGCGGACCTAAACATGGGGGCGCCAACGAGGCCGCCTACGAGATCCAGAGTCGCTATGCGAATGCGGATGCCGCTGAAATGGATATTCGGCGTCGAGTGGCCAATAAAGAAGTCATTATTGGTTTTGGGCATCCGGTGTATACGATTTCTGATCCGCGCAATCAGGTAATTAAACAAGTAGCTCGATCATTGGCAAGCGAGGCGGGTGACATGCGGGGTTTTTCGGTGGCGGAGAGAATCGAGTCGGTCATGATGCAACTTAAGAATATGTTCGCCAATTTGGACTGCTTGACCTTGGGCATTCGCACCGCCTGTTCGGCCAGATTGTTGGTGAACGGCACGCTGGCCTGTGTCATGAAGCGCCAGACATCATCGCTGTAATCA
>JAYVYN010000128.1:0-12507 GCA_043784265.1 Gammaproteobacteria bacterium | reverse complement strand
TCCGGGCCGAAGTTGGCACAATTTAATTCCTATCAGACTATTAATGCCAATGGCGAAAATTACTCGACACTGCAATTCAAGTCTCCCACTAAGGCTGGCGCGACAATTTGGGTGGCAGTGACGGTTAGCGACTATGCCGGTGCTCACACTATTTCGGTGACAGATTCGCAAGGCAACGTTTATAAGAAGCTCAATCAAGAAAATGATGGCGCTCCGGGTACTCAGTCCATAGCTCATTTTTACGCGGCAAATATTCCGGGAGACTCCTCCACACCCGACACTGTGACGGTTGTTTGGGGTTGGGATGATTACAAGGGAGTTTTGATTACGGAGATTGTCGGTGCCACCAGCGCGTCATTGGTCGGATATAGCGGAAATATCCAGAATGGACTCGGTGCCGGTTTCAACAATGTTACGACAGCTGGAATTGCGGTGAGCGCCGCTCAGACTCCGGCCTTGATGCTCGCGCTATCCATGAATACCTTTGGTGGTCTTAGCAATACGGGTGGCAGCGGATTTCCTGGCCCGACAACGGGCGCGGGGTTTACCCAGCAGGCATTGTTGTGGAATTGGGGTTTGCCGCTTGCCACGTTTGAAACGATGAATATTTCTACAGCGGGAATCGTGGCACCGCACTTTAGCGCGCTAGACACAGACTATTACGTCACTGAAGTCGCGGTCTTTCACTAGGAGTAGGTGCGTTCGTGATCATAGCATGTCATTCCAATCTAACTCAATGAGCCCGCTGTGCGGCTCGTTGAGGAAAGATTAAAATGCAGATTACTATAAATGCAAGTAGGACGGCTAATGCCAGGAATCGACTCATTGCTATTTCGCCGGCGGCTATGGGCTTGTCGATGAAATCTCCCACAACAGCGCCCAGAGGCCGGGTGAGAATGAACGCCGTCCAAAAAAGTGCGGTCCGTGAAATCTTTGATCGATAGTACGCCGCGGCAACGGCTGCCAGAAGTACAGCAAAGACGATCGCTCCTCCTCTATACCCAAGCCCTGCGATACCCGCAGTCCAATCGCCGAGCGCAGTGCCGAGCGTCTGGGAGAACATGATAGTGATCCAATAGAATATTTCGGGCTTAGGAGAATTCACCGTGTTAACTGAAATCGAACCCAGAGTGCGATGCCAAAGGAATGGCGAAACAAACAGGAGTATCGACAGTAAAGCAGTACCGCCGGGATAACCGATACCCAGAGAGCGGTCTGCGAAGTCCGCTAAGGTGGTGCCCATCGTGGTCGTCGCGATAATCGTTGTTCAATACAGAAATGGATGAAATCTTTGCGCAGATATTTGCGCGACAACCGTAACGATAAATAGTGTCGCGAAAATTCCAGTACCGACAAGATAGCCTAGGTTCATCGACATTGACACGGCATCGCCCGCTGTTTCGCCGAGAGTAGTCCCGGCGACCCTGATGATCCAAAAGAACAATGTTACTTCCGGAACTTTGCTCAACTCTAGTTGTGTGCGGGCATTCATTTCAATGTCCTCGTGAACGAGCGAAATTTTGCGCATAACAAGGCTTGACATGCCCTAATGGCAAATCCGTGATCTCAGTTCTCTGTGGTGTTCCATATGCCCGCGTTGGGTCTGGCTAATGGTCAGACGGTTCTTACGTGAAGATCGGAACGTCGCTGAATACGCCAGGCAAGCCGGCATCCATGATCGTATAGCATGGAAATTCTGAGTTACTTGTCACTATACGAAACAAAGGAGTAATTGAAATGACACAAATGATCTATGCATTGAGGGGGCTAAAACCTCAGCCACTCTCGTATGCGCTTGCTATAACAGCGGGGCTATTGTTAAACACTACAAACGTGCTGGCCTCAAGCCACCGCGAGGCGCCGTTTATTTCGACCCAGCCTTCGGTCGATGGGACGGATTTTTATATGTTTCGTAGTTACGAGCCGGGTCGGGCGGGCTATGTGACGCTCATCGCCGACTACATTCCTTTCCAAGATCCGCAAGGAGGACCAAATTTTTATCCGTTCGACCCCGCGGCGCGTTACGCAATTCATATAGACAACAACGGCGACGGGAGACCGGATATGTCTTTTGTGTTCCGCTTCAAGACTACTTCCAAGCAGCAGGCGCTCAACGTCGGCGGCAAGTTGGTGAAAATTCCGCTGATTCAATCGAATACTATTCCCGGCATGATCAACCCCCCTTCGCTAAACGTTCGTGAAACCTATAGCGTCAGTCTGGTACGTGGAGACAGCGATTTGGCAGGTGATTACGGTGACGAAAAAGGTGAATCAACTGCACCCGGTGCTGAAGAGGGCCAAATGTTGCGTAATGCCGTTACCGGAAGTACGCAGTTTGACAAGCCAGTCGATAACATAGGCGATAAGACCTTCAAAGGTCCCGACGGCTACGCAAACTACGCAGCCCAGCATATCTACGAGGTTCAGATTCCGGGGTGCGGCAATGGGCGCGTGTTTGTCGGGCAGCGCAAGGAGCCTTTCTATATTGCAGTCGGCAAAATTTTCGACTTACTCAATTTGAACCCATTGGGCCCAGAAATTGGTGGTAATAAAAACGACCTTGAAAAGAAGAACATTAGCTCCCTCATTCTCGAGGTACCCATTGCTTGCGTGACGCACGCAGACGAGCCCGTGATTGGCGGATACACTACCGCAAGCGTACCGCGTGAACGGACATTGAACCCGACGCCCAGCACCGGCACCTCGCCCGCCCGGTCCTACGGGCCGTGGTTGCAAGTATCGCGGCTCGGTATGCCGTTGGTGAATGAAATCGTGATTGGCCGCGACGATAAGGATAAATTTAATGGCTCGCTCCCGATAAACGACACCAAACAATTCGCCGACTACGTGACGAATCCGACGCTGCCAGCTCTGATAGAGATCTTATTCCCAGGTGCGAAAGCGCCGACAAATTTTCCGCGTACTGACCTTGTGACGGTGTTCTTAAAAGGAATCGCGGGGCTGAACCAACCGCAGCATGTAGTGCCTGCGGAGTTAATGCGCCTGAATACCGCTATCGCACCGGCGTCGCAAGGCCATCAAAATCCGCTGGGCGTCGCAGCAGGCGACAACGCGGGATTTCCGAATGGTCGTCGCCCCGGGGATGACGTGGTTGACCTGTCAATACGGGTTGCGATGGGTGCGCTTTGCGTCCTGACCGGTCCCAGCGACACACTGAAGGTCGGCTGCAAGCCTGCCGACGCTCCGGCGGGAGGGCTGCCGTTTACCGATGGCGTACGGCGTGATGCAAAAACTTTTCAGGCAGTATTCCCCTATTTGAATACGCCGATTCCGGGTTCATTCAACAATTGAGGATATAAAGAACGACCGAGGTGGGCTGCTCAGGTAGCCCACCTCGAAGGTTGTCAGCCCAAATCCCGCTCCGTGTGTCGGTGTTTGCACGGCGCGGCAATAAAGGCGGCCTTACACGAATATGGTCTTGCAGTGTCGATACTGGTCTTTCAAAAATTCAACGACTGGGTCTGATCGCGAGGGCGCTATGGCCTACCCTGCGCTTTCCGGAAGGACCATGCCATCAAACAATACAGCCGGGGTGTTCTCGAACGTCGCCCCAACTTCGATGACCGAGCCATCCGCACTCTTAGCAGTACCCAACCGTACCGCGACAAATCGACTGACGGCCCCGGCTGCCATTAATTTCGCTTGTAAGTTAGATATCCGTTTCCCGTCCATCCCCTCGGCAACCAAGATCGCGACTTTGCGGGTAGCGATGTCCCCTTCTCCAGGTTGCGCCATTAAAGATAATGCCGGCGAACGATTCATCTCGGGTGTAGTAACTTTCGTAATAGCGCGCGGCATCGCGTCTGGGAGCGCTAACCCGAGTCGCGCTGCGATCGCCACCGCGAGTTCCTCGAAGGCATTGCGCAACGAACTTACCATCCGCTGGCGAATAGCCGGCACATTCACCTTGCTCAGTTGAAAGCGGAACGCAGCGGCGATATATGCCTTCTCCACCGGCGTGACAGGAATCAATTCTTCAGGAATCAATTTTGTCGCATTGAGCACATCGAAACTAAACTTCGCGGCCTGCTCTTCCGTAAATATCTGTAATCCCATTTCCCATTCCGGGCAATGCCTCGCTTCGATTGCTTCCCAAAGATTACGTTGGTGAAAATCTGGATCCGCGCCAGCAATTTTTACCGCCTCATCCCATACTAAAGAATGAGTGCCCAAGAGGGGCTTCCCGTGAAACTTGCAAAAGGCCGAGACACCTTTCGCGTTGACTAAGCGGAAAGTATGGACGCTGAAGCCCCCCATCATACGAAGACTGCGCGGGATACCGCGATCGGACATGACCCACATCAGCACGTGTGTCGATTCCGGCATCAAGGAGGCAAAGTCCCAAAACGTGTCATGTGCCGTCGCCGCCTGCAGAATTCCGCGCGCCGTGTCGGCTGAACCGCGTTCACCCGCTACCGTCGAGAATCGCACGAAGATCGGAGTAATTTTCTCTTTTGCGGCAAAAGGCGCTGCCTTGGTGTACTTACTCAACGGCTTGTAGCACTCGAAAAAACCATGGGCTCCGGATCCGCGCGCATGCATGACCCGTTCTGGGATCCGCTCGTGGTCCCCGCAACCCCTTGATTGGTAGTTAATGTCTGCTGCGCCGAATTTACACGCACACGTTGCAAATCACCGTCCTGGCCGCTTGGTTCACGCGCGGCCGCGCCGGTTTTTTTTGATGCGCTTCGTTCACTAAGTGTCCCCGCCCTGGTCGTCGGTGTGGGCATCTTTTGAAACGGTCCTTGACGGGGCTCAATTGCGTTGTCGTAGCCATAGGCCCGCTGCTTTGCATCGTTGAACGGCATTGCAGACGCGAGCGCTGCTTGCTCACCAGCCTGCGACGCCATTTCCGTTTTGGAAGCTCCTGGTCGGCTCAATCCATTTGACGAGATGGCTACCCTTTTTTTTTGCTGCCCTGCCAGGTCCAGATTCTTTGCTTGTCATATATTTTTTCCTTACCGTTCAAAGTGACTGTCCCATTGACTGATATAGCCTTTACGTTGCGTGCATAGGTGGACATGGACTTATCGGGCATAACAGCCTTGTGGATCGGCTGCTTTTCGAAGCGTCACCTGGAACGACCGATGAATGAGGGAATGCGGCATGAGTCGCCACATGTAGGCATACATATATCAGAACGAACCACATAGTTTGTATTTTCATAGATAACTCTATCGTTATGTGTGATCCACAGCATTGGTCGCGATAATTGAACTGCGCGCACGCTAAGGTTCAGTACCCCAAAACTATAGTAAAAGCAAAATTGTCTAGGGAAGACCGTCGCCATACTGCAACCCAGGCTCTATCTATCGTTTGTCTCTAAGCAAAGGCGAATAATTTGGCTTCTGGGCAGGTTTTTTCTGGATGGCCGCAACGATTAGTTTCGATGCCAGCATCGAAAACGTAATACCATTTCCTCCAAATCCCATGACAGAAAAAGCACTTTGGGAAACGGGGAATTTCACCAATGGTAGGCATACCGTCAGGGCTGATTCCAAAACTTTCGGTCCAAGAAAATTCCGCACTGCTATCGAGCCTCGGGAACATCTGGCTTAACTTATGCTGTATACGCCTCGCTTTGCATTCGGTGAGCGCATTACGTTGATCCGTGGTTGCCACTTTTTGGTCTTCGCCTCCGCAAATAACACGTCCATCAACGCTGCTACGTATATAAAAATACGGGTCGGAAGCTTCCCAGATGAGTGCCTTTTGGGGCCACAACAGCATCGGTTGGGGGCGGGTGGCAATCACCCAAGATGCCATGAATTGAGTATTCGCTGACGGGACAATTTTGGGGAGCTCATATCCGGTGCAGAAGATTATGGAGCGGGCTTGAATTTCGATTCCATCGTGCGTGAATAGGGTAATGTTAGTCAGCGACGGTCGCGTCTTCAGGTGCGCCGCAATCCCCAACCGATGAGTGCGGGTACGCTGCTCATTAACCGCCTCACGGCAGGCAATCTATATCGTACGCATCGTTTAGCACATCGCTGTCGAATATAAGCGCTATTTGCAGATCATCTACGCCCACTGTGTCTGGGTCACCGCTTCGGTCTCAGTCAGACATGGACTACCCAGGATTTATGCGATCTTGAATTGCTTAACTGCGCGCTGGGCTGACATCATTGGAGTGGTATAAATGAATGCCGGAGGGTCAATGGTTGAAGATCAGGATGCGGTTGAATTTAAGCAGTTTCGCTTGAAACTGCTTGGATTCCTGCGCCTGCCAGTTGCCGTTAGCGAGACGCAGCTACGCGATGCGCTGCGCAGCATTAGTGAGAACGTGCTTTTAACCTATCTTAAGCGGGCAAAAGGGATGCAGCAGCCCATCCCCATCAAGAATCCACAGGCCATTGAGTTGGACTAGTATTGTGAATTTTTGGTGCCTTTAGTCCGATTGCGCGCGGCACACGGCTCAGTAATTCGGGTAGGCGGTTATTTCGCGCACAGTTGTCGCGCCGCATAGCGGCGACCAGTGCCTCCAAGGTTTGTGTGTAAGGCCCACCGCAATCTTTCCGGTTGCGTCTACTGCTAGGTAAACCATTGGCCAATGCGTAATGCGCCGAAACTACTTAGCTCCATAACCGCCTCAGCAAGGCAACCTAGGGATTGATGGTGGAAGCGGGCATAAGTCGCGGGACCCTGCTGCCGCAGGATTCCGACGCAATTGATGATGACATCGGCGTTGCCGATCAACGGCGCCCAGTCACGGACGCTTAAAAGAACTCGCTAATTACAACTTAATCAATATCGTGCATCTTATCGGCGATCGTCGTGAGCATTTTGAAACTTCTAAAGATGTTTTGGAATTGTTTTGCGCTAGCTTGCGGGAACGCAAGGCGCGCGAATTTGATCCGACGATTGTGGCGCTGCAGGAATGTGTTGAAGACCCCGACTACCACAAAGAGAACACGCCGGTTCAATCGCGAATTAAGGAGACCTTGACGCTGATGACTACGTTATCAGATTGGAGTGAGGAGGTTTCGCGATTGGCGCGAACAACCCTGATGCGCCCCGGAGATAAGCGATGAGCAATGAGAATGCGGTGTTTCCGCTACGGTGGATTAGAGCTGAGAGGCTTGTCGGCGGCTCGGTAAACTCGCTTCCCCTGAAACCAGGTTTCTAAGACCTGGGTGGCGGCAATGTCGTCGGCGTGACCTAAATCGGCGAGTTGTAGGATATCGCGGTCGACGATGACAAAGTCAGCGGACTTACCGGGCTCGAGTGAGCCGAATTCATTTTCGCGGCCGAGGAAGTGCGCGCCGTTGATGGTGTAGGCGTCGATAACCTCGCGAATAGTGATGGCTTGATGCCTATTAAACGCGGGTTGGCCTGGGATACGACGCGTCACAGCGGTGGCCATGTTGACAAACGGTTGGGGATCGCGGGTATTAACAGGGGCGTCGGAACCCGCGACGAGAATGCCGCCAGCGTCTTTGGTGCTACGGAACGGGTAGCTGTTCTCTTCGTAATAACTACCAACGACATGACGAGTTTCCAAGCTGTCACCGCTGACCTTTTGTAAGAACGGCACGATCAGCATATCGTACGCCAAATCGACATTGGCCCAAGAGTAGGTGAAGGCGACATATAAATGATTCTTGCCGATACGCGCCACATCATCGGGGTGGGCGAGTTGGACATGCGCAAGACTATCGTGGGTGCTAGAGTTGCCGTCGGCAGCCCGCGCGGCTTCTATGGCGTCAAGCGCGGTGCGCAACGCCCGGTCACCAATTACATGGATGTGTAAATTAAAGCCTGCGAGATGCATCCGTTTGGCGTATTCCAACTCAATCGAGCGTTCATGTTGCAGTTGACCAGTGGAGATCGCACATTGGCCTGGATGAAAGCCATTGGTAGCGGTGAATTGGCTGATTTCGGCGGCAGACTGATAGCGGTCCGCCTGAGTCCGCGCGCCGCGACACGCAGAGGAGGCCGTATCAACATAGCCGGTAACTAGCGGCTTGCCACTGGGATCTATTTTGAAAATGGGTTGTAAATAGGGATTGAGAACAGCCGCGTTACCTAGTGTCGGTGGAGTTGTGAGGGGGTTTCCTTCCATTACGCCGTCGGCGAACAGTTTGATAAAATCAGCACGCATCAGTGGATTCGACGCGTATCGAGCCCGGATCTTTTTAGCGCTGGCAACCATCCGATCGTAGTCAATCTCGCCGCTGGCGGTGCGTGTGCGGCTGGGGTCGTAGAATTGCGCGAGCGTGGCATGAATCGTCAGTTGGTGATTTTTGAGAAGTTTGTCCCAGATAGGCAGGCTGGTGGGATCGGCCATCGCGTCCATCGCGGCGGTGATACCCACACTGTTGAGCCGATAGGGAATTTTTACCGGGGACTTCAATATGGCGTCATACTCAATGTTCATCATACTGCGCAGGTTAATGGTGTAGCGCGCGTCCTCGTTGACTGCCCCATTAGGTTCGCCGTTAGCGTCGACGCCGATCAGCGCGGCGTAGGACTTGAAGTCGGTGCGTAAGGTGGACTTAGAAATGCCGACCGTGACATTGCCGAGATTGCGTGCGCTCGCCATTGCGAGGCTATTAAATGCCCCATGGTGTGCGTCGTTGCCGAGCAATTGGACTTGAATTAGGGTGGACGCCTGGTCGAGTGCAGCACGCAGGGTAGGATACTCTGCATCTGGCTGATTGCCTTCGGCGAAGTTCCATTGGTGCACCAAGAGGCGTTTCCCTGCCGGCATGGTGTAGTGGTTCACGCAGCTGCGCACGAAGGCGGAAAGTTCGCGTAAACTAACGGCCTTGCTATTAAGATCGCAGACGTCGAGGTCAACAATATCGAGAGGATGCAAGTGAGCGTCTACCAGGCCGGGGAGTACGAGGTGGCCATTAGCGACGATGATTTTAGTTTTCGAGCCAATAAATGATTTTACCCCTGTGCTTGAACCTACGTAGATAATCTTACTACCGCGAATCGCGAGGGCGTCGGCGAGCTCGGGGCCTGCGGCGGTGTAGATTCGGGCGTTGGTGAGGACTGTATCGGCAGGTAGCGACTTCGCTGCGCTGGCTGTTATTGTTGCGAGCAGGCACGCGCTTAGCGTGAATCCAAATTTGATTTGCATTTTCATGTTTGTTTCGTCCGCTGCTCACCGTACGGCCTTCAATCATCGCATTGACGCGACTTGTTGGCTATTTATTTACTACGCAGTATTAAAATGGTATATAGCTTTACGTTAGGTGCTCGCACATTCGCTGTAGTTAGGCGCCTAAATATCAAGTGGTCTGTGTGCTCGTAATCTTGTGAGGTAGGTGAGATGGGATATCGTATTCGCTTTGGCTTATATGTCGTTATTAGTGCAATGGCTGTTGTCGAGGCAGTTGCTCAAACGGTGGATACGAAGGGTGTCGCTGCGGGTGGGCTTGAGGAAATCATCGTGACGTCAACACGTCGTGAGGAGCGACTTCAAGATGTTCCGATCAGCGTGACGGCGTTTACGGCTGAGAAGCTGGATGCGGAAGGATTAAAAAATATCGATGACCTGTCAAGAATGTCGCCGGGCCTTACCTTTCAGCGTAACGGCATGGGTTCGTCGGCAAATTACAATGACGAGGGCACAGACGTTAACTTTCGGGGAGTCGATTCGACCGCGGGCACGTCAACGACTGGCATATATATTGACGATACGCCGGTACAGACCCGTCATATCGGATTCGGGTCGGTTAATCCATTCCCGCAATTGTTTGATGTCGAACGGGTTGAGGTGCTGCGTGGTCCACAAGGGACACTCTTCGGTGCAGGCGCTGAAGGCGGCGCGTTACGCTTTATTTCTCCTGAACCGAGTTTGACGAAAGATACGGGATACGCGCGCGCCGATTTGGCGACCACTCGGGGTGGCGATAAGAGCTATGAGGGCGGACTTGCGTTCGGTGGGCCCATTATCAACGATGTGCTGGGTTTTCGCCTTAGCGCCTCGTTTCGGCGTGACGGTGGCTGGGTCGATCGGGTGGGCTATGGCGTGACGGCGGCGGGCGTGCCGCAATACAACGGGAGCACGGTGGAGTCTAATTCCAATTGGTCGCACAGCGCGACGATTCGCGCTGCGCTGACCTGGAAAGTGGCGGATGGGCTTGAGATTACGCCTTCGATTTTTTACCAAGAATTGCACTTGAACGACACCGCCGCCTATTGGGTGGGGTTGAGCGATCCGGGTGCTGGTACTTTTCGTAATGGTAATCGCTTGACTAATTGGAGCGTGGATCCGTTTACATTAAGCTCGATCAAGGTTAAATGGGATTTATCCTTTGCGCAGCTAATTTCAAATACTTCTTATTTTTCTCGTGATCAGCGTTCGATTTCTGACTACACTCAATACCTGCGCGCAAGCTTTGCCGGTGGTTGTACGAGTGTGGCCGGATGCGCTTTAGGATCTCCCTACCCAACTTCTGCGACAGATGGTGGATATGCGCCGTTTCGCGATAAACAAAGTAATTTTTACCAAGAAATCCGCTTAAGCTCCAACGATCCGAGTTCGCGTATCCTATGGAGTGCGGGGCTGTTTTATTCACAGTTAAGGGAAAATGTATTCGAACTGATTTACGATCCGACGTTGGATGCCGAAACATCTTTTTGCGCCGTTAATGGACCCTGTCCCGGCGGACTACTCGGATCTACCCCGCTGAATAAAGTGACCGACACTCAGGTAGCCGGATTCGGTGAACTCACATTTAAGTTTACTGACACTCTTAAAGCCACCGCGGGCCTGCGGGTATCGAAACTTAAATACAGTGGATCTACTTCGAGCACGGGTCCCTTCTATGGTCCGACCTTCAATGGTGTGGCGAGCGCCAGTGAAAATCCGGTGACTCCTAAACTGGTGCTCTCGTGGGAACCAGAACGTGACAACTTGGTTTACGTAAGCGCCGCTAAGGGTTTTCGTCCGGGTGGCGTGAATTTCCCGGCCGGCGGTAGTCTTTGCGGACCCAGTTTGAACCAGGCGGGACTAACAGTAATTCCGGGTCAGTACTCGTCAGATAGCCTTTGGAGCTATGAGATTGGCAGCAAAAACCTATTTTTTGATCATACCCTGCAGGTCAACGCGAGTATCTTCGATATTGAATGGAGCAATATTCAGACCAATTATTATTTGGCTAGCTGCGGCGAGCAATTTGCGGCCAATTTGGGCAAAGCTAAGAGTGCCGGTGGGGAAATTGAGGTGACGTATCGGCCGGCCGAGGTCTTAACTTTTAGCGCCTCCGCAGCCTACACCGATGCAAAATATGCGAGCACCGCTTGTGCGGGGACATTGCGCTTTGATGGGTCTAACTGTGTAGGCATAAATCCGGCCCCGCCGCCCGTGCAGTCTTCTGGGCAACCCTTAGTGACCAAGGGCGACCGGTTGCTCGGTGCGCCGTGGTCTTTTGCCGCATCGACCGAGTATCATTTTGCAGAATTGGCGGGACACTCACCGTATGTACGCGTGGATTATCAGCATACAACGGCGCAGTACGCGGTATTGTCTAATCATAATGTTAACGACAGTGGTGCTGACCCAACGGTACCTGGGCTGCCGATTAGTAATAACTTAAGCTTGCGGGCGGGTGTGCGTTTCAATGGATTCGATGTGTCGGTGTACGGCAATAATTTGACCAATTCACATCCCTTGATGTTCGAATCACGCGATGTCGCAGCACCGAGCGATCCCCTGTATTTCGGCCGAGGTGTGCGGCCGTTGACTATTGGGGTGACGGGAACGTACCGGTACTAAGCGTGTAATTTAATATGGCTAGACGTCGCCAAAGCCGGATCAAGAATTTTTCCGCTGAAAATCAGATGTTCGGCGACCGCAGCGTCATTGCGGGAGTTATTGTCGGCGCTCTATTGTTAATGGTGGCGGCTCGGCTCTTTTACTTGCAGGTTTTGAAATACGATTACTACGCCACGCTTTCGCAGGGTAACCGCATTCGGACTGAGCCAATACCGCCGAGTCGGGGTCTGATTCTGGACCGACACGGAGTTGTACTGGCGGATAATTTACCGGCCTTTCAGATTGAACTGGTGCGTGAGCAAGTCGGCGATGGCAAAGCCCTCGATGCGACCCTGGGACAGATGGTGAGTATTGGGCTGCTGCGCAGTGAAGAAGTGCCGAATATTAAGCGCACCGTTTTGTTGCATAAAATGTATGAGAGCGTACCGATTAAACTCCAGTTAACTGAAGCGGAGGTGGCGTTATTCGCTGTGCATCGCTACCAGTTCTCGGGTGTCGATATTCATACGCGATTGGCGCGGCATTATCCGCTGCACGAAATGGCGGTCCATGCGATAGGGTATGTGAGCGCAATCAATGAAGAAGACCTCAAAAAAATCGATGGTGCTGAATATGCGGGCACCAGCCTTATCGGGAAGCTAGGCGTTGAAGCCGCTTACGAACAGCAATTGCATGGCAAGCCGGGCTTTAAAGAAATTTTGGTCAATGCTGCGGGTCGACCAGTTGATAAACAAGGCGAGTACGCGCCACAA
>JAYVYN010000127.1:0-7099 GCA_043784265.1 Gammaproteobacteria bacterium | reverse complement strand
GCGCTCGATTGGGGGCTATGCCGTCAGCGCTATGAAAAGGATTCTTGCGGTTTTGGGCTGATCGCCAGTCTTGACGATCAGGCCAGTCATTGGGTGGTGCAGACCGCCATCAGTTCCTTAAACCGGCTGACTCATCGCGGCGCTATTGCTGCGGATGGCAAAACCGGCGATGGCTGCGGGTTATTGATCAAGCAACCTACCCGGTTTTTAAGGGCGGTGGCAGCGGAGGCCGGTCTATCGTTGGCTCCGCTATTCGCCGCTGGCCTAGTATTTTTAAACCGCGACAAGCACAAGGCCGATCAAGCTCGGCGCACACTGGTTGAGCAACTTAAAATAGAAAAGGTCGCGGTCGCAGGCTTTCGTGCACTTCCCGTCGATCCCAGCGCCTGCGGCGTAGAGTCGCTCAAAACGCTACCGCTCATTGAGCAAATATTTGTGAACGCGAGCGGCGATATCGACGAGGCTGCCTTCAATCGAAAATTGTATTTGGCACGCCGCCGAACTGAGAAGCGTTTGGAGGAGAGCGACCCTGTATTCTACATTCCGTCCCTATCCGCCAGCACCCTAGTTTATAAGGGCATGGTGATGCCGCAGTACTTGGCGCAGTTCTATCCAGATCTGCATGATCCCCGCATGGAAGCCTCGGTGGTGGTTTTCCATCAACGTTTTTCCACTAACACAATGCCCCAGTGGCGTCTCGCGCACCCCTATCGGTATCTCGCACACAATGGTGAGATTAATACGGTCCAAGGCAACCGTAGCTGGGCGGTAGCGCGGGGTCCTTTGCTTAAGTCTCCGGTTTTGCCGGATCTCTCCGATATATTTCCCTTGGTCTCGTTGACTGGTTCGGATTCTCAGTCACTCGACAATATGTTGGAGCTGTTGTTGATGGGTGGCCTTGATCCCATGCATGCCATGCGCTTATTGATTCCGCCGGCATGGCAATCGGTGGATATGATTGATCCGGACTTGAAGGCGTTTTATGAGTATTACGCCAATCATATGGAACCCTGGGATGGACCCGCCGGAATTGTTTTGACGGATGGACGGTACGCTTGTGTGACATTGGACCGCAATGGATTAAGGCCCGCTCGCTGGGTAATCACAAAGAACCGACATATTACCGTCGCCTCTGAAGCGGGTGTGTGGGATTACTTGCCGGAAGATGTTGTCAAGAAGGGCAAGCTAGGACCCGGTGAAATTTTGGCGCTGGATTTACAGACTTCTGAGTTGATGGACACGAAGCGGGTTGATGATCTCTTAAAGAATCGACATCCGTATAAAACTTGGCTTAAGAAAGGTGTGCGTTACCTGCAAACCGATCTCATTGATCCGCGGCTCGCTGCGGAGCCGATGGATCGTGACATGCTGGCTCAATACCAGAAGATGTACAACGTATCGGCGGAAGAGCGGGATGAAATCATCCGGGTGCTCGCGCAGGATGAGAGCGAGGCGGTGGGCTCCATGGGCGATGATACGCCCATGCCGGTGTTGTCGAAAAAAGTACGTTCGCTGTATGATTATTTCCGACAACAATTCGCGCAGGTGACCAATCCGCCGATCGACTCGCTACGCGAGAGTATTGTGATGTCATTAGCCACCCAAATTGGCCCGGAGTGTAATATTTTTGTACCCGTGCAACAGCACGCGGAACAAATTGTGCTGAGCTCGCCAGTGCTGTCGCAGCGCAAGTTACGCCAGATCGTTGCACTGAGCGATAGCGGTGTGCCGAATGAATTTATTGATTTGCAGTATGACGAGGCGCTGGACCTTAAGGCCGCGATACTAAAGGTTTGCGATCAGGCGGAAGCGGCGGTGCGTGGCGGTAAGTTGGTGTTGCTATTGTCGGATCGCTATTTAGTAAAGGGTAAGTTACCTATTCACGCCTTACTCGCGACCGGTGCTGTGCATCATCGTTTGGTGAAAACT
This sequence comes from Gammaproteobacteria bacterium, assembly GCA_043784265.1. GTDB lineage: Bacteria > Pseudomonadota > Gammaproteobacteria > Steroidobacterales > Steroidobacteraceae > Bog-1198. Next base: position 5,170 of record JAYVYN010000127.1, on the reverse strand, counting down.
GGATTGCGCTGTAAGTGTAATATTTTAGTGGAGACCGGCACCGCGCGCGATGCGCATCATTTTGCCTGTTTGATTGGCTACGGCGCCACTGCCGTGTATCCCTATATGGCTTATCAAACGTTGTTTGATTTGATGCGCAAGGGTGCGGTCAAAATGGAAGCTGACACACGGCTGCAGTTGGGACGGAGTTATCGCCGCGCGCTGTGTAAGGGATTGTTTAAGATTATGTCCAAGATGGGCATCTCGACCATCGCAAGTTACCGTAGCGCGCAGTTGTTTGAAATTGTAGGCTTGAGTGATGAAATTGTTGATCTGTGTTTTAGCGGCTCGGATAGTCGAATTCAGGGGGCTGATTTTAATGATCTTAAAGCCGATTCTGAAGTTTTGGCGCGCCGTGCCTGGAATTTAAGCGCGAATATCGAGCAAGGGGGCTTGCTTAAGTACGTACATGATGGCGAATACCATATGTACAATCCCGATGTGATTGCGACCTTACAGTCGGCCGTCATGACGGCCGACTACGAGCAGTACAAACGCTATGCGGCTCTGGTCAATGACCGGCCGGTTTCTTGTATTCGCGATTTGCTTAAGTTACAGCCGCGTGCCGCGCCGATACCCATCGGTGAGGTCGAATCAATTACTAATATTCTTGCGCGCTTTGATAGTGCCGGCATGTCGTTGGGGGCCTTGTCGCCCGAAGCGCACGAAGCGCTGGCGATCGCGATGAATCGTCTGGGGGCACGTTCTAACTCGGGTGAAGGGGGTGAGGACCCGGTTCGCTACGGCACCGAGAAAAATTCAAAAATTAAGCAAGTGGCTTCGGGTCGCTTTGGCGTGACGCCCGAATACTTGATCAATGCTGAAGTGTTGCAGATCAAAATTGCACAGGGTGCTAAGCCCGGTGAAGGGGGGCAGTTACCCGGCCACAAGGTCAACGAAATGATTGCGCGGCTTCGATTTGCGAGGCCCGGCGTCGGCCTAATTTCACCGCCGCCGCATCATGATATTTACTCGATTGAAGATTTGGCACAGTTAATATTTGATCTCAAACAAGTCAATCCCACGGCATTAGTGTCGGTCAAGCTCGTATCGGAGCCCGGGGTTGGGACGGTCGCGGCCGGTGTGGCGAAAGCGTATGCCGACCTAATCACAATCAGCGGCTACGATGGTGGTACCGGTGCTAGCCCGCTATCGTCCATTAAATATGCCGGGTCCCCCTGGGAATTAGGGCTCGCTGAAACCCATCAGACTTTGCGCGCGAATGATCTTCGCCATCGAGTGCGGCTGCAAACCGACGGGGGTTTAAAGACCGGCCTCGATGTGATTAAGGCGGCCATTATTGGGGCCGAGAGCTTCGGATTCGGCACCGCGCCTATGGTGGCTTTGGGCTGCAAGTACCTGCGCATTTGTCATTTGAATAATTGCGCGACTGGCATCGCGACTCAGCACAATGTGTTACGTACCAAGTACTTCATTGGCTTGCCGGAAATGGTCATGAACTATTTCAAATTTGTCGCTGAAGAATGCCGCGAAATTATGGCGAGCCTGGGAGTGCGTACGATGCTTGAGTTAATCGGACACACCGAATTGTTTGAAGTGTTGACAGGCGAAACGCCTAAACAGCGAAAATTGGATTTGAAACCCCTATTGGCGAACTCAGGGTTGGTATCGGATAAGCCACAATATTGTGTAGACCCGCACAATGAGCCATTCGATAAGGGTGTGCTCGCGGAGAAAATGCTTAACGATATGAAAGCCTCTATCGCTACTAAAGCGGGCGGAGATTTCTCTTATCGCGTGAGTAATTACCATCGCTCGATTGGTGCGCGTATTTCGGGAGAAATTGCGAGGCATTGGGGTGATAACGGGATGCGCGAGTCCCCTATTACGGTGACTTTAAAAGGCTCGGTGGGACAAAGTTTTGGTGTTTGGAATGCGGGGGGGCTACGCCTGCTGTTGGAAGGTGAAGCCAATGACTATGTGGGCAAAGGCATGGCCGGTGGCATGATTGTGGTTAAACCGCACGCCAACTCTACTTTCGTTGCGCGTGAGACGATAATAATGGGTAACACCTGTCTTTATGGAGCAACTGGCGGTGAGTTGTTTGCCGCAGGTACCGCAGGCGAGCGATTCGCGGTGCGTAATTCAGGGGCTATGGCAGTGATTGAAGGAGCGGGAGATCATTGCTGCGAATATATGACGGGTGGCGTGGTGTGTGTGTTAGGCCGCACGGGCGTGAATTTCGGTGCCGGATTTACCGGTGGTTTTGCGTACGTGCTGGATCAGGAACGCGATTTCGTCGATCGTTACAACCATGAACTGATCGATATTCATCGCGTTTCGCCAGAAGGCATGGGCGTTTATGCTCAGCACTTGCGCGGCATGATCGAACAACATGTCGTCGCTACGAGTAGTGAGTGGGGCGCGCAAATACTCAATGATTTTCGCACCTTCATTGGTAAGTTTTGGGTAGTAAAACCGAAGGCTGCGGCTATTGGATCATTGTTAGAGAGCTTAAGACGAGCCGCTTAAGGCCGAGTAACGAGATTACGTATGGCCGATAAAAATCTACAATTTCTTGAAATACCCCGGCTTGAACCCGCGAAGGTAGCGGTAGAAATCCGTATCAAGGAATTTCGCGAAATCTATTCACAATACGAACCCGAGGCGGTGGCGCAGCAAGCGGGCCGTTGTATCTCCTGTGGCAATCCATTTTGCGAATGGAAATGTCCAGTGCACAACTACATTCCGAATTGGCTCAACCTGGTCAACGAAGGTAAACTTTTCGAAGCGGCGGAATTGTCGCATCAGACTAATTCGCTGCCGGAGATGTGTGGTCGCATATGTCCACAAGATCGTTTGTGCGAGGGTGCCTGTACCTTGAATGATGGTTTGGGTGCGGTCAGTATCGGATCAATTGAAAAATATATTACGGATGAGGCATTCAAACAGGGCTGGAAGCCTGACCTGTCGAACGTAGTACCCACCGGCAAACGAGTGGCTATTGTGGGGGCGGGTCCCGCCGGACTGGGATGTGCCGATATTCTAGTGCGCAACGGCGTCACACCGGTGGTATTTGATCGCTACCCTAAAATTGGTGGCTTGCTGACGTTTGGCATCCCACCTTTCAAGTTGGAAAAAGAGGTGGTTGAGAAACGCCGTGAAATTATGCAGGACATGGGGGTTGAATTTCGCTTAGGTATTGAAGTGGGTCGCGATATTACGATCGACCAGTTGAACGCCGAATTTGATGCGGTGTTTCTCGGGATGGGTACCTATCAGTACGTCAAAGGGGGATTTCCAGGCGAAAACCTTGCCGGCGTTTACGAAGCGCTGCCGTACTTAATTTCCAATATTGATCGCGAATTAGGACTTACTCAGGACTTATCGAAATATATCGATATGCAAGGCAAGCGCGTGGTGGTGTTGGGTGGCGGGGACACCGGGATGGATTGCAACCGCACCGCCGTACGCCAGGGTGCGAGCAGTGTTACATGCACCTATCGACGTGATGAAGAGAATATGCCGGGCTCGCGGCGTGATTATAAGAACAGCAAAGAAGAGGGCGTGCATTTTTTGTTTAACCGACAGCCGATTGAAATCGTCGGTACCGATCGTGTGCGGGGCGTGAAACTGGTGGAAACTCGCTTGGGGCCGCCGGGACCGCGAGGCCGGCGTATAGCCGAAGTGGTGCCCGGAACTGAAGAAATTATTGATGCCGATGCCATTATTGTGGCGTTCGGATTTCTACCCAATCCCCCGGATTGGTTCGCTACCCAGAAAATAGCCTTGCATAGTAATGGTCGCGTGCGGGTATCGAATGAACTTACGCACAAGTTTCAAACCACTAACCCGAAGGTATTTGCGGGGGGCGATATGGTGCGCGGTTCAGATCTTGTGGTGACCGCAGTGTTCGAAGGACGCGAGGCCGCGCAGGGCATATTGCAGTATATTGGCGTACCCCATTAAAAAAACACCCGAGAAGGTTGCGCAACCTTCTCGGGTGTTTCCGCTAGGCAAATTTAAGAAAGTTATTCCTCTTCTACGGGTAGACGGTAGACGGACAGATTGTTGGTGACATCATCAATTGCCGCATAGTTAAACTCGCGGTGTTCACCCATTACCGTATCGATTCCAAAAGCACCGCCTTGACTTGCATCAACGTTATATTCGCGCACAAATCGGCCAGTTTTGGTGAACTCTACTATCCCACTTGGATGCAGTGGATCACCATTGACCGCATCGCTATTGGCGGTGAGCAAATGTCGATTGGGCGCGAATCTCAGTCCCAGCGGCCCGCGCAGGTGTTGATTCATAAAGACTACGTCGCCCAGTATTGCGGGTGCCGATCGATGACTTGCGAGGGGTACTTTATAAATTGCATTGTCGGCAGTGGAAGCGACATACAATGTGTCGCTAGCGGAGTCGAACGCCAAGCCTGTGGGTCCTAGAACGAGCGCTACGGGATCTGTTACGTGCTTATAGCCGCTGGCCACCATGGTCTTGTGCAATAAAGTCACGCCGTTCGAACTTATGCTCACGTCGAGTCGTGAAATCGTGCCGCTCAGTACATTCGAGACGAAGACATGCGCCTCGGTGCCCTGGTCGTCCACCGTTAGATCCCAAGGTCCGTCGAGAAACACCGGGTCTGTCCATGTTTGAATTAAGGTTCCATGGCGATCAATGACTTGAATAGCCCCTTGGCCTACGGTGGCGCTGGTGCCGTCGGTGGTCGGTACACTGCCCACGAGTACAAATCCTCCGCGCAGTACGCCGAGCGCGGTACTTAGGCCGGGAAGGTGGCTACTAAAGAATGTCACCGCCATTCCGGGAGGAGCCAAAGAGCCCCGGGGGGTAAATTGCACGATGGTGGTCCCGGTACCCTGCAAATTGGTGCTGCTGTTAAAATTGCTGACTAATACGTCACCGGTCTTTATCGCGCCCCCGACAGGAAAGCCCTTAGGCACAAATGCCACGCCATACGGATTTAAGTCGCCGTTGGCAGGAATGGTGGATGAATTGATGACCCTCGGAATGAATGGGTCGCGCGCGGAATTTGCTGTAGCTACGCTTGCCAAAATACTGAGTCCCGCGACTAAGGTTACGCTGCGTAACCCAATGGAGTTTCGCGATTGCATGATGGATTCCTCTAAGTTAATTAATAATAGAT
>JAYVYN010000126.1:0-9526 GCA_043784265.1 Gammaproteobacteria bacterium | reverse complement strand
CAACTGTGCCGCGGGTGCGGGTTAACGAGAGCTATGGGGAGTTAATTTCGCGCTCTCCCGACCATGCCATGCTGCGCACGCAGCTGCAGGAGGCCCGTTGGCTGATGCGCAGTCTTGAGATTCGAAACGAGACCCTAATTAAGGTGGCAAGATGTATAGTGGAGCGGCAGAGCCGTTTTTTTGAACGGGGTGAGGAAGCGATGTTACCGCTTATTCTCAAAGACGTTGCGGAGGTTGTAGAGATGCATGAATCGACGATATCACGAGTCACTACCGCGAAGTACATGCACACGCCGCGCGGGGTATTTGAATTTCGCTATTTTTTCTCCAGCCACGTCGGCGCCACTGATGGCACTGATATGTCCTCGATCGCCATTCGCGCTAAGCTTAAGAAATTAATTTCCCATGAAAACCCAGACAGTCCCTGCAGCGATGCCAAGCTTGCACAGATTCTGTCCAGAGAAGGCATTCCGGTGGCCCGGCGCACCGTTGCTAAGTATCGCGAGGGCATGCAAATCGCTCCGTCCAATGAACGCAAACGCGCGGCTGCCCGCACCCCTTAATATTTCAGAGTATCGATAACCCCCAGGAGAAGCCTCATGCAGTTAGATGTCAGCGGCCATCATGTAGAGATCACCCCCGCCATGCGCGGTTATGTGGTTAAGAAATTCGAAAAAATAACTCGCCATTTTGAGCAATTAATAGATGTGCACTGTGTACTCACGGTGGAGAAACTCCAGCATAAAGCCGAAGCCACACTGCTGTTACGAGGTAATAAAATTTACGCGGACGCCACTGAAATCCATATGTACGCCGCCATTGATGCGCTGACGGATAAGCTCGATCGGCTGGTCAAGAAACACAAAGAAAAAACTCTAGATCATCACGCCGACGAAGTTCTCAAGGCCCGTTCAATTTCATAGTCTAATTTCATAGTGCGGCTAATTATTGTGAGCGGTTTGTCGGGTTCGGGGAAAAGCGTAGCCCTGCACATGCTCGAAGACATCGATTTTTATTGCGTGGATAATATTCCGGCAGCGCTGCTCAAGCCGTTCATTTCCCACACGATTCGAGAACAGAGTGACATCTATCCGCGAATCGCTGTGGGTCTGGATGCGCGTAATCATCCCCACGAAATAGCCACGGTACCGAATTTAGTCGATGAGTTACGCCGTAGCGGTATTGCGTGCGAAGTCATTTATCTGCATGCGAATGACGAAGTATTGTTAAAACGCTATTCTGAGACTCGCCGCAAACACCCGCTGATCAAAGACAATCTCAGTCTAAGCGAGGCCATCAGCGCCGAGCGTGATCTCTTAGAGCCGATTACGGCAATCGCAGACATGGTGATCGACACTTCACAGATGGGGGTACACGCCTTACGTGAACTGATACGCGACCGCGTCGTGCAACGCGGTGAGGAGCGCTTATCGTTAATGTTCGAGTCTTTCGGCTACAAATTCGGGATACCCGGCGATGCCGATTTCGTTTTCGACGTGCGTAGTCTCCCCAATCCGTATTGGGAGCATGCACTGCGGCCACTCACGGGCCTCGATTCCGCCGTCATCGACTATCTAGCGAGTAACGCCAGCGTGCGTAGCATGATTGGCGACCTAAGCGAATTTATACAGCGTCGCGTGGCTGAATTTGCCAAAGCGAACCGCGGTTACCTCACCATCGCCCTAGGCTGCACCGGCGGCCAGCATCGCTCGGTCTATATCGCCGAGCAGCTAGCGCAGCACTTTCGCAAGCACTATCCCCAGGTACAAACTCGGCACGCCTCGCTACTGCGCGGTAACCTGTAAAATTTGCATCGAGTTGGTGCCCCCCGACACGCCCTGAGACTCACCCTTCGTCAAAATGATCAGATCGCCCAGATTGACCAATTTGAGCTCTAGAAGGTGACGAAACACTGAGAAATGGTTCGCTTCCGAACTCTTATCGGTCACATCGTAAGCCACCGGATAGACACCACGGTACAAAGTTACGCGACTGCGCGTATCGGCGTGGCGCGTAAAGGCATAAATGGGAATGTCGGAACGGACTCGCGACATCCATAAGGTCGTCGACCCGGACTCCGTCAACGCCACGATCGCTTTGACATGTAAATGATTGGCGGCGTACATCACAGCCGCGGCAATCGCCTCATCCGACCGCGCGAAGTGTCCGCTATTTCGTTGCCGGATACGCACATGCTCAATTTGATATTTCTCGGCTCCGACAATAATCTGGGCCATGGCCTCGACCACTTTCGCTGGATGCTTACCCGAAGCGGTTTCAGCCGATAACATGACCGCATCGCTGCCATCCATCACCGCATTAGCGACATCCGAGACTTCAGCGCGCGTCGGAATGGTGCTTACAATCATCGATTCCATCATTTGCGTCGCGGTGATCACCAAACGATTTTGTACTCGGGCCTCATGAATAATTTGCTTTTGCAGACCTGCGAGTTCAGCGTAGCCCATCTCAACGCCAAGATCACCGCGTGCCACCATCACTGCATCACTGGCACGCACCACTTCGCTTAATTTCTTAATCGCCTCCGCCCGTTCGATCTTGGCAACCAGCAACGCATGACCGCCGGCGGCGATCATTAACGCCCGCGCCTCGTTCATATCAGCCGCATCGCGGGCAAATGACACGGCCAAGTAATCCACATTCAAAGCCGCCGCCGTCAAAATATCTTCGCGATCTTTATCCGTGAGCGCACCGGCAGATAACCCACCGCCCTGGCGGTTAATACCCTTATTGTTACCGAGCTCACCACCCACTAATACATAGGTCTTGATGCGCGGACCCTCAATGCCCAGCACTTTAAGACTAATTTGACCGTCATTCAGCAACAACACATCGCCCTCGACCACGTCCGTCGGCAGCTTTTTGTACGCCACGCCCACGCTCGATAGCGTTCCAGCATCGGTAGCGAGCGAGGCGTCCAAGGTAAATATAGCGCCGTCCGCTAGTTGCACCTTGCCCTCGACAAAACGCTCAATGCGGATTTTGGGGCCCTGCAGGTCGCCAAGCACGCCCACGTAACGACCGGATTGCCGGGCCGCTTCGCGCACTTGCGCAGCGCGCCGCGCGTGATCAGCCGCGACGCCATGCGAGAAATTAAGCCGCACCACATCGACACCGGCCTTTAGCATCTCAGCGAGGACTTTCGGGTCATCACAAGCAGGTCCCAAAGTCGCGACTATTTTCGCGCGTCGCAAGCCACTACTGTCATGCTTTACTATTCTTGTGGAGCTACTCATATTGCGCTACTCATATTGCGCTACTTATGTGGCGCGCTGCTCTAAAATTTCGACCGCAGGGAGTTTTTTCCCTTCGACAAATTCTAAGAAAGCGCCACCACCGGTCGATATATACGAAATACTATCCTCTATACCGTATTTTTCAATCGCCGCCAGGGTATCGCCGCCGCCCGCCAAGGAAAATGCCTTGCTACGCGCGATCGCCGTGGCCAACGTCCGCGTGCCCTCGCCGAATTGCTCAAATTCAAACACACCCACCGGACCGTTCCATAAAATGGTGCCCGCTGAAGCGATCATCTTGGCTATATGTTCGGCCGAATCAGGTCCAATATCCAAAATCATTTCATCCGCCGCCACTGCATCAACCGATTTCACATCGGCTTCTGCCTTGGCCGAAAACTCCTTAGCCACCACCACATCGGTCGGCATGGGAATGACAATGCCGCGCTTTTTGGATTGCTCCAGTAAACGTCGACAAATATCCAGCATGTCAGGCTCATGCAGCGATTTTCCCACGTTAAAACCTAACGCCGCGAGAAAAGTATTGGTGATGCCACCGCCCACAATCAATTGATCCACTTTACTCAATAGCGACTCGAGCACGGTCAATTTAGTGGACACCTTGGAGCCCGCCACAATTGCCATCAATGGTCGCGCCGGCTTTTCCAGCGCCGTCTCTAGTGCCACCAACTCACGAACTAACAAAGGCCCCGCACACGCAATCGGCGCAAATTTTGCCACTCCATAAGTGCTGGCCTCGGCCCGATGCGCCGTACCAAAAGCGTCCATTACAAACACATCGCATAATGCTGCCATCTTGCGCGCGAGCTGGTCGTCGTTTTTCTTCTCGCCTTTATTGAAACGCACATTCTCTAACAACACCACTTCGCCAGGGCTCACCGTAACCCCCGCCAACCAATCGCGCTTTAAACTCACCGGTACACCCAGCAATTGCGACAAACGCTGCGCCACGGGGTTTAAAGAAAACTCTTGCGCGTACTCGCCCTCAACGGGACGACCAAGATGCGACATAACCATCACACAAGCGCGCGCCGCTAAGGCCGCTTGTATAGTCGGCAGTACCGCACGAATACGCGCATCACTGCTGATGACGCCCGCTTTAACAGGAACATTAAGATCTTCTCGAATCAAGACCCGCTTGCCGGCCAGATCCAAATCCAACATTTTTTTAATTTTCACGCTTAAGCTAGCTCACCTTGGACCAAGCCATGGTGGTATCGAGCATGCGATTAGAGAAACCCCACTCGTTGTCGTACCAAGCACAGACTTTCACCAAATTCCCCTGAATCACTTTCGTCAGTGTCGCATCATAGGTCGATGAAGCAGGATCGTGATTAAAGTCCACCGAGACTAGCGGTTGATCGTTGTAAGCGAGAATGCCCTTCATGGCACCGTTCGCGGCCGCCTTAATCGCCGCATGCACTTCTTCCACGGTAGTTTTACGCGCCGCGGTAAAACTTAAATCCACTAATGACACATTGATAGTGGGCACCCGGATTGCGAAACCATCGATCTTGCCCTTTAATTCCGGCAACACCAGACCCACCGCTGCCGCCGCGCCGGTCTTGGTGGGTATCATCGACATGGTCGCCGATCGCGACCGCCGCAAATCCGAATGATATACATCGGTCAATACCTGATCGTTAGTATACGAATGGATAGTGTTCATCACGCCCGCCACCACGCCGATTTCATCGTGCAGCACCTTCACCAAGGGCGCCAAACAATTAGTGGTACAAGACGCATTGGAAATGACTGTAAAGTTCGGCCGTAGCACCCCATGATTTACACCGTAGACAACGGTGGCATCGACATCATCACCGCCCGGCGCCGAGATCACCACGCGTTTAGCCCCTGCCGCCAAATGCGCACTCGCCTTCGCCTTACTGGTAAACAAGCCCGTGCATTCCAATACATAGTCAACGCCTAACTCACCCCACGGCAATTTAGAGGGATCACGCTGCGCCACCACACGAATGCGATCGCCATTCACCACCATAGAATCACCATCCACGTGCACCTCGCCGCGAAAGCGCCCATGCACCGTATCGAAGCGCGTCAAATAAGCATTGGTGTTCGCGTCACCCAGATCATTAATGGCAACAACTTGAATTTCACCCTTATGCTTACCTTCATAAAGCGCGCGCAAAATATTGCGCCCGATGCGCCCGTAGCCATTGATACCTATTTTTATTGTCATCGTCTTATACCTTTTTGAAATTGACTAATTAGAGACCGCAATAACCGTGTCGATCGCCGCAAGCACATGCTCGGCGGTGAACCCATATTCCTGAAACAAAATTTTCGCAGGAGCCGAGGCGCCGAAATGGTCGATGCCAACCACCTGTCCAAGTGAGCCCACATAACGCCACCACGATTCACGCACGCCCGCTTCAACCGCTACCCGTCGCGTTACCGCCGCAGGTAATACACTCTCCCTATAAGTCGCGCTTTGCCGCTCAAAGGTCGCCGTACTCGGCATAGACACTAGGCGCAGCTTACGACCCTTAAGCGTCGCGGCACGCACCGCCGCAACCGCAATCCCCACCTCGGAACCCGTCGCGATCACGATCGCATCGGGCGTTCCCACACAATCAATTAAGGTATACCCACCGCGCGCAATTCCCGATAACTGATCCGGAGTTCGCGGTTGCGCATCCAACGCCTGCCGCGTCAAGATCAAACAGGTTGGCCCCTCGCGACATTCAACCGCAGCACGCCAAGCCACCGCCGTCTCAGTCGCATCACAGGGACGCCACAGCTCTAAATGCGGAATTAGCCGCAAACTAGCGACGTGCTCAATCGGTTGATGCGTGGGACCATCTTCGCCCAAGCCAATGGAATCGTGCGTATACACAAAAACCACCCGCAGCCTCATCAACGCCGCCATACGCACCGCATTGCGCGCATAGTCCGAAAAAGTCAAAAAAGTTCCCGCGTACGGAATATAACCACCATGCCCCGTAAGCCCGTTGAGAATCGCCGACATCCCAAATTCACGCACGCCAAAATGCAGATAATTACCACCCGGCGTAGACGGCGTCAGAGTGACCGAATCTTTTCGCAAAGTCCCATTAGAGGGTGTGAGATCGGCGGAGCCGCCAAGCAGTTCCGGCAAATTTGGCCCCATCAGATTCAGCGTAGCCTGAGAGGATTGACGGGTCGCGAGCTGCTTGGCTTCGCTCTGGGTTGCAATCACATGATCACTCATGCGCGCCGCAAAATTCAACGGCAAATCGCCTGCCATACGTCGCTCATATTCGGCCGCTAAATCGGGGAATTGCGCCTTGTAGGCTGTCCAACGCGTGCGCCACTGCAACTCGGATTGCGCACCCTTCTCGCGCCGATCCCAGGCAGCACGAATATCGGCGGGAATTTCAAACGGCGGTGAACTCCAGTTAAGGTGTACGCGCGCTGCGGCAATTTCCTCCGCACCCGGCGGTTCACCGTGCATCGAGGCTTTACCCTGTTTGTTGGGAGCGCCCCAACCAATAATGGTTTTACAGCACACTAAGGAGGGTCGATCGCTGACCGCGCGCGCCGAGGCTAAGGCTGCACTCACCGCTGCGCTATCGTGACCATCCACATTCGGCACGACGTGCCATCCATAGGCTTCAAATCGCTTTGCTGTATTGTCCGTAAACCAGCCCTCGACTTTGCCATCGATAGAAATACCATTGTCATCATAAATCGCGGTGAGTTTACCGAGCCTCTGTGTACCGGCGAAAGACCCCACTTCGTGAGAAATACCTTCCATGAGACACCCGTCGCCCACGAACACATAGGTATGATGATCAACGATATTATGGCCTGGACGATTAAAGGTCGCGGCTAAAGTCCGTTCGGCGAGCGCCATACCCACGGCGTTCGCTAACCCCTGACCTAAGGGCCCCGTGGTGGTCTCAATGCCAATATGCACTTCACGTTCCGGATGGCCTGCCGTTTTTGATCCAAACTGGCGAAAATTACGCAATTCATCCATCGATAAGGGATAACCGGTAAGGTGCAGCACCGAGTACAGCAACATCGACGCATGACCATTTGAAAGTACGAATCGGTCACGATCCCACCACGCCGGATTTGCTGGATTGAACTTAAGGTAGTCACGCCACAACACCTCGGCAATATCGGCCATGCCCATCGGGGCCCCAGGATGACCCGAATTGGCCTTTTGGACGGCGTCCATAGACAAAAAACGAATGGCATTCGCAAGTTCGCGACGACTGAGCATGAAGAACCTCGGTTAGACTTAAGCGGGACCTAAATTGTGACTCCCTATTGTGCGGGAAGGGCTTCTCCTTAAGCAACCATCACGCAACTGATCAAGAGGCCGTGATCTGGTTCACCGTCTAACCCAGGGTGCCTTTGGTAGCATTTATCACATGAGAATTTTGCAATTCACCGATACCCATTTATTCGGCAATGTAGCCGGTCGTTTACGCGGCGTCGAGACTGATTCGAGCCTGCGTAACGTCATTGAAGACGCCTATGCACGCGTGCCGGACTATGCGGCCGTTTTAGTAACCGGCGATCTCGTTCAGGACGACAACTCCGGCTATTTACGCTTCCGCAGCATTTTCGGTAATTCACCCAAACCCGTGCTGTGCATCCCCGGAAATCATGACGACTTAGTCGCTATGCGCCACGAGCTTAATGCGCCCCCCTTCCAAATTTGCGGCGACCATAGCATTGAAGACTGGCAGTTCATCATGCTTGATAGCTACTACCCGGGTCATGTGGGCGGAACCTTAAGTTGCGACGAATTAAATCGCCTAGACCGCACTCTGCGCGACTCGCCGGCGCACGCACTCGTCTGCCTTCACCATCATCCGGTCGCAATCGGCAGCCAATGGCTCAATAATATAGGCTTATCGAACACCGCGGACTTCTGGCGTATCATCGATGCGCACAGCCACGTACGCGCGGTAGCCTGGGGTCATGTGCATCAACCCTACGATGCCTATCGTGGGGCAGTTCGCCTACTCGGAACTCCCTCCACCGGAGCACAGTTCCTGCCCCACAGCCAAGGATTCTCGATAGATACTCGACCGCCGGCCTATCGTCATTTTGAATTGCACCGCAACGGCAAAATCGATACCGACATTCAGTGGGTATACTCTCTCGCCGCTTCACGCTTCGCGGCGCTATAGCGGTACGCGGCAATGCACAAAGCCTGTTCAACGTCGACATTCACACGCTTGGCGGCGTGCGCGAGCCTGCTGCTCGGCGGTTGGCTGCAAAATACCGCACAGGCCGACACGCTCCATTCGCTATGGGAAATTCACGGCGCGCACAATACGGTCTATCTACTCGGTTCAATTCATGTGCTCCGCCCCGGTGATTACCCACTACCTAAGGCTGTGCTTAACGCCTACAGCGACGCAAAATCGGTGCTGATGGAAATCAATCTTGACGAAATGAATTCACCCCAAGTGCAGGCGGAAATGCTGGCAAGCGCGATGCTACCGGAAGGGAAAACACTACAATCAGTGCTTGGTCCGAAAGGATATTCGCATGCAGAAACCCTCGCGCGCACCGTCGGAGTAGAACTTTCGACCTTCGATTCGTTCGCTCCATGGTTTGTTGCCGAAGCCATTTCACAACTGCAATTGGCCCAGATGGGATTTGACCCACAATCCGGTGTTGAGATGTTTTTTGCCGGTCATGCGCAAACCGACGGCAAAACTATTTCCGGACTAGAAACCGCACACGATCAGATTGCCTTGTTCCAAGCCATGTCTTTGGAGACACAGGCCAACTACCTGCTCGCCAGTCTCGAAGAGGCCCACGACCTGCCCAAACAAGTCAACAGCATGGTACAAGCCTGGCAGCACGGTGATACCGCCTGGTTCAACACCCAGCTTGCGCAGGAATTAGGCCATGATCCGGTGCTGTATGAATCAGTGCTGGGCGCGCGCAATCACAAATGGATCCCGAAAATCGAAGCCCTGCTGCGGGATGACAAAAACTACTTAGTAATCGTTGGCACCGGCCATCTCATCGGCCGTGACAGCGTCCTCGATCTACTGAAGAAAGACGGGTTCAGCGCCACGCAGCGATAAACTTTAAGTATCATAGGCCCACGGCGCGATTGTTGAATAGCGCGCCGAGTTATTACCCACGCGTTTGTACGACGCGTTAAGGAGAACGGTTTGAGCCTATATACGGAAGCCTGCAAATATATTCCAGGCGGAGTCAATTCACCGGTACGCGCATTTCGTAGCGTGGGCGGCGAACCCATTTTCTTT
>JAYVYN010000125.1:0-7675 GCA_043784265.1 Gammaproteobacteria bacterium | reverse complement strand
GCGGCGATCGACGAGGCGCTCCGCGCCGCACACCCGAGGCCCAGCGACGCGAACATCCGCCTCTTGCCGATGGACGAGATCCTTGCAAAATGCACCGATCTACGCGCGGACCAGCGCCCGCAGCACGCCGAGGACCTCGGCCGCGCCCTGCGGAAGTTCCTCATGGGCATCGATCTGGGCGACGTGGCGCGTGAGCTGGGCGAGCGGGTGCGCGCGCGGCGTGAACGCGACGACGAGAAGCGCACCGCTTCGCTCTCGCCAGAGAGCGAACCTCGGGCGCGGATGGCGAGCCAGGGCGAGCTGGTCACCAAGACGTTCGCCGCGCGCGAGGAGGTCAAGAAGTGGAGCGAGCGCCCGCCGCCCTCCGGGGACGGCGAGCCGAGCACGCGGCGGATCGCGGGCGACGGCGAGGTCATCGAGACCATTGCGACGCGTCCGATCGAGACACCCGCAAAGCCTTCGAGGGTCGAGCCTGCGCGGCGGGAGCCGGCGCGGTGGGGGCTGTACCTGGGGTTGGGGATGGCGGCGGCGGTGGGATATTTCGTGTGGCGGGGGCCGGGGGTAGGGGTGCCTTCGACCGGGACCGCCGTGGCGACTGCGACAGGAAGCGCGACCACCACCACGACCGCGACCACGACCACGACCGCGACTGCGCCGGCGACTACGCCCGCGGCCGCGCTCACGCCCATGCCCGAGGACTCACCGGCTCTCAAATCGGGCGAGCCTTTGCGGGTGAAGTCATCGCCCGCGAATAGGCGTCGTGCGCGCGAAGCGGGTATTGATCTTGCAGCAGTCTCCGGTTCAGGACTAGGTGGCCGGATATTGACTCGCGATCTTCCTAGCAATCCGTTACCGCTCGTGACCGAAGTGAAGGTTATTGGCGTGCGACGTCTTATCGCGGAACGGATGAGTGAAGCGAAGCGAAATATCCCGCATTTTGCGTACGTGGAAGAAGTCGATGTCACTGAATTAGAGTCATTGCGCTTGCATTTGAACAGTAAATTGGCTGCGGGTGAGCCGTCCTTAACTTATTTACCATTGGTATTAACGGCGTTAATACGAGTGTTGGCAGATTATCCGCAGTGTAATGCCTTGTACGATTCGGAGCGGGAAGTGTTGCTGCGTCACGCAGCGATTCATGCAGGCATCGCCACGCAAACTTCAGAGGGCTTAAAAGTGCCGGTTGTACGAGATGCGCAATCGCTTGGTATTTGGGAGCTTGCCGCAGCGATTCGCAACGTCACTGCGGCGGCGCGATCTGGGACGGCGAAGCGCGACGAGTTACGCGGATCGACCATTACGGTGACCAGTCTCGGTAAGCTCGGTGGCATTGCTTCAACGCCCATCATTAATTCACCCGAAGTGGCCATTATTGGACTCAATAAAGCGGTTGATCGACCCGTGGTAGTCCAGGGTGTGGTCGCGGTGCGGAGAATGATGAATTTATCGTCGTCATTCGATCATCGCTTCGTGGACGGTTATGATGCAGCTGAAATGATTCAGTCGTTGAAAGAGCGGCTGGAGCATCCGGCGACCCTTTTTATTAATTAGCTAATCTGTCCTATCGTCTAAGTGAGATTTCCATGACCGCTCAACCTCAACGACCCGCGTTCGGCTCCGTTCTAACCTCGCATATGGCGCAGGCTCTCTTTAAGAATGGTCAGTGGAGCGATACCGAAATCAAGCCGGTGGCGCCCATTGAGCTGAGTCCTGGTGCCCATGTACTCCATTATGCGAGTTCTTGTTTCGAGGGATTCAAAGCTTTCAGGCGCGCCGATGGATCGATTCATGTGTTTCGAATGGACCGACATATTCAACGACTGCGTCAGAGCGCCCGAGCGCTGGTATTGCCGGAGCCGGACCCCAAGCAGCTAGCCGATATGGTGCGCGCGGTGATAAGACGGTGCCGGGATGCAGTTCCCGAAGCACCCGGTGCTTTGTATTTACGACCAATTTTGTTTGGTACGACCGCCAACATTGGGGCGGCTGCGACTCCAACTAGCGAATCTACGTTATTAGTGCTGGCAAGCCCGGTGTGGGATTATTTTGCGGGTGGCATGAAGCCCTTGCGCATATTGGTTGACGCCGAAAATACTCGATCAGCGGCGCAGTTTGGTATGGTGAAAACGGGCGGCAATTATGCGGCTGCATTGGGACCTACTCTGGCGGCACGTGCTAAGTACAAGGCTGACCAGGTGTTGTTCTGTCCGGGGGGGCAGGTACAAGAGACGGGAGCCGCAAATTTCTTGTTGTTACGCGAGGGACGGTTGCTCACCAGAAGCTTGGATACGAGCTTTTTGCATGGCGTGACACGCGATTCAGTGCTGCATCTAGCGCGCGATATGGGATATGAGGTGGTGGAACGAGTCTTTGACGTACACGAAATGCTGGATTGGGTAAAAACCGGCGAGGCCACTCTTTCTGGGACCGCAGCAGTACTTGCTGGAGTGGGTACTCTCATTTACCAGGAAACTGAGCATCGAATTGCCGACGGTGAAGTAGGTCCCCTGACGCGCGCTTTGCGCACACGCCTTATCGGTATCCAGCAGGGAGATGTTCCCGACAGCCACGGATGGTTAGAAAAAGTTTACTGAATACTGCGCCAGCGGATTGATCATGTGCAGAAGGAGCCCATTTGTGAAACGTTCATTGCTTGCGTTGATTTGCGTAATGACGGGGGCGGCCGCGATGGCACACTATGAAGATATGCCCATTAATACTGGCATCGAATTAAGGGACTGGTGCGAGGCGGTGTCTGAGGCCTCGTTTATTGGTAAGGGTATTCGGCCGTCAAACTGGAGCGCGACTGTCGCGGCGGAAGGCAATGTGTTGCTAGTCAAAGGTAGCTGGCACATTGATAGCCAGGAAGTGACGGTGGAATGCAGAGTTGCTCGCGGTGCACAGACTCGCTACGCGACTATTGTGTATTCGGGCGGTCCGTGATTTGGCAAGCGTGTTTAGATTTGTAATTTGAGGATTGCGCCGGCCGTACGGCTTCCAGCAGCAACAAGCATATTGGTCCTTTGCAGGTGCAGAAAATTTTGTATCCCGAGGGGCCACTAGTTGCTCACGTGGCCGTGTTGCATCCGCCTGGAGGAATTGCCGCTGGCGATCACTTAGCGGTGACCAGCACTCTGCAATCGGCCCGACCGTGGGCGATCGAGTTCGGTTAGTCGATACCGGGCGTGTCGCGATCAAGTCTACGTTTTCCGACTCAACGTTGTATGTGATCAATGTCGCTGCAGGCGATAAAATTCGGCGAATTTGAAGACCGAGCAAGGGCTTGCGACGGTGATCGAATTTATTGAAACAGAAGGGCTGTTGCGTCGAAACTTGCCGAATGACCTATACTGTATGTAACTTGCTAGGACAAAGATCAATGAAAATACATTTTTTGGTGGGGTTTCTTGTTGCACTTGTGGGAGTGACCGTCTCGTGCGCACCCTCCTCGCACATTCTGACCGGTGTCGTTAGAGCGCCTATATCTCCATCCGCGGTGAAAATTTACTCAACACCACCGACGCGGTATGAAGAGATTGCGTTATTGGATGCCTCCAGCAAGAGCGTCTTCTTGCCCGGCGGGCAAAGATCGATGGATAAGGTCATTGAGCGGCTAAAAATTCAAGCGGCACAATTGGGTGCCAATGGCGTAGTTCTCGGTGATATCCAGGATCATCAAACCGGTGCTATCGGTACGGGTGTAGGTTCGGATTCCTATTCGAGCCATTCCTCGCTAGGAATCGGAATAGGCGGCTCCCTCGGTATTTACAGTAAGTCGGGAAAGGGACGCGCAATCTACGTGCCTGAGGCAGTAGCGGCGCCTGTCACGCCGTAATCTAAGGAGCCGCGGGGTACGCAACGATGCGTACCCGATCACCTTAGTATTCCTCGCGCTTTTCGTCTAAATCGTCATCCTCCTCGTCATCGTCTTCGTCCTCATCGTCGTCATCCTTCTCATCTTCTTCTTCATCCCAGTCCTCGTCGTCCTCATCGTCGTCCTTAGATCCCGACCAGCCTTCTGGCTCCTGGGTGAGATCTAGGTCCATTTCTGCCCATCCATCGGTATCCAATTCTTCGGTTTCACCGTCAAGATGTTGTATTTGGATGGTTTCACCATCTTCATCCACCTTGAGAACTTGGAACGTTTCGTCGTTTTCTAAGTCCTCATACCATTGCCCGATGACGGGTTCGTATTCTCTGCCCACGGAGGTTGTCCTTTGTTAAAACGGATGCGCTTCACCCACGTGTGAATATTAGGGGAGGCCAGCCGCGGAAGTAAATGGCAATATGGCATTTGATGACTGACTTAGACAACAAAATTTCCGCTAGCCGTATATCGCTTGCCAAACGAGTGGTGGTCAAGGTGGGTTCGGCGTTGCTGGTTGACGCTAAAAACGGCCATTTGAACCGCGCGTGGCTGGAAAGCCTGGTGGCGGATGTCGTCCGTATGAAAAAACGCGGCCAAGAGGTTATTTTAGTTTCTTCAGGTGCCATCGCACTGGGTCGGCGTCACTTAGCGCTGCCGAGTGGCAAACTGCGGCTTGAGGAAAGCCAAGCGGCTGCAGCGGTCGGACAAATTCGGCTTGCGCACGCCTACAAAGAGCTACTGGAGGGGCACGCGATCACCGTGGCGCAAATTCTCTTAACTCTGGGCGATACCGAACAGCGGCGACGCTATCTGAATGCACGCGGGACCCTAAATACGCTACTTTCTTTGGGTGCGGTGCCGGTTATTAATGAAAATGATACGGTGGCGACGGCTGAAATTCGCTATGGTGATAATGACCGACTGGCGGCGCGAGTGGCACAAATGCTGGGGGCGGACTGTTTGGTGCTGCTATCGGATATTGATGGACTCTATACCGCCAATCCCAATATCGATCCCAAGGCGCAGTTTGTCGCTCGTGTGTTGCATGTGACGCCCGAAATCGAGGCGATGGCGGGTGGGACCGGGAGCGACATGGGTAGCGGCGGTATGCACACTAAACTAGCGGCCGCCAAAATAGCGATGGGTGCCGGTTGTCATTTATGTATATCCAAAGGGGCCTACCAGCATCCGTTGCAACGAATCGAAGAAGGAGTGCGTTGCACTTGGTTCGTACCGGCCTCGACGCCAATGGCGGCCCGCAAGCAGTGGATTGCCGGGACATTAACGCCGGCGGGATCCATTGGTATTGATGCGGGCGCGGTCAGCGCATTGGCGCGCGGTAAAAGTCTATTGCCGGCGGGCGTCACTCGTACGGTCGGTCGTTTTGATCGTGGCGATACAGTCAGCATCAAGGGACCCGATGGTGTCGAGGTGGCGCGGGGTATGGCGGCTTATTCGGATAACGATGTGGCGCGTATTATGGGTCGAAAAACCGCGGAGATTGAGCTTGTGCTTGGATTTCGCGGACGTGACGAAATAGTGCATCGTGACGATTTAGCGTTGTTAAATATTTCGGAAGAGTAAGTTTATGTTGGATGCACTCGCGCTGAAAATGCGTCAGTTGGGATTGGATGCCGTAGCGGCCGCCGAGCAGCTTGCGCAGGCGACGCCTGCACAGAAAAATCGGGCGCTTAAGGCCGCAGCGCTAGCCCTGCGCTCTAGTAGTAACCAGATACTTTTAGACAATAGCGCAGACATGGACGAGGCCGTTGCGCGCGGACTGCCTAATGCATTGCTCGATCGATTGAAACTCGATGCCGTGCGAATCGAGGCCATGGCTCGCGGTCTTGAGGATATTGAACAACTTGCGGACCCCATTGGTACCGTTTTGGCGCAATGGACTCGCCCCAATGGCTTGGTGATCCAGCGAATTTGCGTGCCGCTGGGAGTGATCGGTATTATTTACGAGAGTCGCCCGAACGTGACCGCGGATGCCGGTGCCCTTTGTTTAAAATCGGGCAACGCGGTTATTTTGCGTGGCGGTTCAGAAAGCATTCGTTCCAATGCGGCGATTCACGCCTGTTTGGTGCGCGGGCTGCAAGCCGCTGGGTTGCCGGAGGCCTGTATTGCGCTCGTGCCCACTACGGATCGCGCGGCGGTAGGTATTATGCTCGGCCAGATGGCGGAATTTATTGATGTGATTGTGCCGCGGGGGGGTAAGAGTTTGGTTGCGAGGGTGCAAGCGGAAGCGCGAGTGCCGGTGATCGGGCACCTTGAAGGCATTTGTCATGTGTATGTGGATGGCGATGCGGACCTTGCGATGGCTAAAAATATTGTGTTGAATGCGAAACTGCGCCGTACCGGCATTTGCGGGGCGGCAGAAACTTTACTTGTCGATCGGGCGGCGGTCGCGAATTTGACTGTGTTGATCAAGATGTTGTTGGATGCGGGCGTGGAAGTGCGGGCTGATGAAGAGGGTTGCCAAGTTGATTCGAGAGTCGTGCCTGCAACTGAGGCAGATTGGGGGACCGAATATTTGGACGCGATTATATCGGTGCGCGTGGTGGAGGGTGTCGATGGCGCGATCGCGCACATTCATCGTTACGGGTCAGCGCATACGGAATCGATTGTGACTGAGAATAGTGCGACCGCGGAGAAATTTCTGGCGCGCGTGGATAGCGCTATCGTGTTGCACAACGCCTCAACCCAATTTGCCGACGGTGGCGAATTTGGGATGGGGGCGGAAATTGGCATTAGCACCGATAAGTTTCATGCCCGGGGCCCGGTCGGCGTGGAACAATTAACCAGCTATAAGTACGTAGTGCGAGGTGGCGGGCAGATTCGTACTTGATTTGGCAATGTCGTGGCGAACTAGATCATCGTTTCCCACGGGCGACTCAGTCGCAACGCGCTGATGATGACGCCCACCATGCTGTAGGTCTGCGGAAAGTTACCCCATTGAAGGCCGCTAATCGGATCAATATCTTCGGACAATAAGCCTACGCTATTACGCCGCGATAATAATCGCTCGAACAACAGGCGTGCTTCGGCGAGGCGACCGATGCCAGCAAGTGCGTTCACGTACCAAAAAGAACACATGGTGAAGGTGTTAGACGGCTCGCCAAAGTCATCGGCATGCACGTAGCGGTACACCAAATCGCCGCGTACTAATTCGCGCTCGATCGCCTGTACAGTGCTCACAAATCGTGGCTCGTCTGCGGCGATGAACCCTAAGTCCGGCAGCAGGAGCGCGGTGGCATCCACATCTTCACCCTCAAATGCGCTGGTGAACGACTGCTTTTTTGAATTCCACGCGCGCAAGCCAATTTGTTCATGCATAAAGCGCGCGCGCTGACTCCAAAATTCTGCTCGTTCAGTATTTTTGAGCTCGGCCGCTATGCGGCTTAGTCGATCACAAGCGGCCCAACACATGACGCTTGAAAAAGTGTGGATTCTTGCGATTCCGCGAAATTCCCAAGGACCCGCATCGGGTAGTGCGAATACTTCGTTGGCGTGCTCGCCGAGCACTTCGAGGCGGGCAAACAGTGCACTATCACCTGGTTGTGTGAGACGCTGATCGAAAAATAATTGGCGTGCGGCTAGCACTACCGAACCGTATACATCGTATTGTATCTGTTGGTAGGCAAGGTTGCCCACTCGGACCGGTCCCATGCCACGAAAGCCGTTGAGCGATGTAAGCTCACGTTCCTCGATATTTGCTTCGCCAGTAATGCTATACAGTGGCTGCAATACGCCGGTGGCCGAGCGCGCCACGACATGATCCAAATAGCGTAAATAGCCTTCCAT
>JAYVYN010000124.1:0-4461 GCA_043784265.1 Gammaproteobacteria bacterium | reverse complement strand
GTGACTAACGATATGAATTTTTTGACCGCGCATCGAAATGCTGTTTATTTCCTGCGTGATCGACTGCTGGGTCGCTATGATTACACTGTCGGCATGTATTCATCGCTACAAGATTCACAGGATGAATTTCAAAAGTCACCTTTTTTGACCTATGACAACGTTTTGGCCTGGCGCGCATTGTCGGATATGGCGGTGTTGTTCCAACGCTTGAAGGACCCTACCAGTGCCGCCGAGATGAATCGTCGCGCGAAACAACTGCGTGTTGCCATTCTCGCTCATGCGATGGATGCGGTAGCGGGTGCGCCGGGGTCGCTCATGAAACTGCCGGCGCTTGGGTTTATTTCGGAGGATGACCCCTTGTTTGTGCGCACCTATAACTGGTTGCACTCGGCCAATTATGCGTATTCGTATTCAGATAAGCGTTATGGGATACCGGGAAGTTATCGACTTCCCATTACCACTTCTTGGGTAATTGCCAATGAGCTGTTGCTCAAGCGTTCACGTGAGCGGGCGCAAAGCATATTGCTCGCGAGTGCGTGGGATGCTGGGATTATATCGGAAGGTATTGATCCCAATACCGCGAAAATGGATACCGCGGGTGGGGCATTTGCAACTGCGGCAGGGTATGTCGCGCACGCGATTTGTGCGGTGGCGTGTCTGCCGCGCTGAGATGTACTAAATAGCATTTCATCCTTCAGTAGCGGTCTATTTTTCCTCGTGCCGACCAATACGTTTCGCTGACCCAACACGCCCTGACAACGCAATCTCTAAAACGGTCTCCAGTCGAATCACTCGTGCGGTTAAGTCCTCAATTTTCCCCTGCTGAGAACCGACGGTCAACGCCACCCGCTCCACCTTATCGTTCATTTTAACGACGTTGGAAACCGCGTCCCACAATTTGTCCATCACGCCCATCTATTTGCGCGCTCTAGCACGATGTGCGGTTTCCATCGCCGCAATGCGCTTATTGGAATCAGCGCAAGTGGCAAGCGTCGCCTCTAAGGCCTCGGACGCAGTGCGGGTTGATTCCTTCACCTGCTGAATAAGCCGCACCCACGCATGATCGTTATCGTTCGGATCGTACACCTCAGCGGCTCGCCGAAAAAACTCATTCAAAGTCAGATTTGACAGTTTCGCCTTCTTGGCAAGGTGACTTTTCTGCGCCGGTGTCACGAGCAGCGGAATACGGGCAGTGGCGGCCATTGCAATCTCCAGTAGGTATGTGCATCACATGGGCATTTTAGCCCCGGCCGGTTAGTGACGCAAGTCACGTCCGGGGAACCGAATTCGGCTATCCAGCCAGTAGCTCAAAACTCGCCTTCTTCCCGGTCGCCGCCGAGGCTGATACCCACACATCAAACATGCCAGGCTCAGCTATAGGCTTAAGATCAGTGGTTATAAATTCGAGATCATGACGGGCTAAATCGAAGTGTACTGTTTCCGATTGGCCAGGCGCGAGCGCGACCTTACGGAAGGCTTTCAGAAGCCGCACGGGTTGTACGATGCTGGCGACGCGATCGTGGATGTAAAGTTGCGCGGTTTCATCAGCATCGCGTTTGCCGTGATTGGTGAGTGTGGCGCTAACGGTGATCTTGCCGTCCCACTGCAACGTCTTCTGGTCGATGCTCGTCGGGCTATATTTAATATCACCATAGGTTAGGCCATGGCCGAAGGGATAGAGCGCTTGATTGGGTATCCCAATGAGGTGCGAAGTAAAGGGTTCGGTGGCAGAATCGGTGGGACGACCCGAAGATTCGTGGCAGTAGTAGTAAGGGACTTGGCCGGGGACAATCGGGAAACTCATGGGTAGGCGACCGGAAGGCGCGGCGTCACCCAATAATATGTCGGCGATGGCGCTACCGGACTCCGTGCCTAAAAACCAAGTGACGAGAATAGCTTGAGCGTTGCGGATTGCACCGGTCAGCGCCAAGGCGCGACCATTTTTTAAGATGACAATGATGGGTTTGCCGGTGGCAGCCACCGCTTCTGCGAGCGCTTGCTGTGCGGCTGGCACGATAATTTCAGAGCGTGAGGAGGATTCGCCAGACATATCTTTGGATTCGCCGATAGCGAGCAGCACGATATCGGCATTATTAGCCGCGGCTACGGCCGCCTCAATACCACCGGGCAGAGATTTTTCAATATCTGAACCGGCAACCACGACGAGGCTTTTAACATCGTGCAGAGCTGCCTTGATTCCGACGTCTAACGCAACTGGTTTGACTCCCGTGAATATGGGTTGCCACGGACCATTCAGATGCGTATCACCCGTGCCGAATGGGCCGATTAATGCGATACGCTGACCAGACTTTGCGAGCGGCAATAATCCGCCGTCATTTTTGAGTAACACAATCGATTTAACTGCGGCTTCACGTGCTAACGATCGATGCGCTTTAATGTGTAGCGCTTCGCTATTGCGCTTGCCATCCATGCGACGGAAGGGATCTTCGAATAGGCCCGCCGCTTCTTTGACTCGCAGCAGCCTTGCGACGGCGCGGTCGAGTACTTCCATAGGCACTAGTTTGGCGCGCACCAGCTCAGGCAAATAATGCAGGAATATGCCGCTAATCATGCTGACATCGCAACCTGCAAGTATGGCCAAGCGGGCTGCATCGCGCTCGTCGGCCGCAAAGCCGTGTTTGACCAATTCTTTTTCGCTCTCGAAGTCGGAGACTACTGCACCCTGAAATCCCAGTTCATCACGCAGTATGCCGGTGAGTAGTCGATGATTACCAGTGTTAGGTACGCCGTCGATAGTGTTAAACGACACCATGGTCATTAGGGCACCCGCTTTATAAGCGGCAGCAAAGGGCGGCAAATAGACACTGTGCAATATCCGCTCTGTGATGGGTGCGCCGGCATAGTCGACTCCGGCTTCGGCAGCACCGTAGGCTGCGAAATGTTTCGGGCATGCGAGTAGGCTATCGGGATTGCTGGGTGAGGTCCCTTGGAATCCCTCTACTCTGGCGGCCGCAAACATTGATCCTAGCAGTACGTCTTCACCGGCGGCTTCAACCACACGGCCCCAGCGCTGATCGCGTGCGATATCGACCATAGGCGCGTAGGTCATATCATGTCCCGCTGCGCTGCCTTCGATTGCAGAGGCGCGTGCGGTGCGCCTGGCAAGATCAGGCTCGAAGCTTGCCGCCTCGCCGACGGGAACTGGGAAGACGGTATGAAAGCCGTGAATGATGTCGCCTGCACAGAGTAGGGGGATTCCTAAGCGGGACTCCTTGACTGCGGTGTGTTGTGCGAGGCGCATGAGGTCGAGCGTGAGGGGCGACATGACCATCCCGACTTTGCCCGCTCGGATGCGCACAAGCTGCGCATTATGGTTCGCAATGGCGGCGGCGAGATTGGCTTGTCGTTCGACCGGATTGACGGCTTTAACACCCCAAGGATCTTCGGTCGGCGATTGGACGCCCTCGAGATTGAGCTGACCGGCCTTTTCTTCGAGGGTCATGCGGGCAATGAGGGCGGCGTGCTCAATACCTGAGGACGGGATTTCCGCAGCACTTGATTTACCTAAAGCTGTCAGAATTCCGGCTGCGAGTCCTCCGAGTACAATGATTCGGCGTTCGATGTCTAGGGTTTGCATGTTGGATAGCGCCTTGGGTGGTCAATCAGGATCATGGCTTCTTTGCTACGATCTTTCCATTCTCCCCGACATAAATCGGAGTGCCATAGATGCGTGCTGTCTTCCAAGCGTCTTTGGTCGCACTGCGCAATCCGCTAGGGGTTGATAGAAAAATTGGAAATTATTCCACCCGCGCACGAAACGGCGGAGTACATCGACTCTTAGTACGTTGTAACCACCTTGCTTCACTCGGGCGGCGATCCGGCGTAAGGCCAGTTGCGGTGAGCGCAGCTTAAGATACACGATTAAATCAGCGTTAATAAGGTGAATTACGCGCGTATTTTGCGGAAGGTACCGGCGCGCAAACGTGGTCTTGCCGGTACCATTTGGCCCGGCAATCACAATGCAGCGTGGCTGACGTATTTTCTTTGCCATTTGAAAAGCTCAGGGAAAAAGAGGTCTGAATTTGACCGATGTCATTTTCTATTCTCCACGAATTTGACACATCTGTAAAAATTCCGCATTTGCTTTCAGCAGCCGCCTCTTCACTCCTTCCTTGCGGTCTTGCACTACGACTTGCACCCTATGGACTCTTCCCGGCCGGTTAATTTTGAAAGCATGATGCTATTACTATCTAGATAGGTTAATGGTGACTATAGGCAAGATTATCAAATCGTAGCGCCTCGCCATTTTTTAGATCGAACGAGACCGTCGAACTTGCGTCGCGCCACGAGGTCCTTAAGCGCTTAAGTTCCTTTGGCTTGAGGGTGAAAATCTGTTCGCGGCGGTCCGGCGACCGAACCACAATCGTGGCATCAAGGTCTCCATCGTTGTACGCATCAAAGCCCATGAAGATGCGCGGACTGCAAAATCGGAACTCTGCG
>JAYVYN010000123.1:0-23396 GCA_043784265.1 Gammaproteobacteria bacterium | reverse complement strand
CCGTATCCTACCTTAAAAATCCCTCGAATCATTTGCAAATGAGGCTAGACTTAATTGCGCTATATGTGTGGCGGGCATTCATCTGAAGGTGCGCAGTGGATTTGATTTCCAGACGAATATTTCTGGGCTCCGCGACCGCGCTGGGAAGTGCTCTCATATCGTGTCTCGCGCGTGCATCGGGTCAAATGGGTGACAATGCGCGCCACTCCGGAATGGCAGAACAATGGTGGCATAAGGCGACCGTGTACCAAATTTACCCCGCTAGCTTTTGCGACAGCAATGGCGACGGAATTGGCGACATAGCCGGAATTATTTCTAAACTCGGTTATCTGCAACGACTTGGCATAGACCTTATCTGGCTATCGCCCGTTTACACCTCTCCTATGGTGGATAACGGCTACGATATTTCAGATTATCGAGCTATTAATCCCATTTTTGGCACTTTGCCGGATATGGATAGTCTGATTGCTGCGGCGAAAGCGAGGCGTATTGGTATTGTGATGGATCTGGTCGTCAATCACACCTCCAATCAACATCAATGGTTCGAGTCCGCCCGCTTGAGTCGCCAATCGGAATTCCGCGACTACTATATTTGGCGGGACCCAAAATCCGATGGGTCACTACCGAACGATATGCAATCTGCATTTGGCGGCCCTGCTTGGACCTATGATAAGGTTTCAGGGCAGTATTACTTTCATCTTTTTGCACCGGAACAGCCTGATTTAAATTGGGCTAATCCGCATATGCGCCAAGCTGTTTATAGGATGATGAACTGGTGGCTTAATCGCGGTGTTGCCGGATTTAGAATGGATGTCATCGATCTCATTGGCAAAGATATTGACAAGAAAATTACAGCGAACGGTCCGATGCTACACCATTACATTCAGGAAATGCATCAGGCGGCCTTACGCGAACGTGACTGCGTGACTGTCGGCGAAGTATGGAGCGCGACGCCTGAGAGCGCGCCATTGTACAGCGACCCAAGTCGCAATGAACTCTCGATGATTTTCCAGTTTGAGCATGTAACTAAATTCTGGGATGAACGCTTAGGCAAATGGAAGCCTAAACATGTCGACCCCATCGGCCTGAAAACGGTCTTTAATAAATGGCAAACTGCCCTTGGAGACCATGCCTGGAATTCACTTTTCTGGGGCAATCATGATCTGCCGCGCGCGGTCTCTCGCTACGGCAACGATACAGGGTATCGCGTTGAATCCGCCAAAATGCTTGCGACCGTTCTGCATCTGATGAAGGGCACACCCTATATCTATCAGGGTGAAGAAATCGGCATGACCAATGCGGGTTTCACAAACATCAGCCAATACCGAGATTTGGAAACTTTAAATTTTCACCAAATCCAGTTAAAAGAGGGCATGTCAGAAAGCGATTTTCTGCAAGCAGCTAGCGCCAACAGTCGTGACAATGCCAGAACTCCCGTACAGTGGAGCGATGCTGCCAATGCTGGCTTTACCACCGGAAAACCGTGGATTGCGGTGAATAAAAATTATTTGCAAGTTAATGTCAAATCGGATGTCGATAAGCCAAATGGAGTCTTCCAGCGCTATCAGCAATTGATAAAACTGAGAAAAGAATTACCTATTATTAGGCATGGAAACTTCAAGCTGATCGCCGAAACTCATCCCGCCGTGTTTGCCTATCAACGCGAATATGAAGGCCAAACGCTAGTGGTCATTGCCAATTTCACAGGCCAACCCACACAACTGAAAGCGGGAGAGATTGCCCCTATCGAAGGATGGGATTTAATCACCAGCAATCAACGTCGTATCGACGGAGAATTCTCCCTATCTCCCTACCAAACAATCACCGTCTATAAAAAATGAAGCCACCGACATTAAGGCGACTCAAAAACAGCAATAAAGCCCGAAAACATAGGTAGATTCGACAGCGTTGCAGTTCCGACCGCTTCGAGTATTAGCCATTGCCCCGCAGGCAGCGGTGGCGATATTTGCGAATGTGCCGCGAAGTTAAACATACAGAGTAATCGCCGGTTTTTGTCGACGCGCTCGAACCGTAATAGGCTAGCGGACGATTCAAGTGAACGCAGTGATCCGCAACGCAAGGCCAAATCCCGCCGACGGAACGCCATGATTCGACGAGTCAAATGCAACATCGACGCCGGGTCCCGTTCCTGGACATCTACCGACAGTGGGACGTGTTGGTCGTCGATCGGCAGCCAAGGCTTAGCTGCGGAGAAGCCGGCGTGTGGCGCACTCGCCTGCCAGGGAAACGGAGTGCGTGCACCATCGCGTCCAAGAGTGAGCGGCCAGTTGACTATCGCTTCAGGATCTTTGAGATCGTCGAAACCCAAGGCTGCTTGCGGCAAACCAAGCTCTTCGCCTTGGTACAGGAAAATATTGCCGCGTAGCGATGCTAAAAGGAGCAACATCAATGGCGCAAACGCCGAATAATTCTGCTCAGTAGACCAACGTGAAATAGCGCGAGGCGCATCATGATTAGAAAATGCCCAGCTTGGCCACCCCATGCCGGGCGTGTCGGGCCAGGCCGCTAGCGCGGAGCGCACTAATTCTGCGCTGAGGTGCTCAGCATATAAAAAATTGAAGCCATAAGCACTGTGAAACCGCGTCGCACCCGCCGTAAACATTTGCATGGTAATTTCTGTATCTACCCCCCCGACTTCTGCGACCGTGAAGCGGTCCCCGTAGCTGTCAGTCAAGGCGCGGATTCGCTCGATAAATCTTGGGATATTAGGGTGCGACTTATTGTAAATCGCTTGCTGAAAATCCAGCGGACGGGTGTAGGACTTAGATTGCAGAGTAGCCGGCGGGTTGTCGCGCAACTGCGGATCGTGCATAGCATAGTCCACGGCGTCGAGACGGAATCCGTCTACGCCTCGATCAAGCCAAAAGCGCGCGCAATCAAGTAACGCGTTTTGAACGGCCAGATTATGTATGTGTAAGTCCGGTTGGGAGGCTAGAAAATTATGTAGATAGTACTGGCCGCGACGGGCGTCCCAAGTCCACGCTGGACCGCCAAAAACCGACTGCCAATTCGTCGGCGGCGACCCATCTAATTTTGCGTCTGCCCAAACATACCAATCGGAACGTGAATTGACGCGGTCCGCGCGGCTCTGTTTAAACCATGCGTGCTGAGAGGAAGTATGCGAATACACTTGATCGATAATGACTCGCAATCCGAGACTGTGAGCGCGAGCAATCAGGCGATCAAAGTCACTCAAGGTACCGAATATGGCGTCAACATTGCAGTAATCGGCAACATCGTAGCCATAGTCCAGCATCGGTGACGTGAAGAAAGGCGATATCCAAACTGCATCTACGCCCAAAGAGGCGATGTAATCCAAGTGCGCGGTGATGCCCGGCAAATCGCCTATTCCGTCACCGTTCGTATCCGCGAAGCTGCGGGGATAGACTTGGTAAATTGCTGCGCCCTGCCACCATAATGGGCAGTCGAGTGCTGGCATATTGGCTGACGGTCGTGTACTCACGGAGTTGCGCTTGTGCAAATGACATAACCCAGCGCCGGCAACTTGACGCTGTAGCTGCCCGGGGCACTAACTTGGGCGGCGCAATCACCGTGCAGCGACACGAAGCGCGTTGCCACGGCGTCGACTTCAACCTGGCTCTGTAGCGGCTCATTGGCGGTATTGAAAGCGACTAAAATTTCGCTCCCGTCTGCGGGACTGATGCGCGAGGCCGCGAACAACCCGGGTCCAGCTGAATAGGAGCGCACGATCTGTTTGCCGTAGCGCAAGGCGGGATATTTAGCACGCAATTGCGCCAATTGAGCGATGACCCGATATAACGGATGGCTAGTATCAAAATTGCTGGTAGCAGTCGTGGCAGAGCTCCCGACCAGGCGCTCTTTGTTATACGAGTCCACCTGACTTGCGAACAAATCCTCGCGGGCATCCTGATCACCGCCAAATCCTGCGAAACCCTGTTCGTCGCCGTAATAGACGACTGGTACGCCGCGCAACGTAAATAGCATCGCGTTCGCCAAAATCACTCGTTGTAATATTTCGCGCTCATCGGCAAGTGGTCGCGCCTCACGCACAAAGTGGGCAAAACGGCCATTGTCATGGTTACTGATGAAGGTGGGAAGTTGTTGCGCCGCCTCGGCACCGCCTTCATACAACGCATCATCTTCAAACAATCTTGCCAGAACGTCGCTACCCTTATCCCCCGCCAATATTTGGCGAACCGCAGCGGCGAAAGCAAAATCCAGCACCGCGGGTAGTTTATCAACACGCGTGTGACGCGCCAAAAGCGCAGCATCTACCTCGGCGGTGGAAATTTCGCCAAAGATAAAAAAAGACTTTATGCCCTTTGCGGCCCCGCGTGCTCGCATAGCAGGGACGAATGCGGCCCAGAACTCGGGATTGACATGCTTCGCGGTATCAATTCGAAAGCCGTCAATTCCGTAACGATCAATCCATTCACCATAGATATCGATGAATCCGCGCAACACCCGCGGATTCTCAGTCATTAGGTCGTCAAGACCTGCAAAGTCGCCCATTGCTGAGCTTTCACCGAAGAACGTTGTATCGCCGCGATTGTGATAGTAAATCGGGTCGTTAAGCCAGTTCGGAACTTTTATGTTCCGCTCGCCCGCGGGTAGGTAGGGTGTATAGGCAAAGTCAGCACGCACCAGTTTGGCGAAATTCGCAGTCGTTTGGTTTACCGCGGCATCACCTAGAAAGCCATCGTTGATCGGAATACCGTTGATGCCACCGCGCCGTGTGTAGGGATACTGCGCGCGCGAACGATAGAGGCAGGAGGATTGCACACATTCACGATAGCGAATCACGTCAGCGGTATGGTTGGTGATGATGTCTAGATAGATTTTCATATTGCGCGCATGCACCGCCGCTACCAACTCGTGCATGTCCGCATTGCTGCCGAAGTGTGGATCTACCCTCGTGAAATCCGTTACCCAGTAGCCGTGGTAACCCGCGGACTCTTCTCCCAGAGCGCCTTGAACGGGTTTATTTTTGAAAACAGGACCCAACCAAATAGCAGTTGCGCCGAGGCTTTGAATGTAATCCAGCCGCTTAATTAAGCCTTTAAGATCGCCACCATGATAAAAGCCTTTTGCGGTCGGATCGAAACCAGTTTGTAGACGTCCTCCCGCTAGGCCACCGCGATCATTACTCATATCACCATTTTCGAATCGATCAGGCAAAAGAAAATAGATCACTTCATCCTGAGGCAGGCGGTCACGAAAGGTTTGCGCTCGCGCCGCCCCGATGGCGGCACAAGCAACAAACATAGCCCAGAACAAGTATTTGCGCGTTAACGCAGCAGGCTTCATGGTTTACAGCAAGACTATAGCTTTAGATTAACTCCAAGTAGAAATTGCCGACCATATTGCTGGTAGTCTTGCAATCGCGCTTCTACCTGCGAATACGCGATGTAGGGCTCATTCGTCAAATTGTTGACCTGAAAGAGCACGGATAGCCCTTTTAAAGAGCCTGAGTCAAATTCGTAGCCCGTTTGAAAGTCAGTTATCCGATCACCCTTTACGAATTTGAAGATGCGGTCATTGGCAAAGTTGGTGACTTCACCGATGTATTTAGAGCGTGAGCGAGTCGCAACGCGAGCCGAGAAACCCGATTGTTCATAATAAAAAGTCGTGCTCCATACAGTCTTCGATAGACCGGGTAAGGGAAGCTTGGTAGTGCCGGTGTGTGCGGCGAGGTCTTGGATTGATATAGCACTATCGGTTTGAGAAATACTCAAAATCGTACCAAAGCCGCTCAAAGCGTCATTGATTAGATCCCCTTGCAGGGTCAGGCTCAATTCAAGCCCCTTAAGATTGCCACCCACACCATTTTGCGGTTGCGTGTAGTTTCCAATGTTCAGTACCGGCACCTTTGCATAGTTCGCTGGAAGTCCCGCGACCAGAGACGAAAAATCGTACAGCGGATTTTTGACATCGTAGATATAGGACTTCAGTTTCTTAAGAAACGCAGCGGCAGAAAAATAAGAACTATGACCGAAATACTTTTCGTATGACACGTCGAAGGCGTCGGCACGCCAGGGGTCTAGCTTCGGATTGCCCGCAGTGCCGCCGGGCAGGCCAGTATTAGTGTCTACGCCAAATTCTAAGGATGCTTTAAGTTGATCCATGCGTGGACGTGCGACTTCGCGCGCCAATCCGAGGCGAATCGTCTGTTGTTCCGGCAGTACAAACGCAAGATTGATCGCCGGCAACACATCGGTATATTTCTTGCCGTCGCTGATTGGCTGGCCACTATTGGTCACCACATCCCAACGTTTCGCACTGGAGCTTTGATCCGTGTTAACCAATTGCACACCAATGTTGCCCCGCAACGTAACGTCAGAAGAGATCTCGTGATTGAGGTCGCCTCGAACGTAAGTCGTGATCACCTTTTCAGTGACACTCCATGACTTGCCGACCAAGTAGCTGGCGTTGTCGGGGGTACTATATACGATCGGCTTGTAATAGGCGCTGAGAACTCCGGGTACATTCCATGCAAGCGTGCTCGGTGCACCCGCGTAGGACAAATCAGTGGGATTAAGCAAGTACTTGCTGTCGATTTGATAGTAGCCGCCATTTGCATTGGCGAGGGTCGATAGTCCGCCTTCGGGCTGGTATTTATCCTTGGTGCGGCGCGCGTAGTTAAGGCCAGCACCTAGGTTGTCGAACCATCCTGACAAAGCATAGGAGCCGTCAAAACGTGCAGACTTGAGTTCGTCTTGCACGTGAGGAATTTTGCTGTAGCCCGCGCCGTAAATCGTTGGACCAATCTGCACTTTAGTCGGGTCCGCATAGTCACGACGGAAAGTTAGGGAAGGAACGCTGCCCCCCAACTGGAATTGGCCCGTATCATAAACATTGCGCGGCGTGTCCGCAGGAAAACAAGAGGTGATGGCGGCGGCCGGAGGAGTTGTACACGTGGGCAACG
Source organism: Gammaproteobacteria bacterium (assembly GCA_043784265.1). Taxonomy (GTDB): domain Bacteria; phylum Pseudomonadota; class Gammaproteobacteria; order Steroidobacterales; family Steroidobacteraceae; genus Bog-1198. Next base: position 16,468 of record JAYVYN010000123.1, on the reverse strand, counting down.
TATTGGGCGCGTACTGCGCATTGGTTTCATATTGCTGCTCATCACGCGTGGCCTTTGAGTAACTCACATCACCCACGACAGTCCAGTCGCCTGCCGACCATTTGTTATTCCAACCGGTTGCGAATATCTTGTCCTGTGTTTTAAATAGAAAATTGCGCGCCAGAGGTAGCACCGTATTAAGCGTGCCGCCAACAATCGAATTGTCCCGGATCACCGGATTAGAGAATCCAAACAAGGTGCCCGCCGGATAATTAGAAATCTTACCGTCACAGCAAGGCGCGGGGTAACCGCCAAGATTTACTTCGAGGCTGCGTGCATCGTCGGTTTGATTTCTTTTAGTGAAGTACAGATCGAGAATGCTGGTGAAGGAGTCGCTCGGTCGCCATTCGAGTGCCGCCATTGCGCCGTCACGGCGGTTGCTGCCTGAGTCCTCGCGGGCTTTGATACCATTGGTAGCGTAAATCCCGTCACCATTTTGTCCCCAAGGCTCGTAAGTGCCAACGCCTTGAGTGGCCAAAGGCGACTCTAGCCGGGCGAGACCTACGGTTAAGCCCAATCGATGGTCGAAAAACTGGTCTATGTAAGAAAAACTCGCCCGGTACCCTTTATCGGTTGAATCACTGCCTAGATCATTCTGGGAATTCCGCTCGCCGCGCACATTGAACACAAGGGCTCGTTTACCGTAGGCAAGCGCACGAGTCGTACGTAAGTCGATTGTGCCGGCAAGGCCTTGACCCACTAATTGAGCATCGGGAGTCTTATAAACTACCACTTGGCTCAGGAGCTCTGATGGATACTGGTCAAACTCGATGCTACGGTTGTCTCCGGTGCTGACTTGCTCACGCCCATTGAGCAACGCAGTCGTGAAACCGGGGTCCGTGCCACGTAAGCTAATGGCCGATGCGCGTCCTTCGGCACGTTGGGAGGTTAGGCCCGGTAAGCGCGAAATCGATTCAGCGATACTAGTGTCGGGCAATTTACCAATATCTTCAGCAGACACCGCTTCGACGATGCTGCCCGACTCTCGCTTGACTTGGATCGCGCTTTGAATCGCTGCCTTGATACCGGTAACCACAATGGCTTCCAGCTCACTGTCGGATGCATCAGTAGATTTTTTGGACGTTGTAGCAGATGTTGGTGGCGCACCTATGGATTGCGCTTGCGCGCTAATAAAGGCAGTGCACGCCAACAGTAAAACCGCTCCGGCAACCAAGCGTGACCCGACCATCCTCGCCAGCGAATTATCCGCACAGCTCCTTGAATCAATGTTTATAACCCGCTTCACCTTAATCTCCTTATGTTTTTCGGTGTACTGCAATCAGCCTGCAAATCGCAGTGACACGCCCTAACCCCAAACGAACGTATTTCTATTTCTTCTGATAGCTTATCGCTAATTTTCGCTCTGAAACGCTTGGTGCATACGTATTCATTCCGCACAGTGGTCCTTTTTCGCTCTTGTGGTAGGATTCAACCGGGAGATTCAAAAATTGAGCAGCGATAAGGTTTTAGCGCGCGTCTCTGGCAAAGCCACTTCATTTGACATCGCATTTTTAGCCGGTGTTTCGCAGCCTACGGTATCGCGAGCGCTGCGCGGCAGTCCGATGGTTAACCCGGAAACACGTAAGCGAATTGAAGACATTGCGCTGCAGCTAAATTACAAAGTTGACAAAAATGCGTCAAATCTGCGCTTTCAACATTCACACACCTTGGCGCTATTGTTTTTTGAAGATCCCACCTCCGACGATTCATTTATAAACCCATTTTTTCTGGCTATGTTGGGCTCAGTTACCCGAGCCTGTGCACAGCGTGGGTACGATTTGTTGATTTCATTCCAGCAAAAATCGGGCAATTGGCATACCGACTATGAAGATAGCCGCAAAGCGGACGGCATCATTCTACTGGGTTACGGAGACTATATTGAGTACCAACCACGACTACAGCAGCTGGTCGAGCAAGGAACGCATTTCGTGCGATGGGGAGCAGTCCTCGCTGGGCAACCGGGTATTTCCATTGGCAGTGACAATTACCGAGGTGGCTATGAAGTCACGCACCATCTACTTAAATTAGGCCGACGTCGGGTGGCTTTTATTGGCACCGCTTCCAGCCATTATCCGGAATTTTTTGAACGCTATCGCGGTTGTACCGACGCCCTAAAAGAGTTTTCTTTGCCGGCAGCCGAGGCGCTACAAGTCGATGCTATTACCACGGAACAATCGGGTTTTGAGGCAACTTGTGAGCTGCTGCGGCGCGGTCAGCAGTTTGATGCGGTAGTTGCGGCGAGTGATCTTATCGCGATTGGGGCGTTGCGCGCTCTGAACGAGCATGGTGTCGAGGTACCTGCGCGTGTTTCGGTGGTTGGATTCGACGACATTCCATCGGCGAGCATAACTAACCCGCCACTCACGACCGTAGTTCAGGATACAAAAATGGCGGGCGAAATCTTGGTCGATACCTTATTGAAATTAATTCGAGGCGAACCCACTCAAGGTCAGGTGCTGTCGACACGACTGCTAGTGCGCCGCTCTTGTGGTGCCGCCAACGCTACTGGAGACTAGGCGTTGAGTTCCGATAGCGGCTTTGGGACGCGCAGCACGAGCGCTCCAGCCACGATAAAACTTGCTCCACCAATAGCCAGTGCCCAGATAACCTCCCCGGCAAAGATGCTCTTGAGTAACACGCCTAATACGCTGGCAGCAACCAATTGCGGAATCACAATAAAGAAATTGAAAATCCCCATGTAGAGTCCCATTTTGCTGGTGGGTACGCTGTTCGACAGTAAGGCGTAAGGCAGCGACAGTATAGAAGCCCACGCAAAGCCCATCCCTAACATGGAAAGCAGTAACCAATGCGGATTTCGAATTACCAAGAATGATAGTAGGGCCGCAGCGCCCAACCAGACATTAATAAGATGGGTCAACCGCAGGCCAAGACGCCGCACCATCAGGGGAATCACGGCAGCCGCGAGCGCCGCAAACCCATTATAGGCACCGAATAACACCCCGACCCAGTTCGCGCCCTCGTTATAGGCATCCGATAGAGGGTCGCTGGAACCGAAGTACACTTGCGCCACGGCGGCGGTGGTGTAAATCCACATCGAAAACAATGCCAACCATGAAAAAAATTGTACCGGCGCTAGTTTACGCATGGTGGTCGGCATAGCTTCAATATCGTTCATGATATCGGTAAATAATCCCGATTTATTCGAACTCCCATGCGCAAGCAGGGCGAACCCCCAAAATAGCGCCCCAACGCATACCAAGTATAGTTGCCGATCGAGCCGCAGGATCGAAATGACCCCCAGACCAACAAGACTCGCACCGCTCCAGACTAGTCCACGGCGCAGCCTTTGAGCTGAACCCGGCGCAGACGAAGGGCTAACGACTGGATCTTCGTGAAAAGCGCGCAAGATGTGTGGCGCATATTCTCGCGTCCGGACAACTGTCCAGGCGATAGCTGTGAGTAGCACTGCGGCTCCGATATAAAACGCAAAGCGAACGGTATCGGGTACGACTGCAGAGCCGAGCGCCGTCCGAGCATGATTACTAATACCCGCGTATGCCAACAACCAGGGCAGCATGCTGGCGACTACGGCGCCGATACCAATAAAGAAGCTTTGCATAGCATAGCCGGCTGCGCGTTGCGGGACACCTAGTTGATCACCTACAAAGGCGCGAAACGGTTCCATCGAAATATTGATGGAGGCATCCAAGATCCAAAGTAATCCTGCGGCGACCCATAAATTGGGCGAACGTGGCATATAGAGTAATGCTGCGGAAGCAAGCACAGCTCCAATCAAAAAATAGGGACGGCGGCGACCCAATATGGTCCAGGTCCGATCAGAGAAGTAACCAACCATAGGTTGTACGATGAGCCCTGTCAGCGGTGCTGCGATCCATAACGCCGGAATTTCATCAATCCCAGCACCGAGAGTCTGAAAAATTCGGCTCACGTTGGCATTTTGCAGCGCAAAACCAAACTGCAGACCGAGAAATCCAAAACACATATTCCATATCTGCCAAAACGAAAGAACTGGCCTTGCAGGCAGCGGCGCTGGAAGAACTAATGGACTGGCTTCGAAGGCCATTCTAATTTTTAAAATGTTGAGCGCTTAGCACCCATACAATCTGAGTGACTTAGCTAGCGTTGTCAAATACCGGCGCAACGCACGGGATTCGTCACCGCGGACAGATCGAACCAATATCTAGTCGTTCGCGTCGTTATTGCCGATTCCCGTAACCGCTTGGTCGAGGCAGAATCAATTCGCGGCTCATACAAGGAGGAAATCGGTTAGAACATTTGGCCAGGATGCCGGCCGCTGCGGTGGGCGCTCATAACAACTGAGCGCCCACCGTATCTCTTTGACGCCTATGCCTCTATTTCAACCCTTAGGACAAGCGCGGATTGTGGGTGCGCGCGGCTTCCGCAATGAGTACCGCATTGGTGCCACCGAACGCAAACGAATTTGACATTACCGATCGAAGCGCAAGACCAGACCGGGCATGATCTACAACATAGTCTAAGTCGCACACCGGATCGGCCACATTGAGATGCATGGTGGGCGGCACGATCCCGTGCCTAAGAGCCGCTACCGCAATGACAAATTCAAGCGCTCCGGCTGCCCCTAAAAGGTGACCGTGCATTGATTTTGTCGAACTTACGGGTATCGAATGGGCGCGATTACCGAATACCGCTTTGATCGCCTCAGTCTCCACCGCGTCGTTTTGCATGGTGGCTGTGCCATGAGCATTGATGTAGTCAATCGCCCCTGTATCGAGTTGCGCCGAGCGCAGCGCGGCGCGCATGGCATTCGCCTGACCTTCAATGCTAGGCTTTGTGATATGGGCGATATCGCTGGTAAGGCCGTAGCCTGAAAACTCGGCGTGTATTACGGCTCCGCGGGCAATGGCGTGTTGCCAATCTTCGAGCGCCACGAATGCCGCACCCTCGCCGAGCACAAGACCCGTGCGCGTTTGTGAGAAAGGTCGGCAAGATGCCGATGCATCAAGCGGGTCCATCGAGGCCAGTGTGCGCATGGCTTCCCAAGCGCGCAGCACTCCAAATGCGAGCGGCGCCTCGGCGCCACCCGCCAACATGACATCCACCTCGCCACAGCGGATTTTATTCGCCGCCTCACCGATGGCAACCGCCGAAGACGAACAAGCGGTAGAGTAGGTTAGGTTCGGTCCGCTCAAGCCGTAGTCGATTCCGATCCAGGCGGCGGGAGCGTTGCTCATGGCGGCAAGGACGCTGTAGGGCTTGATGCGCTCGGAATGCTCGCCGTAAAGAGTGAAATATCCATCATCGGAAGTTTCAGCACCGCCCATACTGGTGCCCACACACACCCCACAGCGCTCACGCGACTCTACCGCGAAATCAAGGCGTGCATCGGCGATGGCTTGAGCGCCCGCGACGAGTGCTAGTTGGCTTACGCGATCCAACATGCGCAGCCTTACGTCTGAAAAATGCGTCGACCCGTCGAAATCAGCGACCGCACCAATGGGTGATCGTAGTCGCTCGCCGCGTGCCAATGTGAGGCGGCGAATTGCGGAACGACCCGCGACCAAATTGCTGAAAAGTTCATCCATGTTTCGACCGAGCGGGGCTGCAACGCCGAGGCCCGTAATGGCTACACGGCGTTTCACGGCGCGGCGAACAACAGTCCATCGATGTAGCGCACGACGTCGTTCACGGTCACGAGGTCGGTAGGCGTATCGCCGGAAATGGTCACATGGAATCGGTCCTCGATCTTGAACATCAGCTCAAGAACGCTAAGAGAATCGAGACCAAGCTCGGTGAGCACAGCGTCAGCGCAAAGCCGCTCGCCAGTGAGGCCATAGTCTCGAATTAAGATATCTTGCAATGTCTGGAGGGTATTCATGCGAATTGCGGCACTCGCGCCTTACCAGCGAAGCGCGCGCCGTGAGTTAGCAACGCAGGCCAATGTCGAAGTACAGCAGCCATTGGCAACGCAAACGAAGGGCGCATTGCAATGTGGGCGTACGCTGAGGCTAACCGTAGTCGCGGCGCAAAATTTAAAGTCCAGGCCTGTGCGTAGCGACGATGCAGAATTAATGCGCGGTCGGCGTCAAGCACGGCGACGGGTTCCTGGATGAGAATAGTGGCCAGTAGTTTCGCCGATTGAAGCGCCATAGTGATACCCTCACCGATCAAAGGATGTGTTTCGCCAGCGGAATTGCCCACACGAAACACGCCGCTCTGCGCAACCAGGCGAATGCCGGGACGAAGCGGACCAACGGAAATCCAGGACCCGCAACGTTCGGCGCCACGTAACCCTTCGCGAATTCCAAGACAAGAGTCGCGCAATAGCGCTTCCACAGCAATACCAGCCGGGGTATCGGTTTTTGTGCGGCAGGCTCGCAGCGCGTCGCGGCGAATGCAACAGGCGAGTGTGGTGCTGCCATCAGCAACGACGATACCGCCATAGCCTCCCTTTAGTGCGAACACCGACAGTAACTGTGGAGCAAGCGTTGCGCCTTGAAATCTTGCCTTGAATGCAAATAAGTCTGCAGCGTGCTGCGGCACTCGCTTTACATCGCGATTATCGGAGTGGCGCAAGTTGAAACTCGGTCCCATCTCCCACGAACCATGGGCATCGACGATGATGGCAGCAGTGACTTTTCCCGAGGCCCTAAAACGCTCCTCGATGTCACATTCAAACTGGCCCACTTCACCCATCACGGCCCGCACTTTGGCGGGCTGCATTACACGAACACCCAGCGATCGTGCCTGCTCGAGCAAGAGCGAATCGAACACATCTCTGCCTAGAGCTCGTCCGTATTGGTAGCGTCCGGTTGAACAGGCCGGGAATTTCGCGATGATCGTGCGTCGGGCGCCCATCCATCCCACCTGTCTCAGCTCCGCGCCGGCCAGTTGCTGGAACTTCTCACCTATACCGAGTTCATCGATCAATTCAAGGTTACCCGCAGCAATGCATTCGCCGCAGACCTTTTGTCGCGGATAAGCGTGCTGCTCAACCAGCACTACGCGCCAACCGGCTTTAGCAAGCAGGATGGCGCTTGCTGCCCCGGCGGGTCCGCCACCGATTACGAGCGCATCAGTATCGTTCATGCGGCCTCCCCATTCCGGCGCGTGATCGCACCCCGTGAAAACAATGGGTAAATGGCCGAGCCGCAAATTCTTCCAATATCCATATATCTGGCGTGCGTGGCCATATATCCCGCAATTCACTGGCTTTAAACCCCGCTATAACACTGGTAACTGCATCCGCCCGGGTTATAGCGCTCGCCCCCAAAATACCGATCAGATGGCTTGCAAGCAACGAAAATCGGTCTCGGCGCGGTTCACACGCAACGAATGCATCGGCGTGCATCGCAATCGCCGGTAACAACACAACAAGTTCGGCTGCATCGAAATGGTGCAAAAACAGATTAGCAATGCATAGATCATAGTGTGGAGTGCTAATTTCACGCGCCCAGGTCATTACGTCCACGCATTTCACGCTCACTTTCCAATCGAGTCGACCATACGCCTCTCGATCAGCGTCGCTCAATAGATCCACACGGTCCAGAAGAGTCAGTTCGACGCCGACCCATTTTGGCCGTATTGATTGAGCCAAACGCAAGAGTAATGATCCATCACCGGCACCGAGTTCAAGTATTCGTTGCGGTGGCTTCGTCAGCATGAGCCCTGACACCGCCCGCCGCAGGATGGCGATCGAACCCATCGCACGGTGCACCCGCTTGAGGTCACGTCTCGCCCGCGACGCTCGCGGATCAAGCGGCGCAAGATCATCGAGTAATTCGGGCCGCACGATACGTGCTAATCCGGTCATGGCAAGGTCACTGAACTGCGAGCAATGCGCCGTGACAAGTGAAGCCCGCACCAAACGACGACATCCACCAGTAACCACCAGGGGCGTCATCTGCGAGTGCCGCGTCGAGCACGAAATATACGAATGCGCTGCTCAAATTTCCATATTTACGCAGCGCCTCGCGGCTGTAACGTAGTGCATCGCTCGCAAGGTCAAAGCGCTGCGCAAGTGCTAACAGGACATCACGGCCCCCGGCATGAAAAATCCAACCATTAATTTCATGGCGCTTTACACCTGCGCGGCTGAGCGCATCCTTGAATACCTCGTCGGCATGTTCGGCGGCCAGTTGCGGGACCTGACGCGTCAGAATATTTCGCAGCATGCCGGCTCGATGCTCAAATCGCAACGACTCCCGCGCGGCCGGATTGGTGAGCGAAACGGTTTCACGCCATTCCACTTGGCGGCGCTGACGCGGCGGCTGCCGCGACAATATCGCGGCTCCAGCACCATCCCCAAATAAGCACGCGCTGATTAGTACACCGGGATCGTCATCAAGATACATTGCTGCGCTGCATACCTCGACGCAAATCGAGAGTACGTGCTCGCATTGACGCGAGTCTAAAAGGGCGCTGGCCACTTGCCAATTTGGGAGCGCACCCGCGCAACCTTGACCGACCAAATCGAAAGCTAAAACCTTGTGCCGAAGCCCGAGGCGTTCGATCACATAACCACTTAAGCCAGGGCAAAGGTAGCCAGTACAGGTCGTCACTATGACGGCATCAATGGCTGCGGCGTTAAGATCGGCCCGACCCAGCGCTTGCTGGGCGGCCTCTGCCGCCAGGCGAGGCGCGTGTACCGCGAAGCGCCGATTTAGCGTGTCGGGATCAATGGCGAAAACCTCATTCAGCGACTCCACCGCAAGCCAGCGTTCTTCAATACCGTTGTCGCGGCGCAGTACCGTTTTGGCGACCGTGTGAGCCCGCGGGCTGAGACGGGCAAACCATTCAGACGCGGCAAACGCTTCCCAGCACTGCGCCTTGTTGTACCGATGCGCCGGGAGCGCCGTGCCAATAGCACTTAGAAACATAGGGTCATCGCACCGCGCGGTATCGACCTAACTCGCCAAGCAGCCATTGGCTACTTGGCATCGGATCGGCGCTGCCACATTTTATTTTGTATGCCAAACCACTAAGGCTACTTCTCGTGGCTACTTTTTCAATAAAATCTTCAGCGGTATTAATTTGATGATTTGATACCAGCAATTTATGCTTATTTTGCAAATGAAGTTGTGCGTCTATTGGGCTATACCAGCGACCATTGCGATAAAATTCGCACTTAGACTGAGTGACGAATTGCAGCAGATACGCGATCTCTGTCTCGGCCACGGGCAAAGTCCCAGTCCCGGCCACCGCTTGCGCACCCGGAAAAATGCTTGACAAGGCCATCAGGCACCAGAATCTAAACAGTATTTTATGCATGAACGCTCGAGCAGAATTATGGTAGCTACACGAGAGTAGCCTATCGCTTAACTAATGCAAAAGAAACAATTGAATAACGCTTCTCGCGATTGATTTAGCCTTCGCCGACGTCCATACAATAGTAACCTTGGGCTTAAGTATCCTCTAATGATCAGAAAAACACCTCTCAACATTGCCACGTTGGTCTTTCTCGGATTTATCAGCAGCTTGATTACTTCCAGGACCGCCGCGGCCACAGATATCGACCTTGCCGCCTATCGCGGCAAAGTGGTATACCTGGATTTTTGGGCCTCCTGGTGTGGTCCGTGTAGAGAATCGTTTCCCTGGCTATCAGACTTAAGTCGCGAATATGACGCCCAGAAATTCGTCGTGATTGGCGTCAATGTCGACCAGGATCGCATTAAGGCGGAGCGTTTTTTAAGCCAAAACTCGGCTAATTTCACTATTCTTTACGATCCTGAAGGCGCGATTGCCACCACTTACAAAGTGACGGGCATGCCGAGTGCAATCCTTATCGACCGCTCGGGTCATGTCCGCTTTCATTACACCGGATTTTCGTCAAAGTCCAAGGGAAAATATGAAGAAGATGTTCGAATTCTGCTCAACGAAGCAGATCCCTAGCATGCGTAGCCAGCAAAAAACGCACGTTTATATACTCGTAATCGTAGTAGCGGCGTTAAGCGCCGGTTGCGCCTCGATAGGCGCCAAACCTTGGCAACACGATTTACTGGCTGAACAAGCCATGCAATTGGACGCCTATCCGCTTGAGACCAGTATGGACGACCATATATATTTCAGTAAAGAAGCCGCTAGTGGTGGACGTAGTTTTGCCGGCGGAGGTTGCGGATGCAACTAAGGCAAGCACTCGCTGCTGCTGCCGCGGGCCTTCTCGCGGGGGGCGCAAATGCGCAAGAAACCCCTAATACCAAAGTGGACGCAGGGCTGCTTTAGTATCATGAAGACGGCCGTGTGGAGGCCATCGAACCCGAACTGAATGTCAGCTACAAGATCAATGAAGACAGCTTATTGAGCCTCGGAGTGGCGGCCGATTCACTCACCGGTGCAACTCCCTTGGGGGCGGTACCCTCCAGTATTGCGCAGAACTACGTGCAACCCTACCAGCTGGTACCGCTCGGCACCGAGGTCACCACCACGACAGCATCGGGGGGCTCGACTGTCACTCTGATACCGCCCAAAGCCGGCGCCACGAGTCAAGCCATAAGCTCTACGTCGACCGTGGCCCCCAATACCTATCCTTTAGATCATGGATTTTACGATCAACGAATTGCAGGCCATCTAGGCTGGACGCAAGCACTGACTCAAACCCTTAAATTGGACGTAGGCGCGGCGTACTCGCACGAACATGACTATCGTTCAATCAGTGGCCATCTGGGTCTTTCAGAGGATTTAAATTCACATAACACGACCCTCAATGCGGGCTTAAACTACGAATCGGATTCATCCTTCCCGCTGGGCGGCACCCCCACGCCATTGACTCTCATGAGTGGCGACTGGAAAGGCCCAGCCGCCTCGCTGCATGAAGTTGACGCGCTAATCGGCGTCACGCAAGTCATGACTCGCCGCTGGCTTGCGACCTTGAGTTATTCCTACAGTCATTTACAAGGCTACCAAACCGACCCTTATAAAGTGATTTCCGTGGTGGATGCGCTCAGCGGCGAACCGACCAGTCAATTGTATGAGAGTCGACCCGATGCGCGTCGCACGCAAAGTTTGTTTCTCAATAACAAAATACACTTGGCGAGCGATATCATCAGCATTTCTGTTCGCGGCTTCAAAGACGACTGGGGTGTCAAGTCCTTTACAACCGATATTCGTTATCGCTGGCAATTCGGCAAAGACTATTACTTCGAACCACACTTACGCTATTACCAACAAGGCGCGGCCGATTTCTACCGTTACTACCTAGTCAATGGCGAAGCACTCCCCAATTACGCCTCTGCCGACACACGACTGGCCAAATTCCACGCCCAGACCTACGGTTTAAAATTCGGGATACCATTTAATGAAGGTTCAGAGTTCAATATTCGGGTCGAGTATTATGATCAACATGGCAATGGCTCGCCCGCCGGCGCGATTGGACAGCTTCAGCAACAAAATCTCTTCCCGGACCTCAAAGCGGTCACACTGTTGCTAGGATACAGCTACGCATTTTGAGGTAATCGCTACGGAGCATCGCAATATATTGACTCACTTCACCGCCATGGCAAGCCCATGCGCGGTGCTGGTCGAAACAACCGATAGCGCACTTGGGCTAAAAATAGGCGACCTCGTTAAGGCCGAAGCGCTGCGCATCGAAGCTATATATTCGCGCTATCGGCCGAGCGTTATCACCGACATCAATACACGCGCCGGACAATCGGTCGAACTCGATGCCGAATCTGCAGATTTAATCGATTACGCTGCCCAATGCTTTCAAATAAGCGCAGGCAAGTTCGATATCACCTCTGGGATATTGCGCCATGCCTGGAAATATGGCGAACACGAAAAACCACCCACCCAGAACCAAGTTCGTGCTGTTTTAAATTACGTCGGCTGGCAACGCGTTAGCTGGAACCGACCTCACCTGAAACTGGCCGCCGGTATGGAAATCGACCTCGGCGGAATAGGTAAAGAATATGCGGTAGATCGCGCGCTAACACTCGCCAAGCAACACACTGAGGTTGCGGTATTGGTCAATCTAGGCGGCGACTTACGAGTCTCCGGCCCGAGGCGCGGCAGTCCTTGGCAGGTCGCCATCGAAAATGTCGATAAAACGGGCACCGCCGCAGGAATACTCGAACTCGCAAGCGGCGCCATCGCAACGAGCGGCGACACCTATCGCCGCGTCATCCAATCCGGTGTGCGCTACGGCCATGTGCTAGACCCACAATCGGGTTGGCCGGTACCGATGCACCACGTACGGTGACAGTACATGCCAATACGTGCAGCGAAGCAGGCCTACTCGCTAAACTCGCGTTACTGCGCGGCGCGGATGCCGAAGCTTTTCTTAAGGCCGAACAAGTTCGTGCCTGGTGCATTCGATAGCGGCCATGCCTATACCTTCACGCCGTGACAACGAGGATCGAAAATATCAGTACATTAAGCCCAACTGCGATGACTGTTTGCGCCGCTACGATCACGATCGTGGCGCTCGCCGCGCGCATTAGCACCAACAGGTAAAAAATAGAAACGCCCAACGCAAGCACGGCATGTTCCAAATGCCGACGGCGGTAAAATCGCAAAATGATCAACTGCACTGCCGCCACGCAAAGCCATATCAGCAGTGTTCCACCGTCACGGGATCGTCTCATTTCACCAATGTTCGCTTTGCCGCGAGCCGAGCAACCCACCCAGTGAGGTCGATTTTCTCAGCACGCTGGGGCAAGGTTAGCCTTGAATGAGACGGTACGGTTAGCCATCACCGACACTCAAATTTCAACATTATCGATGAGCCGCGTAGCGCCAATCCGCGCCGCACCCAGCACCAGTAAAGCGTCGCCGTGGCGCGGGGCACTCAAATCCTCACACAAACGTATCGATATATAGTCCACTTGCCAACCCCGCTGACGTAGCGATTCGCAAGCCTCTCGTTCGATCACCGGCCAATCGCTTCTCCCGCTACGCACAAAATTACCCACTTCACGCAAACACTCTACGAGTTGCACGCCTTGCACGCGCTCTGATTCACTCAGATAGTTATTGCGCGACGAAAGTGCTAAGCCATCAGTATCGCGTACGATATCCCCCATTCGCAATTTAATCGGTAACGCCAATTGCCGCACCATATTTTTAATAATTAATTGTTGCTGGTAATCTTTACGGCCAAAAACAGCAATAGTGGGTTGCACCATATTAAATAATTTAAGCACCACAGTGCACACGCCGATAAAAAAACCGGGTCGAATTTCGCCTTCGAGGATATCGGCGAGTTCAGCCGGAGGTTCCACAACGAAACCCTGCATATCAGGATACATCTCCTCCACTGTAGGCGCGAACACGATATCCACTCCGGCACTTGCCAACATTGCGGCATCCCGCTCCAATGTTCGCGGATACTGCGCGAAGTCCTCTTGGGGCGCAAATTGCAGTGGATTTACAAAAATGCTCGTCACCACACAACCACCTGAGTCACGCGCCAATTTCACTAAGGATAAGTGGCCGCCGTGTAAATTGCCCATCGTGGGTACCAGCGCCACATCCTGTTTACCCACCAATGCTTGGCGCAAATCGGCGATTTTATGAATGACGAGCACGTGAAAAAATCAATACCCGTGCAGCGTATTATCCGGAAATCGGCCCGCTTTAACATCCGCCACGAACTCACTTACCGCAGCCGCGATACTAACGTTGCCATCCAGAAAATTTCGCACAAATCGAGGCACCTTGGCAGTGATGCCCAACAGATCGTGTAACACCAGCACCTGACCGCTACAGTCCCGCCCCGCACCGATTCCAATGACCGGCACTTTCAAACGCAGCGTTAACTCCCGCGCAACTACCGCAGGTATTAATTCTATTAACAGCATTTCCGCACCTGCGATCACTAGTTCCTCGGCAAGGGACTGCAACTTATGCGTCGCCGCAGCATCTCGTCCTTGGATGCGGTACCCGCCTAGCGCATGCACCGACTGCGGGGTGAACCCCACGTGCGCACATACTGGAATTCCACGTTCCGCCAAAAAACTCACAATAGGCACGGTCCAACTGCCCGCCTCAAGTTTCACCATATGCGCGCCGACCTGCATTAGGCGGGCAGCCTCTCGCCACGCCTGCTGCGGCGATTCTTGGTAGCTAGCGAAGGGCATGTCGGCCATAATCCAGGCGGTTCTATTGCCATTGGCAACGCACCGGGTGTGATAAATCATCTCGTCCATCGAAACCGGCAGAGTGTTCGAATGGCCTTGCAATACCATACCCAGCGAATCACCCACTAACAGCACATCCACACCGGCATCATCCAGCACACGAGCGAAACTCGCATCGTAACAAGTCAACATCGCAATTTTTTCGTCGCTAGTATGCATTTCGCGCAGTCGGTGCAGCGTAACGGGTTTTCGAGTATTCATAACGGTATTCTGCGGGACGATTCGCTTGTCGGCTAGGCCCCCGCTTAATCCCCCTTACAAGCCCTTGTTTAAAACTTTAACGAAACGCGCAAACCCGGGTTAGCGTCATCCAGTACCAGACGCGCGCCGTGCAATTTGGTCACTGCAGCGACCAACGACAAGCCGAGACCTGAACCCGGGAATTTACGCGCCTCATCTAAACGTACACGCCTTCCTAACACTAGTTCACGCTTATCAATGGGAATACCCGGACCATTATCTTCGACCACTACTTCGGGTCCCGCCACCAAATTATGTAACAACACCCGTATATGCCCGCGGTCGGGTGTGTATTTTATGGCATTGTCTATCAAGTTAGCGAGCGCTTGCGCGAGCAACTGGCGATTTCCTTGGACCTGAACACCGGCATTAACCTCACTATCGAGCACAATACCGCGCTCTTCCCCGAGCGGCGCATACAACTCAACCACGCTCGCCACTAATTCCGACAGATCAACGGCTTCTCGTGCCACCGTGCCGGTCTCAGCCAAAGCAATACGCAGTAAAGCATTTAAAGTTGTGCGCATACGATCAACTTCGACCGTCACGCGCTCAAGGACGCGCCGTTCTGCCGAACCTGGTAGCAGTTGACTCATTGCCCCGTCCGCGGCGGCTTGCAGGCGATTCAGGGGCGTACGCAAATCATGCGCCGCACTATCTAAAACGGTACGCATCCCCAGCGTCAATTGCTCGATTTTATCGAGCATGCCGTTTATTTCACGCGCCAAAGTATTAAGTTCACCCTCGCCATCACGAACCGGCAAGCGTTGCGACAGGTCACCGCTCATAATTTGGGTCGCCACCGCCGAAATAGCTCGCGCTTGAGTCAATATACGTCGACCCATCCAGTAGCCACCGCCTAAGCCTAACAGTAGGGTCAACACTACCGCCGCAATAAGGCTGCGCATCATGAGGCTCTTAACGTCTTGACGCTCCTGCACGTCATGTCCCACGAGCATTCGAAACCCACCCGCTAAAGGAAATCGCCGCGCACGCATTTGGTGCTCACGGGTCTCTTCACCGTACGGCACTTCGATTTTAAACTGGATCCACTTGCCTTCCTCGGCAGCAATCTTCGGCCACGCAGGCAAATTGCCAGCCACCGGTTTGAGCTGCGGATCTACCATCAGGTACACCGCTCCACGTACGTCTTGATTTTGCGAACGCTGCTCAACAAGCGCAATAAAATCGCTGCGTGATAGCACCAGAAACTGCTCGCGCAGCCCTTGCATCTCCGACTCTATAAGATTGTCCGTACCACTATCAACAACCCGCGAAACCGCAAAATTTACCACCAACAAGAGGGCGGCCGCAGCGATCGCAAATACTAAGGAATAGACAATCGCGAAGCGAAACGGCGAGGTGGACAAAACCCTCCTAAATCGCCGTTCGGAACCCACTATTCGTCTTCGCGTAAGCTATAACCTGCGCCGCGCACGGTGTGCAGCAGCGGTTTTTCAAAATCCTTATCAATCGCTTGACGTAGACGACTGATGTGCACATCAATCACGTTGGTTTGCGGATCGAAGTGATAGTCCCAAACACCCTCAAGCAGCATAGTACGCGTCACAACTTGGCCACTATGACGCATTAAGAACTCCAATAATTGAAACTCACGTGCAGTCAGCTCAATTTTCTTGCCGTTGCGTAACACTTTGCGTGTCATCCGATCAAGTTCCAAATCCGCCAATTTGAGTTTAGTGCCACCCTCTTCACCAGCAGCAGCGCCACGCCGAGCAAGCGCCTCAATACGCGCCAGTAGCTCGGACATGTGATAAGGCTTGGTTAAATAGTCGTCGCCACCAGCTCGTAGCCCCATAATGCGATCATCCACTTCGCCAAGTGCACTCAATATGAGAACTGGCATCTTGCGCCCGGTAGCACGCAATGACTGGACCATCGCCAAACCATCCAATTTCGGCAACATCCGATCTACAATCACTAGGTCTACGGTGGCTGTAGAGGCTTTGTGTAGCCCATCTAAGCCGTTCCCAGCGACATCGACCGTGTGTCCCACTTCGCGTAACGCCTTCGCTAAGTAATCGCGCGCAACCTCGTCATCCTCAACCACCAAGATGTGCATAAGCGTCTCT
>JAYVYN010000122.1:0-26189 GCA_043784265.1 Gammaproteobacteria bacterium | reverse complement strand
GGTGGCATCAGTTGTGAATTTTCTCGCCAGCGGTTTGGGTGGAAACCCTGCCGCGGGATCGGTCTTAACGGAAAGCGATGTAGTAGCGATCCGTGCTCGGTTGAGCGCCCAGACACCACAGATGACGCGCGCCGCGAGACCCGCATTTACTGACCCATGAAATTTTATTGTGCGGTGAGAGTCGCGTTCCAGCTAACGTTTGTTCTGGTGTCGCACTCTGTGGTGGCGCAAAGTCTCTTTGCGCCCGTGGGCGTCGAAAATCCGCAGCGGGCATGGCAACATTGGACGTTGAATTGCCAGGGTTGCCATCTTCCCACTGGCTTAGGTTCGGTAGGCGGCGCGCCTAATCTTAGTCGAGTCGCGCAGTTTTTGTGGGTACCAGGTGGGCGAGAATATTTGGCGCGAGTACCCGGAGTTGCCGCCTCACCGTTGGGTGACGCCGATTTAGCAGAAGTCCTAAATTGGATGTTGTGGCGTTTTGATAAAGAGCATATGCGAGCGAATTTTAGAGGCTATACAGCGGCAGAGTTGCAGCCTTTGCGACGTCGACCCCTGCGAATGGAGGCCTCTACGACGCGCACCGAGTTACTAAAACAGATCGAAGCGCATCCTGCTCTTTAGGGTGAATCTTGCACGGGGGTTCGGTGACGAGAATCGCGCCCATAATAGTTGGGGTAGTCTAAGCTGAGTCCCTTGAAGCGTCGGTGCACCCAGAAATACTGTTCGGGCACGTGGCGAATCTGCGCCTCAAGCAATCGATGAAATCGTTCTACATCCTGTACCGGATCGAGTCCTGGGAAATCTTTAAGCGCAGGACCAATGACCACGCGATAGCCGGCCGTACCGGGGAGCCTTTCGGGAAAATAAGTCAGTACTGCAGCGCCTGAAATGCGTGCAAGTCGTGATGTGGAGGTAGTCGTTGCAGCGGGCACCCCAAAAAAATTGACCATCGCCGCACCTTTGTTGCGGTAGCTTTGATCTGGCGCGTACCAAACGGCCTCGTTATGCTTGAGTGCGCGAATCATGCTGCGAATATCGGTGTGCGCAATGGGTTTGCCGTGACGGCAAAAATTTTGATACATGACTTTGGCGATTAGTGCGTTTTTCGGGGGTCGATACACGACGTTGAGGGGCACCACCGTGCCCAAAATGCGCGTAGCAATTTCGATTGTGGTGAAATGACCGCCGATTAAGATGGCGCCCTTTCCTTGCGCAAGAGCGGCATCTAAATGATGCAGCCCCTCCACTTTTGCAAGTCGTTTGACTGCACTGTCACGGCTCCACCATGTATTGGCCGTTTCGCACACTGCCATCCCAAGACTTTGGCAGTGCCGATTAAGCAATTTCGCACGCTCAAGTGGTGTCAATTGCGGCATACAGAGTGCAATGTTGCGTTGCGCAATTCGAATATAAGGCAGCGGTAGTCGCCGAATAATCCAGCCAAGCGCCTTTCCTATTCTCCATTGGGTGGTAAAGGGTAGGAATTCAAGCGATCGCAGGAGGCCAATTCCGATCCAGGTGAGCCAGTAACGGGGGGCCAGTAGGGGGTCTATGCGCATGGCCAATCATCGCTTGCTATAAAGTTTACGGCTAGTCCCCGTCGCAATATTCGTGCATGTTGGTAATTTACTGTACTATATGCGGCGGTTCGTGAAGTTCTACTTGGTTCGTTTCTGGTCATCGCGCCGCTCCGGCGTCACTCTGGCCACAACCCTCAAAGCAGGTTTCGTCGATCCAGGTGGCAGGCACTTCGTGTCCGGCCGATAGTTTCTTTTGTAGTAGGTATTCTTCACATGACGAAAATGTATGTTGGCAATCTCCCGTTCTCTATGGACGAATCCGCAGTTCGCACGCTGTTCGAGAAGCATGGCGCAGTGCAGTCTGTGGCGTTGATCAATGATCGCGACACGGGCCGGCCTCGTGGCTTTGGCTTCGTTGAAATGGCAAGTGCAGACGCTGCGCGCGCTATGCAGGCTTTGAACGGCCACGATGTGGACGGGCGAGCGCTGAAAGTAAATGAAGCGCAGGAGCGCACCGGCGGTGGCGGCGGTGGTGGCGGTGGCGGTGGCGGTGGTGGTGGCGGATCGCGCGGTCCGAAGCGCTGGTAAGCGTTTAGATCGAGCAAGACTGGGGCCGCAAATGCGGCCCCAGTCGCATCTGTCGATGCGATATTAATGCAGTGACGTTAGAAAAATTGTGCAATCAGGGTTTACCCCCGCGCCGGCTTTGCCTATACTCAACAAGTTCGGCGGATTGATTATTAGGCTTGGCGTCGCTGAAAATGTTTTAGGTTGAAGCCCCAATTGGGGCTTTTTCGTTTAATAAAGGGGGCCGATGGTCCCTTTTTTTGTTTTGAAATACGGTTTTGTATCCATGCGTGATGTATTGATGCGCCTTCTAGAGCCGTTGATTGAGGCGCAGCAACTGGAACTCGTCGATATTGAGTACGCCAATAGTAGCGGCGGCGGGGTGCTGCGGATATTTGTCGACACGCGTGCGGGTGAGGCGGCGGTTACCGTGGATGATTGCGCCAAGGTCAGCCATGCGGTCAGTGAGGTGCTGGAGGCGCAAGATCCTATTAAGGGTCACTACACCCTTGAGGTGTCATCGCCGGGTTTTGATCGGATTTTGCGCACACGCGCACATTTCGAGCGATTTTTAGGCAAGCGTATTGTCGCGGAATTAAAACTTCCTCTAGAGGGGCGGCGGCGCTTCGTTGGGGTTTTGCAATCTCTCGACGGGGAATCGATTGTGATTGATGTCGATGGCAAAGTTTTTAACTTGCCGTTGGAACGAATTCAGAAGGCAAGAGTAAGGCCGGAGTAGGCTGTGATCAGGAGTCTAAAAGGGCGATGAATAAAGAAATTTTGATGGCGGTTGATGCGGTCTCTAACGAGAAGAGTGTCGACAAGGAAGTTATTTTCGAAGCGCTTGAGGCGGCTCTAGCGTCGGCAGCGCGTAAGAAATACGGCGAGGAATTCGACGTGCGCGTCTCGATCAATCGCAAGACGGGTGCTTACGATACTTTTCGGCGTTGGAAAGTATTTGCCGATGACTCAAAGGAACTTGAGGTTCCGGACCGCGAGTTGCGCATGGACGATGCTCGTGATCTTGACAAAGATGTCGAGCCAGGGGGTTTTGTTGAGGAACCTTTAGAGTCTGTGCCGTTCGGGCGCATTTTGGCGCAAACCGCTAAGCAAGTGATTGTGCAGAAAGTACGGGAGGCCGAGCGCGCCCAAGTAGTCGATGCTTATAAGGACCGAGCCGGTACTTTAGTCAGTGGCATAGTCAAGCGTGTGGATCGCAACGGCGTGTATGTGGATCTAGGGGCGAATGCCGAAGGATTTGTGGCGCGCGAGGAAATGATTCCACGTGAACCGGTGCGCGCTCAGGACCGCATCAAGGCCTATCTTAAAGAAGTGCGCAATGAGCCGCGCGGGCCGCAATTGTTTTTATCGCGCACGGCCCCTGAGTTTTTGATCGAACTATTTAAGCTAGAAGTGCCGGAAGTAGGTCAGGGCCTGATTAATATATTGGCGGCGGCTCGTGATCCTGGTGTGCGTGCGAAAATAGCGGTGCGCAGCAATGATCCGCGCGTCGATCCGGTAGGTGCTTGCGTAGGCATGCGTGGATCACGCGTGCAGGCGGTGTCTAACGAAATCGCGGGTGAGCGGGTCGATATTATTCCGTTTGACGAAAATAACGCCCAATTCGTGATAAATGCCATGGCACCGGCGGAAGTAACCTCAATTGTAGTGGACGAAGATTCGCATTCAATGGACATCGCGGTGTCCGAAGATAAACTTTCGCAAGCAATTGGTCGCGGTGGTCAGAATATTCGACTCGCCAGTGAATTGACCGGCTGGGAATTAAATGTCATGAGCGAGTCACAGGCGGAAGCTAAGAGCGAGACCGAGTCGCATAGTTTGCGCGAAACGTTTATGAAGCAACTCGATGTGGATGCCGACGTTGCCAGCATTCTGGTGCAGGAAGGGTTCTCAACCATTGAGGAAATCGCTTATGTGCCAGCTAGCGAACTGAATAGCATTGAAGAATTTGATGAGGAAATTATTAAAGAACTGCGAACTCGCGCCCGCGATGTGTTGTTAACGCAGGCAATTGCCACCGAGGAAACCATGGATAGGGTCGAACCCGCGGCCGATCTAATTGAAATTGCGGGCGCGCCGTTAGCGAAGACTTTGGCGCGCAAGGGTGTACGTACTCGCGAGGATCTAGCCGATTTGTCGGTTGATGAACTCGTGGAGATTGGCAGTGTTGATGAGAAGAAAGCGGCCCTGTTGATTATGGATGCCCGCAAGCACTGGTTCGCGGAAGAGCATAAGGTTTAGGAGCAACTATGGCAGATGTAACCGTCGCGCAATTCGCCGAGGTGCTGAAAGTTCCGGTTGATCGATTGCTGCAGCAACTCGATCAGGCTGGAATCAAAGTAGATAATGCTGATGATGTGATCAGTGAGGACGCTAAACATGAGTTACTCACGCATCTACGTCGCAGCCATGGACATGAAGATTTGCCGACTGATTCGGCACCGCGGAAAATTACCCTGCGGCGCAAGTCTCAATCGGAACTTAAGCTGGCAAGTCCGCAAGGGCGTGCGCGTACCGTGAATGTCGAAGTGCGCAGTAAACGCACCTATGTAAAGCGTGAAGTATTGGAAGACCAAGCACGGCTTCAGCAAGAAGAGATAGATCGCTTAAGGGAGACTGAGGATCAGGCAAAAGCGGCAGTGGAGCGCGAAGCCAACGAAAAAATTGAGCGTGAACGGTTGGATCGGGAGCGTCTAGAGGCGGAAAATCGACGTCGCAGTGATGACGAAAATCGTAAGCGCACCGCTGAAGAAGAAACGCGTCGTCTCGCCGAAGTTCAGGCCCGTGAGCAAGCTGAACGTGATCGGAAGGCTGCGGCCGCTAAACCAATCAAAGTAACTCGTACCGTGGTGGATGATAAGGCCACTCGTTATGGGCGCCAAGAATTGCACATCGCAGGCGATGTCAGTGCTCGACACAAGAAAAAGAAAACTCGCGATGGTCGCCGCCGTTCTGCCGGCAACGACAATGACGCGAAGCATGGATTCGAGATGCCAACGGCGCGAGTGGTTCGCGAGGTAGCCGTTGGCGAGGCAATGACCGTAGGCGAACTTGCGCAAAAAATGTCGGTTAAGGCGACTGAAGTGATCAAAGTGTTGATGAATATGGGCGTAATGGCAACAATCAATCAAATGGTTGAACAGGATACGGCCGTACTAGTGGTCGAAGAAATGGGCCACACCGCAGTGCTGCGCAAAGAAAATATTATCGAAGAGGATTTGCAAGGAATTGCGGATAGTTCGTTAGAAATTCTGTCGCGCCCGCCGGTTGTTACCGTGATGGGCCATGTTGATCATGGTAAGACTTCGCTGTTGGACTATATCCGCCGCACCAAAGTGGCTGCCGGCGAAGCCGGTGGGATTACTCAACACATTGGCGCCTACCATGTAGAGACCGTTAAAGGAATGGTCACCTTTTTAGATACTCCGGGTCACGCTGCATTCACTTCGATGCGAGCACGGGGTGCGAAAGTTACCGACATTATTATCTTAGTGGTCGGTGCAGACGACGGCGTTATGCCGCAGACGGTCGAAGCCGTTAAACACGCGCAAGCGGCGAAAGTGCCGATTGTAGTCGCCATCAATAAAATGGATAAGCCGGGTGCGGACGCTGAGCGAGTCAAGCAGGAGCTTACTAAGCATGGTGTTATTCCGGAAGAGTGGGGCGGTGAGAATATTTTTGTGCCCGTATCCGCGCACACTGGTCTTGGTGTGGATCAATTAATTGAGAGCGTTTTGTTACAGGCCGAGGTGCTCGAATTGAGCGCCCCAACCGCAGGTCTTGCTGCGGGCTACGTGATTGAATCCAGTTTGGAGAAGGGCCGCGGTGCGGTTGCGACTGTCTTGGTTTTGCGCGGTACCTTGAAATTAGGGGATCCGCTGTTGATTGGCCAGGAATTCGGTCGCGTCCGTGCACTATTTGATGAGGCGGGACGACCAATCGAATCGGCCGGACCGTCGATTCCCGTGGTAGTACTGGGATTATCCGGTGCGCCGAATGCCGGTGACGAGCTATTGGTAATGGAGAGCGAACGTAAGGCCCGCGAAGTGGCCATGCATCGTCAGTCGAAATCGCGCGACGTCAAGTTGGCTAAGCAAAGCGCCAATATGCAGGACGTGTTCTCCAATATGGGTGAGAGCAAACCGAATTTGGTGCAGTTGTTAGTCAAGGCGGATGTGCAGGGCAGTGTCGAGGCATTGTGCGATTCATTGAATGCACTATCAACCAGTGAAGTGGCTGTTAACGTGGTGTCATCGGGGGTTGGCGGACTCACCGAATCAGATATTACGTTGGCTGCCGCCTCTAAAGCGCGCATTATCGCCTTTAACGTACGCGGCGATGCGGCCGCGCGTACCGCGATCAAGGATCATAGCGTCGACGTACGCTATTACAGTATTATTTACGAGGCCATTGACGATATTCGCGCGGTTTTGACCGGCATGTTAGCGCCTGAAGTAAAGGAACAAATCGTGGGTCTTGCGGCCGTTCGAAGTGTATTTCGCTCCAGTAAATTTGGAACTGTCGCGGGCTGCATGGTTATTGACGGCTATGTGCGACGTAATTTCCCGATCCGTGTACTGCGCGATAACGTTGTAATTTTCGAGGGTGCGCTTGAGTCGTTGAAGCGTTTCAAGGATGACGTTAACGAAGTGCGTGCAGGAACCGAGTGCGGTATTGGCGTCAAAAATTATAATGATGTGCATGAGGGTGACCAGATCGAGTGTTACTCGCGAGTGGAAGTGGCGCGCACGTTATAACGTGCGCGTAAACTGATGGCAAAAGATAATCCGCGTGCACGCCGTTTGGGCGCAGAAATCCAGCGCGAGCTCGTGGGATTGCTACGACGCGAGGTTAAAGATGAACGAATAGGTAATGTGACTATTACCGGAGTGGATGTGACCGGCGATTTGCGCACGGCTCGTGTCCACTATCTGGTGTTTGGTAAACAAGGTGCGGACCCCCAAGTGCAGCGCGGCTTAGAAAGCGCCGCTGGCTTTCTGAGAAATGCCTTGTCTAAAGCGCTGATGATTCGCTATACGCCCACTTTAAGTTTCGCGTTAGATACCTCGATCGAGCATGGAGTACGTCTGACTCAGCTGATTGATTCCGTGGCTAAACCTGAAACACCAGACCAATCTTAAGGATGCCAATCGACTTACACGGTATTCTATTGTTGGACAAGCCATTGGGGTTAAGTTCAGCGGGGGCCGTGGCACGCGCAAAGTATTTATTTGGTGCAAAAAAAGCGGGTCATACCGGATCCCTGGATCCACTCGCCTCCGGTTTGCTACCGATTTGTTTTGGCGAAGCGACTAAATTTGGTGCCCAAATGTTGGACGCCGATAAAACGTATCGAGTCAGTATGCGTCTCGGTGAACG
This sequence comes from Gammaproteobacteria bacterium, assembly GCA_043784265.1. Lineage (GTDB taxonomy): Bacteria > Pseudomonadota > Gammaproteobacteria > Steroidobacterales > Steroidobacteraceae > Bog-1198. The sequence goes on along the minus strand of JAYVYN010000122.1, from coordinate 18,702 downwards.
TACCCCCAGTGCGGATCGGGAATCCGCGGTGATTGAGCGGCGTGAATTGGCGGAATTCACAATTGAGCAATTTCAGCACGCGCTGGCGAATTTTCCGCGTGAATACGCTCAAACACCACCCATGCATTCAGCTATTAAGCAAGACGGCAAACCTCTTTATGAATATGCTCGTGCCGGGATCACGCGCGAGCGAGCTGCACGCGCCATCGTGATTCACGAGATGCGGTTTTTAAGCTGGGAAAGTCCAGACCTCGGTTTTGATGTGCGTAGCAGTAAGGGTGCCTATATTCGGGTACTAGCCGAAGACCTTGCTGCACAGTTGGGAACTATCGCGCACTTAGTTGGCTTAAGGCGACTAGGAGTCGCGCCATTTTCCGCTGAACGGCAATGGACCTTCGAGGAACTCGAGAAATTGAGCGTTTCGGAGCGGCTAAAAGCGCTTTTACCGGTGGACGCCGCTTTGGTGGATTGTCCGCGAGTGGATCTGGCCGCAGCAGGGGTGAGTGCCTTTCGCCAGGGTCAAACCGTGTCAATTCCTGCGGATAAACCGGGTACTTTGCGCATTTATGCAGCAGGCGGTGGGTTTTTAGGCTTGGGAGAGTTGCACCCCGCAGGTCGGTTGGTGCCCCTACGGCTAGTTTCGGCGATTGCGAATCGTGCTTGAGAGCGAGTGCCGCTACGCGTACAATGCGCGGCTTCTTAAAAGGTCTAAGTCATTGATTGAGGTTTGATTTCCATGCCACTTACTCGCGAAGATAAATTGGGCGTTGTCGGTAAATATCAGCGCAGCGCGCACGATACCGGCTCCCCCGAAGTTCAAATTGCCTTGTTGTCCGAGCGCATTAACGGCTTGAGCCAGCATTTTACCGCACACAAAGCTGACCACGCATCGCGTCGCGGACTGCTCAAAATGGTTAATCAGCGTCGTAAGCTGCTCGACTATTTAAAGAGCAACACGCCGGATATATACACGCACTTGGTTGAACGATTAGGGTTACGCCGCTAAAAGGCACCGTCGTAGCCGTACCCGGTTTATTTAATCTTATTTAAGACGGGGCGTGTTACGTGTCTATAATTCCGACTATGAAGGGGCTCTAATTGAGCGCTAGCAAACGAAGTTTTAAGTATGGTGATCATACGGTCACAATCGAAACCGGGGAACTCGCACGTCAAGCCGATGGTGCAGTACTCGTGTCAATGGGTGAGACAGTGGTTTTAGTAACCGCGGTTGGGCTTAAGAAAGCAACCCCGGGACGTGATTTTTTCCCGTTGACCGTCAACTATCAAGAAAAAACCTATGCTGCGGGACGAATCCCGGGCGGGTTTTTCAAGCGTGAAGGACGTCCGACCGAAAAAGAGACGCTCACTTCGCGTCTCATCGATCGGCCGATTCGGCCGCTGTTCCCAGAAGGCTTTAATAACGACGTACAAGTGGTGGCGTCGGTCCTGTCTGTTAATGCGGAAGTGGATCCCGATATTGCTGCGTTAATTGGTGCCTCAGCGGCACTCGCGATTTCAGGACTGCCTTTCATGGGTCCCATTGGGGCCGCCCGCGTGGGTTACAAAGAAGGCAAGTACATTCTCAATCCTACGACCAGTCAATTGGGAGATTCTAAACTCGATCTGGTAGTTGCCGGAACAGAAGAAGGCGTATTAATGGTCGAGTCTGAGGCTTCAGGACTCGATGAAGAGGTCATGTTGGGCGCGGTAATGTTTGGCCATGAACATATGCAAGTGGCTATTCGAGCTATTAAGGAATTAGCAGCCGAAGCGGGCAAACCTAAATGGAACTGGGTTGCACCGGAACCGCATACCGAACTTAAGAATGCGGTGAGCTCAATAGCTGAGAAGAATCTTACAGCGGCTTACGCGATCACTGAGAAGCAGCAGCGGCACGCAAAAATCCACGAAATTAAGGCTGCGGTCATCGCGAGTCTTACTACTGGTGATGCGCCTAAGTTTACGGTTGAACAAGTCGGCAATGAGTTTTTCAATTTGGAATATCGATTGGTACGCGAGCGTATTTTGGAAGGTTTACCGCGAATCGATGGGCGCGATACCAAGACTGTCCGACCGATTAGTATTCGCACCGGCGTTTTGGCGCGCACCCACGGCTCGGCGCTCTTTACGCGCGGCGAAACGCAAGCCTTGGTGATTACGACCTTAGGGACCGGACGCGATGCTCAGATAATCGATGGTCTCACCGGTGAGCGTAAAGAACCGTTTATGTTTCATTACAACTTCCCGCCTTTCAGTGTTGGCGAGACCGGCATGATGGGATCGCCCAAGCGGCGCGAAATTGGTCACGGAAATTTGGCTAAGCGCGGCGTAAAAGCGGTGATGCCGTCGATAGAAAAATTCCCCTACGTCATCCGAGTCGTATCGGAGATTTTGGAGTCCAATGGTTCAAGTTCAATGGCCTCAGTTTGCGGCAGCAGTCTTGCGTTAATGGATGCTGGCGTGCCCATTTCGGCCCCAGTGGCCGGGGTTGCCATGGGCTTAGTCAAGGAAGGCGCACGATTTCAAGTGCTGACTGACATTTTGGGTGATGAAGATCACCTTGGTGATATGGATTTCAAGGTGGCTGGCACTAAAGAGGGCATCACGGCATTGCAGATGGATATTAAGATCACGAGTATTACTCGTGAAATTATGGAAGTGGCGCTACGCCAAGCGCGCGAGGGTCGGCTGCATATCTTGGGGGAAATGAATAAAGTCATTTCCGTATCTCGCGATAATATGTCGGAGTGGGCACCTACCATCATCACTTTGAAGATTGACCCTGAGAAGATTCGTGATGTCATCGGTAAAGGTGGTGCGGTCATTCGGCAAATTACCGAGGAGACGGGCACCTCTATTGATATCGAGAATGACGGTACCGTGAAAATCGCGTCCGTTCAAGGCGCCGCGGGTCGCGAAGCTCAGCGTCGTATTGAATTAATTACGGCGGATATCGAAGTGGGCCGGGTTTATGAAGGTACTGTTGCGCGCTTAATGGATTTTGGTGCCTTTGTAACTATTTTACCGGGACGCGACGGTCTGGTTCACATCTCGCAGATTTCTGAAGAGCGCGTGGAGCGCGTTAGCGACAAGCTCAAGGAAGGCGATGTGGTTCGAGTGAAGGTACTTGAGGTTGATCGTCAAGGTCGCGTGCGGCTATCCATGCGCAATGTGGACGAGGCTTAAAGAGAAGTGATCGGGGGCGGTCTATCAGGTGCAGACCTGATTCCCTCCCGGGTCACTGTTTGCTTGTCCATGAACGTTTTGAGGTCTTCTTCCAAGTGGAGCGCAACCAAAGTTTGCACATTGGTTCCGTGAGCCTGGATCACTTGCAGTAAAAAATTCCGACTTAATATGGATTCGGCTGAGTGCTCTTGTTCCGCGATAACCTGTAATAAAATACTACTGGTAATGTCGATACTATTTTTCTTATCGAGGACCACAAAGCTGATCTTGTCAATGACGAGTCGGCGGATGTCCGCTAGCGTGATATAACGACTCTCTACAGTATCGTAGAGTCGACGATTGGGATATTTTTTGATCACTCGAGGCTCGCTCATGGGCCTTCCTCGCTCAATGCGTTTTCGCTACCGGAAAATGCCGATCGCGCATGTTGCAGAATAGCGCAATGCAGCGAGAAGGCAAACCTACAAGTATTTGTTTATTTTTAGGCCGGGTGCGCGCATGTTTAGCTGTTTGGGTACCCGCTCCACGTGCCATTGGCCAATCGCCCAACGCCAGATTTCCGAAATAGTGCCTAAATTGAGTGGCTGAGGGGGTTTTAGGCCTAGCATTTGAAATACGCCGATGAGCTGCTCGCCGACCTCGCTCGAACATAAAGAGAGACTGCGCCGAGATTTCGCGAGTTTAAGGCCGTCTTCAACTAAGGTCGGTACGTGGGCGTATTGGGGCGTTGCCAATTGAAGCTGCTGTTGTAAATAAATTTGCTTTGGGGTTTCATCGATTAGATCGGCGCCGCGTACCACGTGAGTAATCCCTTGCTCGGCATCATCGACCACGACCGCCAATAGATAGGAAATGAGTTGGTCACGTCGCCGAATTAGCAAATCACCGCTGGTAGCGGCCACGTCCTGATAAATGGGCCCCTGAATCCGATCTAGAAAATGAATTGTGTGGGGTGCCACTATAAGCCGAACACCGGTAGGGCCGGGTTGCTGTGGACGGTCGCGGCAATAGCCCGGGTAGCGGCTTTGTCCCGCCAAGGCTTCACGTGTACAGGAGCAATCGAAACTTAACCGTCGATCTCGAAGCATGCGCAATGCCTCAAGATAAAAATCACTACGCGTGCTTTGACGCGCCACGGGGCCATCCCATTCGAAGCCAAAATCCTCTAAATTGCGAAGGATTTCTCGCGCCGCACCGTCGACTTCGCGGGGCCGATCCAAGTCCTCAATTCGCACTATCCAGCGACCTTGATTCGCGCGCGCATCGAGGTAACTGGCAACCGCCGTATACAGGGACCCAAGGTGCATTAGGCCGGTAGGCGAGGGTGCAAACCGACCTACATAGGGAAGGGGAATGCTATTAGCGGTATCGGTCGTCGCGATCGCCGTATTGCTTTTCTCGCCGCTCACGCCGCTCCTGTGCTTCTACCGATAAAGTCGCTACCGGGCGCGCTTCTAGCCGCTTGATACCGATTTCCTCGCCGGTCTCCAAGCAGTATCCGTAAGAACCATCCTCGATACGCTTCAAAGCTGAATCAATTTTTCTAATCAGCTTACGTTCACGATCACGGGTGCGAAGCTCCAAACTAAACTCTTCTTCCTGCGTAGCACGGTCATTCGGATCCGGAAAGTTAGCGGCCTCGTCCTTCATATGCAGGACGGTACGATCCACCTCAACCATGAGATCACGCTTCCACTTTTTTAAGATCGTCGTAAAGTGGTCGATTTGTACCTTATTCATGTACTGCTCGCCGCGGCGCGAGATATAAGGTTTCACATTGCGCGGACCCGTCAACAAGCTCGGTGAGCCGGGCTGTTCTTCACCATCATCTTCAAAAGACACGCTACGCGGCATTACCATCGGCCGAATATCAAACTTGATGGGTGGCGCCTTTTCGACGACTTCTTTGGCTGGTTTCGCCGGTTTGGCGGGTTTTGCCGGCTTAGGCGGCTTCACAGCCTTAGCAGCAGCGCTAGGCTTAGCCGCAACGATAGGCTTAGCCGCGGCGCTAGGCTTAGCCGCAACGACAGGCTTAGCCGCAACGATAGGCTTAGCCGCGGCGCTAGGCTTAGCCGCGGCGCTAGGCTTAACCGCGGCGCTAGGCTTAGTCGAAACGCTAGACTTATGAGCAACGACCGGTTTAGGAGCTACTTTTAGCGGCTTTGATTTTACAGGTACAGACTTCACAACAGCTTTGGATACTTTCACGGGCACCTTAGGTGATACAACCGCCTTACGCTTAGCGGGTGGCAATACGGTTTTATGGACCGCAGCCTTGACAGCCGATTTTTTAGGCTCGACTTTCGGCTTCTTAGCCGCTTTTATGGGTTTTTTTGAGGGCATTTAGGAACTCCGCCACCTAACCTTAAAGAACGCGCGATTATACCGATGCACGGCGCACTGTACAGTGCGTTAGGCCCTATAAATCGCCCTATTAGCTCAAGGTTACGGGTACCGGATGCGACCAGCCCGCTTGACGATGTTCTGCAATCACGCTGGTGTAAATGCCACCCCGCACATTAAATTCGGCCGTCACACGCATGAACCTCGGCGCAGTCGCGGCTACCAAATCATGCAGTATTTCATTAGTAACCGCCTCATGAAAGGCACCTCGGCTACGGTACGACCAAATATAAAATTTCAATGATTTCAATTCGACACAGCGTTCATTTGGAACGTATTCGAGCTTCAAAGTGGCAAAGTCGGGCTGCCCGGTCTTCGGACAGAGACAACTAAATTCCGGCATAGTCATGCGTATGGTGTAATCGGTGTCAATAGACGGATTGTCAAAAGTTTCAAGACTAGTAGGAGGCGTCATCGGTTCGACTTCTTAAGTTTAAGGGGTTTACGAGAGTAGTGATTACTTTACACTACGCGGCACATTGACGGCCACGCGCCTGTCTAATTTTATCCAAGGCCGGTCAAACGGAAGGTTAATAAAAGCATGCGCTTAACGAAGCTCAAAATTGCCGGTTTCAAGTCATTTGTCGATCCCACGTCGATTACATTTCCCAGTAGTTTGACGGGCGTGGTTGGCCCTAATGGCTGCGGTAAGTCTAATATTATCGATGCCGTACGCTGGGTGATGGGAGAAATTTCCGCCAAACATCTCCGCGGTGACTCGATGGCGGATGTCATTTTTAACGGATCGTCCGCGCGTAAGCCCTTAGGCACCGCTTCCGTAGAAATGGTGTTCGATAATTCAGATGGAAAAATCGGCGGCGCATATGCTAATTATAACGAAGTAGCGCTACGCCGTGCCGTTAGTCGTGATGGAACCTCTGACTATTTTATCAATGGCGTAAAAGTGCGCCGCAAAGATATTACTCAGTTATTCCTCGGTACGGGATTGGGTACCCGCAGTTACGCGATCATCGAACAGGGAATGATTTCGCGCATTATTGACGCACGGCCCGACGATCTGCGCGCATTTTTAGAGGAAGCTGCGGGGGTGTCGCGCTATAAAGAGCGTCGCCGTGAAACTGAGAATCGAATTGCTAGCACGCGCGAGAATTTGGATCGCCTCAATGATTTGCGAGAAGAAGTCGACAAACAGATTCGCCATTTGCAGCGCCAAGCGGCCACCGCGAGGCGTTATCAAACGCTGAAAGAAGAGGAGCGCAAGCTCACAGCAGAGCTGCTTGCGTTACGCCTTCAAAGTCTCGACCATGATATTGGCGTGCGTGACGCGGCGACGCAGCGTTGCGATACACAACTTCAGGCCACTATCGCCAATTTACGCGCCGCTGAGGCTGAGATTGAACGCATTAGAGTCGATCAAACCGCAAAAACCGAGGTATTAACGACCATCCAAGCGCATTACTACGGAGCCGGCGGTGAAGTCACGCGGATTGAGCAGAGTATTCAACATGCGCGCGAACTGCGGCAGAGGCAGCAGTCGGAACTAGACCAGGCTCAGACTCAAGTTCAGGGTCTTACCGCTACCCTGCTACGCGATCAGAGCCAGATTCAGTCGTTGTCGGCTGAACTCGATCATATGGGACCTGAGCTTGATTTAGCGCACGCCAAAGAAGCTGACATCGCCAGCTTGTTAGAGCGTTGCGAACTGGCAATTAACAATTGGCAACAGCAATGGCACTCGCACACTGAGGCTGCGGCGTTGGCACAGCGCGAGACTCAAGTCGAGCGAGCTCGTATCGAGCAACTAGAAAATCAGCAACGCCGACTGTTGCAAGAGCACGATCGGCAACAGGTCGAGCACGATACGCTCGTGCACAATATTCCGAGCGTCGCACTGGAAACTCTATCGGACCAGGCAACGATCGCTCACGACGCGGGGCTGCGGTCAAGCAAGTCGCTTCAAGAATTACTCGCTGAGTTTGCACAACTACGCACCGAGGAACGCGAACAGGCTCAGGCGCTCAATACCCTAAGGGGAGCGTGGCAATCGGCATTGGGCACTCAAGTCTCGACCGAAGCTTTGCAACAAGCAGCTCTCGGTAAGGCGTCGGGTAAAGTTTCGCACTGGCTAAAAGCACAGTCGCTGGATCATCTGCCTCGAGTCGCGCAACAATTGCGAGTGGATCGCGGATGGGAGCGAGCAGTTGAAACGGTGTTAGGGTCCTACCTAGAAGCGGTATGCGTTGATGGCCTAGACAGCGTTACCGATGCGCTGACGAGTTTCGACGGCGGGCAACTGGCGATTGTAAGCGTGAGTGAGATGGAGGCTGCGAATCTCGACACAAATGCATTGCAGGCCAAAGTACAGGGCGCTACGATTTTGGGTTCGATAATGGCTACGGTTTATACCGCCGAGACCTTGGGTGAAGCATTGGGGCGGCGTCGGCAATTGAAAGCCGGAGAGTCCGTGGTAACTCGCGATGGCGTATGGCTCGGACGTGATTGGTTGCGTTTATCGCGGGATCAAGATGCACACGCGGGAGTGATCGAACGTGAAGAGACTTTGCGAAAAGTACGCGTATCGGTGACCAAACTTGCAGGCGAAGTGCAGGAGCTTGAACAAAAGTTGGACATGACGCGTGAGCGGGTGCGTGAGTACGAGGATCGTCGCGAACATTTGCAAACTGAAGTCAACCGTCTGCATCGAGAGCACGTGGATCGACGCGGAGAGTTTGACGCCGCGCATGCCCGTAAAGAGGATGGCGCACGGCGCTTGAGCGTTCTATCGACTGGGCTTGCCGATGTAGCAACGGAACTAAATCGAACTGAAACTGAACTACGCCTCGCGCGCTCGCGTATGGAGATAGCGATTGAGGCGCTGGTAACTCTGGAGCCGCTGCGGCTGGAGCTTGAGCAAGAACGGGATCGGGTACGAGCGGAGCAAAGTGCTACTCGATTGACGGCAACCGGCGCGCAAGCTATCGCGCGCGAGTTAGGCTTGCAGGTGCAGTCGCGTCGTTCCTCGCACGCCTCCTTAATGACCAGCCTAGTTCGTATCCAAACCCAAGTAGATAGTTTTGTCGTTCGGCGCGATGAACTCGCCACGCAACTCGCATCCGTTGATGCCCTTGGTGCCTTACAAAGCCAGCTCGATCAAGCTTTGCAAGTACGCTTAAGGTTTGAAATGGAGTTACAAGCTGCACGTATGGCGAGCGACGAATTGGACGCGACCCTGCGTGGTCGCGATGAGCATCGGCTGGCGACCGAGCTGCAAGTCAATGCAGCACGTAAGTCTATGGATGATGCGCGCCTTGCAGCCGAACAAGTTCGTGCTCGGCGTGAGAGTATCGCAGAGCAAATGCTCGCCACCGGGTTTGAGCTTGCAGTGCTGATGGCGCAAATGGTCCCTGAAGCCAATGCGGAAGCTTGGGATGCGAACCTTGCGGAAACTCGCGGCAAAATAGAACGCCTGGGTCAGGTCAATTTGGCAGCGATCGGTGAGTTTAAGGAGCAATCCGAACGAAAAGAATATTTGGATCGCCAGTGCAAGGATCTCACTGACGCCTTGGAGACGTTAGAATCCGCAATGCGTAAAATTGATCGCGAAACCCGGACTCGCTTCCAAGATACCTTTGACAAGGTCAATGCCGGATTAAAAGAGAAGTTTCCACGACTTTTTGGTGGTGGGCATGCGTATTTAGAGTTGACCGGTGAAGAATCATCGGTGGCGGGTGTATCGGTCATGGCGCGGCCACCGGGTAAGCGCAACAGCACCATCAGTCAACTCTCTGGTGGTGAAAAAGCCTTAACCGCAGTGGCATTGGTGTTTGCAATTTTTGATTTGAATCCGGCGCCTTTCTGTTTGCTGGATGAAGTTGACGCACCTTTAGACGAGAATAACGTGAGTCGGTTTTGCGATATTGTTCGCGAGATGTCGAGCAGTGTGCAATTTATTTTTATCACTCATAATAAGAGCACGATGGAATTAGCTTCGCAGCTTGTGGGCGTGACCATGAATGAGCCCGGAGTGTCGCGTTTGGTGGCGGTAGATGTGGATGAGGCTGTACGCATGGCGGCAATGTAAGGGTTGATCACTTGGCTGAGCTTCGTTGGATATTATTGGCTCTGTGTATACCCTTAATACTGGGTATATGGGGGTGGGGTGCGCGTCGTAGTCGTAATGTGACATCGGTCGTACCCTTGCTGCCGATGGAGGAGCCCCACCCGGAAGTGCCCAGCATCGATTTTCGCCGCGAAGAATGGGGGGTCCCGCCGTTCGAGCCGTTAAGTATTAAGATGGCCGATTTTGATGCTATTTCGTTACCGGATAGGCCGATGCTGGCGCATGCCGAGGCTGTCGATGGGACCGATGGTTTTGAAGAAATTACTTTGGACGATGACCTGGATCCGGTGCCGACCAGTCTGAACACGATTTCGCCCGCCGCACCCGCTATCGCCGCCCCGGCCGCCGCGGCGGTCGCGGCCGTCCCGACTAGCGCCAAAGCGAGTGAGCTACAAAAAATCGTTAGTTTGCGGGTGTGCGCAGAAGGCGAGGAGCGCTGGCTCGGGAACGACCTTAAAGCGGCCTTTGATGCCAATGGTTTGGCATTCGGACGTTATCATATTTTCCATCGCAAAAATGCGCAGGACGGTACCTTGTACTGTGTTGCCAGTATTCTAGAGCCAGGCACTTTCGATTTGCTCCGCATGCCGACTACCGAGTTTCGCGGTGTGACCTTGTTTGCGGTATTTCCTGGGCCAGGAGATCCGGTGCTCACCCTTGACGATATGATTGCGACCGCCCATAACCTAGCACATACATTGTCCGGCGTGGTGCAGGACTCGAAGACCCTACCGCTCTCGCCGCAGCGCGCCGCAAGTTTGCGAGAAGAGGTAGAGCGCTTTCGAGATTTGTTGCCGGTATGAGTCCAGCCGAGGCGTCAGACAGAGCGACGCAGATCCGGCAGCTATTGGATCGTTACAACCATCGTTACCACGTACTCGATGATCCCGAAGTGCCCGATGCCGAATACGACCGTCTATGGCGCGAGCTACGAGATTTAGAAGCTCAATTTCCTGAAATTGGAGGGGCAACTTCGCCCACCCAGCGCGTAGGCGCAGCACCCAGTAGCGTATTCGGTGAGGTGCGGCATCGAGTGCCCATGCTGTCCTTGGAGAACGCTTTTACGGAGCACGAGGTCACCGAGTTTGACGCCCGCGTACGCGAGCGTTTAGAGCAGAGCGCCAAGGTAACCTATTCCGCCGAACCGAAGCTCGATGGCCTCGCCGTGAGTGCGACCTACCTTGACGGCGAATTTTTTCAAGCCGCGACTCGCGGCGATGGTGAGACCGGCGAGGACATTACGCAAAATCTTAAAACGTTGGCGACGCTGCCGTTAAAATTAAAGGGTGTGGGAATTCCACGGGTTCTAGAGGTCCGGGGAGAGGTCTTTATGCCCTTGGCGGGATTTGCCCTTCTAAATTCCGAGGCTGCCGCTCGCGGTGATAAAACTTTCGTGAATCCGCGCAATGCCGCAGCGGGCAGTTTGCGACAGCTTGACGCGCGAGTCACCGCCGCCAGGCCGCTCGATTTTTTTATTTACGGCGTCGGCTATGTTGAGGGTACGCTGCCGATTACGCACAGTAAATTGCTCAAGGCTTTGCGGCAATGGGGCTTCAACCTATGCCCGCAGATAGAGGTCGTAGAGGGCGTCGATGGCTGTTTGGCATATTATCGCAAGATCGCCGAAATTCGCGATCGCTTGCCGTATCAAATCGACGGCGTGGTTTATAAAGTAAATGACCTTGAATCCCAGAAAAAACTAGGGTTTATTTCCCGCGCACCGCGTTGGGCGATTGCTCACAAATTTGCCGCAGAAGAGGCATTGACCAGCGTTCGTGCGATTGAATTTCAGGTCGGGCGTACCGGCGCGCTCACACCGGTTGCACGCCTTGAACCGGCATTTGTGGGGGGTGTTACGGTCAGCAATGCCACGCTGCATAACATAGATGAGCTAACTCGGAAGGACGTACGCGTGGGCGACACGGTCGTGGTGCGTCGTGCCGGTGACGTGATCCCGGAAGTCGTGCGTGTGCTAGTGGAGCGCCGCTTGCAGGGAGCACAAACGATAAAACTGCCAAGCCAATGTCCCATCTGTGGATCACCCGTCGCCCGGGAGGCCGACCAGTCCATCGCCCGTTGTACCGGCGGTCGTGCCTGTAATGCGCAGGTCAAGGGCGAGATTATCCATTTTGCCTCACGTCGCGCCATTGACGTGCGGGGACTCGGTGATAAATTGGTTGAGCAGTTAGTTGACGTTGGGTTGGTGAAAAATCCTGCCGATTTGTTTGAGTTGACTCGTGAGCAATTCATAAATTTAGATCGCATGGGCGAAAAAACAGCGGATAATTTACAGCGAGAATTGCAAGCTTCCAAAGTGACCACTCTGCCGCGGTTCTTGTATAGCCTAGGGATTCGCGATGTGGGGGAGGCCACTGCCTTGGGGTTGGCGCAGTATTTCGGCGAGCTTGCCTTGCTGCGAGCAGCCTCGGAAGAGGAGATTCAACGTGTCCCGGATGTAGGGCCAATTGTGGCAGGGTCTGTCAGTCGGTATTTTCAAAGTACGGACAATGCTCAGCAAATCGATCGATTGCTCGGCGCAGGATTTTCATGGCCTGCGCTTGAGAAAAAAACTAACCGTTCCGGCGCAGGATTCGAAAAGACATTTGTGCTAACGGGGACGCTGGCTCAGCTGACCCGCGAGGCTGCCGCAGAAATGATAGTAGCTCGCGGCGGCAAGGTATCGAACAGCGTGTCCAAGAAGACCCATTACCTGGTTGCCGGAGCGGATGCAGGTTCGAAGCTCGCCAAGGCACAAGTCTTAGGCATACCGATTTTGGACGAAGCCGCGTTTCTAGAATTACTGAAGTAAGGCCAGGCGGATTCGGCAACCCGCCTGGCAAACACACTTAAAGCTGTTTAAGCGCGCAAAGCTTTAAATCTTTTTCTCGATTTTAGCGGTCTTTTTCAACTCGTCCACATAGCTCTGTAACTTCTTTTGCATGACGCGATTGCCAACCTGTTCCTTCACCTGATCAAACGGTGGCGGCGCGACGTCGCGCGTGTCGTCTAATTTGATGATGTGCCAACCAAATTGGGTTTGCACAGGAGCGCTAGTCATTTCACCTTTCTTCAGCAGTTTAACCGCGTCAGAAAAAGGCTTAACCATACCGGCCGGTTTGAACCAACCGAGATCCCCACCATTGGTTTTCGAACCGTCGATCGAATTCGCTTTGGCGATTGCGTCAAACTTAGCGCCGCCTTTGATGCGCTTAATGAGCTGGTCGGCGAGATCTTTATCCTTCGCGGCCAACAAGATGTGGCGAGCGTGATATTCGGTTTTATCCATTGCCGCCACCGCGCTGTCGTACTCGGCATGCAGCTCAGCATCCGTAGCCTCTTTGCCTTTTAGATATTTCTGGGATTCGGCATCGGCCAACAACCGCATGCGAGTTACATCCATTTTGGCAATCACATCCGCGTCTTTATCTAAGCCGTCTTTTTGCGCCTGATGACCGATTAATTGCATACTCACCAATTCGTCTAATACTTGCGCTTTTTGCTCCGGTGTCAGTTCAGTGGCAGGTTTGCCCTGGAGCAAGCTCTTGATGTAAAAATCGTACGAGGCATGCGATATTGGCGTTCCGTCGACAACAGCGACCGGCGGCGTTGCGGGTACGGGCGCACTAGTAGGCGTGACCGCCGGTTGCCCCTTACCGCAACCCGTTAAAAGTACCGCAGCGGCGGCGGCGACAGACATACGGGTCCACGATGCACAGAAAAATTGGGTCATTTGAGTCCTCTACTCGGAAAAAAGCAGGCCGATATGGCCACGCCTAGCCGCCTAGTTTAGCCTTTTTCAGAGACCTGCGGGGAGCCGACTTGCAAGCTCAAGGCATGGATGTCGGTTTGCATGAGATCACCAACCGCCGCATACACCAAACGGTGACGCGCGAGGGTCGATAGACCCGCAAAACGGGCCGCCACGATCTGAACACGAAAATGTCCCAGACCACCCGCCGCACCCGCATGCCCTGCGTGTAAGTGGCTTTCGTTGGTAATAACGAGTTCTACGGGCTGGAATTGCGCTTCCAGTCGTTGCCGGAGTCGCTGTTCGCGCGTATTAACCACTTAAGGGGGGTTCCGGTGGGTCGACATTACGCTTGCTGAAAAGCCACAACACCTGCGGCATCATGAACAGCATCATCGCAATGGTAATCCCAAAAACTTTGACGTTAACCCAGACACTCTCTGAGAAATTATGCGCAACATATAAGTTCGCCAAGGCTAAAAAAGCGAACCAACCGACCCATAAATAGTTGAGCCGCGACCAGGTCCGCGTCGATACCTCTAAGGGTTCAGGGAATACCGACTCTAGCGCGCGCCGCGCCAACGGTTGTTTACCGATAAATGCACTTCCCAGAAACACTAAGGCTGTCAAACCCAACAAAATGGTGGGCTTCAATTGAATAAAGCGTTTATCGTGAAACAGCAAGGTTGCGCTGCCTAAGACTACGGCCACCGAAGTGGTCGCCCAATGGAGCGTTTTGAACTGGCCGGTATGCAAACGATGCACTACCAACTGCAGCACAAAAGCTACCATCAGCACCGCCGTGGCCGTGTAAATGTCAAACAGCTTAAAGCCTATAAAAAATGCCAGTAATGGCAACCATTCGAGAAGTTGATTCATGCGCGTATCATAGCGGAGCGGTATGAGTATCTATCTACAATTACATCCTGTCTCGCCCCAGTTACGCTTTATCCGTCAGGCCGCAGCCCTGTTACGGTCAGGCGGGGTACTGGTGTATCCCACCGATTCCTGTTATGCGCTCGGATGCCATATCGGTGACAAGGCGGCCCTGGATCGAATTCGCACCATTCGCCAGAGCGATCGCAATCACCATTTCACGCTCGTTTGTCGAGATTTGACCGAAGTAGGGCATTACGCCCTGGTTGATAATTGGCAGTATCGCCTACTGCGTGCCCACACCCCTGGTCCTTATACTTTCTTGCTTAAAGCCTCGAAAGAGACGCCTCGGCGCCTCAAACACGAGCGTTCTGGAACCATTGGGCTACGGGTGCCCGATCACCCCGTCACGGCCATGCTACTTAAAGAATTGGGCGAACCGGTTATGAGCTCCACTTTGTTACTCCCCGGCGACGAATTACCGATGACCGACGCTAAAGAAATCTACGCCCAATTAGAACACGAGGTCGATATGGTGCTGGACGGCGGCAATTGTGGCCTTGTCCCAACCTCGGTGATTGACCTCTCCATCGATCAAGCGATCGTGGTGCGAGTCGGCCGCGGCGATGTAACTCCCTTTACGCTCCCTCAAAACGTATAATGAATAGTGAAACGCATTATAAAATATATAGCGTAAAATCGAGAAAATGAGGGTAAGCATTGGATTTACATAAAGTAATATGAGTGGACCTATCCAAAATCGACGGGTCCTTTCAGGTATGCGCCCAACCGGGCAGCTGCACTTAGGTAACTACCACGGAGCATTGAAGAACTGGATCGAGCTTCAATATCAGTATGAATGCTATTTTTTTGTGGCGGACTGGCACGCCTTGACCACCGGCTACGACGACACCGCCAAGCTTGAAAGCTATGTTTGGAGCATGGTCATCGACTGGTTGGCGGCTGGCCTCAATCCCGGGGTCGCTACGCTATTTGTGCAGTCCAAAGTGCCAGAGCACGCCGAACTACATTTGTTGCTCTCCATGATTACGCCCCTAGGCTGGCTTGAGCGCGTTCCGTCGTACAAGGATCAACAGACCCAATTAGCCGATCACGACTTGAGTACTTATGGATTTCTAGGATATCCCTTGCTTCAATCTGCCGACATATTGCTGTACCGACCGCAGTATGTTCCGGTGGGCGAGGATCAAGTCGCGCACGTAGAAATTACCCGCGAGGTGGCACGACGATTCAATCACATCTATGGCCGCGAAGCCGGATTTGAACAGAAAGTCGAGAAGGCCATTAAAAGCCTAGGCTCCAAGAATTCGGCGCTATACCGCGCCATGCGTAAAGAATTTCAAGAACAAGGCGATGCCGAGGCGCTCGCGAAAGCACGCTCCCTAGTCGAAGCGAATGCAAGGCTTACAGTCGCCGATCGCGATCGATTGTTGGGCTTTATAGAAGGGGCAGGCATTTCGATTCTGACCGAACCCGAGGTCTTGTTGACGGCAACGCCCAAGGTTCCCGGTCTCGACGGTCGCAAAATGTCGAAGTCCTACGGCAATACCATCGGATTGCGAGAGGACACAGATTCTGTGGTCAAAAAACTTAAAACCATGCAAACCGATCCCGCCCGTGCCCGACGCACCGATCCCGGTGATCCTGAAAAATGCCCGGTCTGGGATCTACATAAAATATATTCAAGTTCCGCTACCCAAACTTGGGTCCAACAAGGCTGTCGCAGTGCCGGTATCGGGTGTTTGGAATGCAAGGCTCCCTTAATTGAGAAGGTGGTCGAGGAGATCTCGCTCATCCGCAAACGGGCGCAAGAATTTGAGGAGAACCCCGAACTGGTACGCGGTATCATCGCGGAAGGCGGAGAGCGTGCCCGCGACGTGGCGCGCGATACTTTGGACTTAGTGCGTCAATCTATGGGCATGAATTATCGATGAAACCTGAATTGACAATCGTGCAAAACACAGAGGATGCCGGCGCTAAGCCTATACACCCACCACCGCCTGTGCGCACACCTGCGCCCGCACAGGGCGAGATGCCATTTGCTATTGTTGAAGGCATGCCGGTGTCGGAGATGCCACGGGACCTGTATATACCCCCCCAGGCATTGGAGGTGTTTCTAGAAGCTTTCGAGGGCCCTCTCGATATGCTGCTGTATTTGATCAGACGCCAGAACCTCAATATTTTGGATATTCCGATCGCGGAAATCACTCGTCAATACATGCGTTACATCGAAGTTATGCAAGTACTACAGCTGGAACTGGCGGGCGAATATTTATTGATGGCGGCGACTTTAGCGGAAGTGAAATCACGCATGTTACTGCCGCGCCTCAAGAGTGAGGAGGAGGAGGAGGATGCCGATCCGCGTGCGGAATTAGTACGGCGGTTACAGGAGTATGAGCGTTTCAAGCGCGCCGCTGAGGGGATTGATCGCATGCCGCGTTTAGAGCGTGATACTTGGGTGGTCAGTGCCGAGTTGGTCGATCGAAAAGTGGTGCGTATCGCTCCGCGGGTCACCCTGCAGGAAATGCTATTGGCATTTCAGGACGTGTTGACGCGTAGCGATATGTTTGCCCATCACCATGTTCAGCGCGAGCCTTTGTCGGTACGGCAACGCATGACCGATGTGCTCTCGGCGTTGTCAGCGAGCGCATTCATGAATTTTTCGAGTTTGTTTACCGCAGAAGAGGGGCGCCGCGGCCTGACGGTGACTTTTGTCGCTATTTTGGAACTGATGCGCGAGGGATTGATTGAAATTGCGCAATCGGAACCTTATGCGCCTTTACATGTCCGTCTAGGTAGCCCGCGACATTTAAAATTGGTGGAACCTTAATGAATGATCATTACGTAAAAAATGTAGTTGAAGCAGCCATGCTGGCGGCCGGGCGCCCCTTAGCTCTAGACGAGCTGGTGTCGCTATTTGACCAACGAGATGGATCGAATGCCGAAGAAGTTAAAGCGGCGATTGCGGCTCTGGTTGCTGAATACGAAACCCGTGGACTAGAACTGGTGTTGGTCGCGAGTGGCTACCGCATTCAAATTCGGGCGGCTGTAGCCGAGCCTGTGTCTCGCCTTTGGCAGGAACGACCCAGTAAATATTCCCGCGCGTTGCTCGAGACATTGGCGCTAGTGGCTTATCGGCAACCGATTACTCGCGGAGAAATCGAACAAATTCGAGGTGTTGCGGTTAATCCCAATATTATTAAAACTCTGGTTGAGCGCAATTGGATTCGCGTCGTGGGACATCGGGACGTCCCCGGCCGACCCGAACTGTTAGGCTCGACGCGTGAATTTCTGGATTATTTTAGCTTGCAAAAATTAGATGATCTACCGACGCTGGCGCAACTGAAAGAACTGGAGGATTTGCGCGTACAGCTGAGTCTCCCCGGCGCGGAAGCGGTTGCGGTCGAAAGCGCACCGATTGCTGATCAGGCGGATGATGAGGAAGAGCATGATACGGACGAAAGCTTGAATGAGGATTCGGGCGAATTACGACCTCAAGGTTTGGTTGCAGGCAGTAGTGCCGATGACCTTCATTGATGGCGCCCAGACCGCCACGATTCGGTGCACCGCGCAAGGTGAGTGCACCGCGTAAGGTGAGTGCACCGCGTAAAGCGGATACGCACTCACGCGGTGAGCGTATCGAAAACGCGCTCAGCGATCGGATCCAAAAAGTATTGGCGGCTGCGGGCATCGGCTCGCGGCGTGAGGTCGAGCGTTGGATTCGGGAAGGACGTTTGCAAATAAACGGTGCGGTACCGGCACTCGGCGTCAAACTGGATGCGCGCGACCGCATTACTCTCGATGGGCGCCCCGTACGATTGCATGCGCCGGGAAAAGAGCACCATATTTTGTTATATCACCGCTCGCCTGGGGATAACCTAGATATCAAAACGGTGACCTCGCGGGCTTCCGAAATACTTGATCTTGGAAAATCTAATGGGCGTTGGCTCGCCATTCAAGCCATGCCGCCGGTGGATGGCGGTCTTGAATTGTTGACTGATGACGGCTCGTGGGCAAACCGAGTGTCGCGCGGTGCTCATTTGCTCACCGTCGATTATGTGTTGCGCATGCGTGGACCGTTGAAAGATGATTTGGTAGAAGAGTTTCGTGCCGCTACCCACGTTGAAGAGGACGCCATTGAGATATTGAGCGCCGAAGCGCAGTACGGCGAAGGATTCAACCACTGGCTCAAAGTGACCGCCCGCGCCACACGATCTGCGCAAGTGCGGCATTGGTGGGCCGCGCGCGGCATCATCGTCAGTCGTTTAATGCGAGTACGTCTCGGACCCGTACACCTTACACGGGATTTACCACGGGGACATTCGCGAACGATTCTCGCCAGCGAACGCAATGCACTGGTCAACGAAGTTGATGCAATTCCCACGCC
>JAYVYN010000121.1:0-3201 GCA_043784265.1 Gammaproteobacteria bacterium | reverse complement strand
ACCAGGAGGAACATGCAGATATACGGGCTCACGTTGCACTGGTACCCGTTGAATAATGCGGGGCTCTTGGTAAATTACCCGGGGACGCCCGTAGTCTCTAATGTCCAGCGGCCCGTAATAACCGGGCTGACCAATATTGACCGACACGTCAACATTGACGGCAAGGGCCGGGGCGGTCCAACTGACTAGACTAGCTGCGCCCAATGCTGCAGCGATTAATATATTTCTCACGTTTATCTCCTGTTGTAAGGGTGTTGTCTTGGAAGCGAAGTACCAAAGGTCACTGCGTGTTATGTTGAGCACCCTATTTTAAAAATACTGCGCGTTAAATTTGAAGTACAACGCCTGTTGCTTTGGAGAATACCTGATATGACCGCGAAGTGGAGGAGCAAGATGCTATCCAGGGGGCTAATCGTGTTGAGTTCCTGCTCAATATTATTGCTTTCGGGTTGTACGAATGCTCCACCTAGGCCGATGCATATCGTTCGCAACGATTACGAACCCGCGAAGCATTATTTATCGGCAGTGATTAAGCAAGACATGGCGAAATATGACGTCAAAGGGCTGAGTATTGCGCTTATCGATGATCAAAAAGTCGTCTGGGCCGAGGGTTTTGGTTACGCCGATGTCGCCAATCGCGTGCCTGCAACCGCCGATACGGCGTATCGAATCGGGTCGATTTCCAAGCTTGTGACGGCCACCGAGATTATGCGACTGGCTGAACAGAACAAGGTGGACCTGGACAAGGCGATCACAGCCTATGTGCCGGAATTCTCCATCCACAATCGTTTCGCGAATAGCAAGCCCATCACCCTGCGCGCCTTGCTTGCGCATCATTCCGGATTGCCATCGAATGTGCTTAAGGGCATGTGGGTCGACCATCCCGTCTCGCTTTCGGCGTGTGTCACGACATTGCGTGACGAGAGTCTCGCGAGTCCGCCGCAATCGCTATACAAGTACTCCAACATCGATTTCAGCTTGCTCGGTAGGGTAATTGAGAACGTCGAGCACCAGGAATTCTCCAGCGCCATGCAGCAAAGCCTGTTGACGCCTTTGGGGATGACGGACTCTTCCTTTCAGCTCACGCCTGAAATCGAACGCCGCTATGCACGCGCGTATCGCAACGGCCGAGAAGTGGCACGCTTATCGTTGCGCGACACACCAGCGGGAGGCATGTTGTCCAGCGTGAACGATATGAGCCGCTGGCTGAGATTCATCTTTGCCGATGGCAGCGCGCAAGGTAAGCAGATCATCAAGCCCGAAACACTGCACGAGATGTTCAAGCCGCAGTTCGAGGGACTCGATACGGATTTCGGCCACAAGATAGGCATGGCCTGGATGCTGAGCGGCCTGTCCGTCCCGGGCGGTCAGCCAGTAGCGTGGCACAACGGCGGTTTTCCGCCCTATCAGGCGCACCTCTCGCTGCTGCGCGAACAGAAGCTCGGTGTCGTCATCCTGACTAACAGCGATGAGGCGTCGCAATTCATCACGCAGCTCGGTACCCGCGTGCTCGAACTTGCGTACGAAACCAAGGTTGGCGTCCCACCGCCGCACGATTCCCCGAAGAGTGCGACCCATATGGTGCAAGTGCCACGTGACAAACTTGCCCGCTATGCTGGTCACTACGTAATGTTCGATGGCCAACTTGGGTTGATTACCGTGGACGGTGATCAACTCAAGACTTCGCTGTTTGACAGGAGCTTCACGTTGAACCCGATAAGCATCGACACCTTTGTGCCGAAGGCGAATGTGGCATTCGGTCTGATTTCCATCCCGATCGATTCGTTATCTATTCGATTCCAAACGGTGCAAGGACGGGATGTGGCCGTGCTGAGCGGTCTACCTGCGCCGTTTGCATTCGAGCAAGTGTCGCACGCTGAAATACCCGACGCTTGGCGCACCAGAATAGGCAAGTACCAAACTGACACAGTCGATGAGCGTTTCGATTTCAAGCAGGTCGAACTGGCGACCGAAACGGGGATTTTGGTATTTAAAGCCGTGCTCTCCTCCAAGGACGATGGCGAACCAGAGACCCGAGTGACGGTAGCGCTGCAGGCCGTCTCCGATCACGAAGCGATTGTTGCGGGGATCGGTGAAGGTGAGGGGGGCGTGGTGCGCGCAATAGATTCTGACAACGGCACTGAACTCTTCTATTCAGGATTTCGGTTCACTCGCACGGACAAGCACTGACGGTGGCAGCCTCAACGTCTTAGTTTTAATAAGCCTCGCATTAACCAGGTTCTAGAGCGCTCACGGTGCTTGAGTCCCGGTAGCTACCCGGACCTGATCCTGGTCGGATCAACGATCACGGGCAATTAGTTGGAACAATGGTAGGTTCTATGGGACCGCCGCGAGCAACGATATCTGGGAGAGGCATGTAGCAAAAGGCCTTGCCAGAAGGAGTCACTATTTTTATGAGGCCATCTGCGAATCGTGTTTCCCCAGCTTTCTGCTTCTTCAGTGCTTTCGCAAGCGCAGGTAATACCGGACGATCCGGAACATCGGTTTCCTCCGCTTTCAAGGGCGCCATGCGTTTGGCTTCGTCGCGCGCAATACCCTTCGCAGAGTCGAAAACAGACTCGAAAGAAGGCGCTGACGAAGAGGGCCGTAGCGATGGCGGATAAGAAGCGCTGGCTGCGGGCTGCTCAAAAGGAATAGCTGCAGGAGGCATATTCTTGCGTTGATCAAAGCGGTTTTTTGCTGTGTACGCCGGGGAAAGAGGGGTATTTTGCGAGTCGGCTTAGAATTTTTTATCTTGGCGACCGGGGTTTCTTTAGACAAAGTGACGCGGTTGTTTCCGAATAGAGGTGTCGCGGGAGCCAAACGTGCATCGAACTCAGGAACAATGGGTTGCGTGAACCGGATAACACGACGCTGTGGCAGAAAGGCGATCATCAGGAGGTGGGAGACGTCTGGCAAACCAGGCCGTAGCCTTTGTCAGTATGGCGCTCCAGCTGAACTTGACGCAGGCGGCGGCGTAGCTCGATGAGCTCCTGGCGCTCGCTGGTATTCAGTGCGCCTGATTGGGTCGGCATGACGCCGCTGGCCGTCTCGGCCTGGCGCACCCAGTTCAGGATGCTGGTGACGTGACAGCCAAACTCATGGGGGGTGTCCGCGATTTTGTGTAAACGGATGATTGTTTACAGTTGCGGCATCCGCTCATCGAACATGATGGTGAATCGATTTAGCGCCGCTTTCCAG
>JAYVYN010000120.1:0-7120 GCA_043784265.1 Gammaproteobacteria bacterium | reverse complement strand
GATGTCGGAGCGATCGTCATCAAGACGGCAGGTGCGCACACCTTTAAGTTCACGGTGAGCGGCATTAACGCGAATTCCAAGGGCGCTACGATATCGTTTGATTATTTGAAACTTAACACGCTCTGAGCAATTCTCAGTAGCGCTACGGGGGGGCGGTTTCACGTCGCGACGTGTAACCGCCCCAACCTACGCAGCAATCAGCTCCGAAGATTTTATCGCTGGCGCCGGATGATATTTGAGGTGCCGAAGCCGAATCTGATTTATCCGCGTGAGCGGATCCTTGGGATGCATAGTATGTCGCCAATTGCGACGCTACAAACGTCTGCCGTTGTTGATCGAGTTCCAGTAACCAGCCTTTACTTAATGACGGTTGCGCTTCATCAAGGGCAGCTGCAACAAGCTTTAGCTCAGGCAACGCAGGCAATTAAAATCCACCTTCCTCACTCAAACATATTGTCTGATTTGTCATGAAGCGCAACGACGACGGTAAAAATAATTCCAGCGAATTGCTCGCAATCTGTATCTTCATGTTAATCGGTGCTTTCGGGCTGCCCATCTCGATATACCAAATGATCTCGCACAGCAGAAGTAGCTGGGTTTGCTATTCAAGACATGGCCACGTACTTCAATCCATAGCGGAGTGCAAGTTTCTGGTATATGCGGGCATGCTCGTGAGTGCCGTCTCAATTGTAATAGCGGTACGCGCCGCTCTAACCCGCTACAACACGTAGCACGCAACGCTACTTCTCGCGCATGCATTCCGCAAAAGCTTCCCCCTTTTTATTTTTTCTCTCTGAATTGCGATCGGGGTACCGACTATTGTCAGGCCAAGAAAGAAATCTGAGGACGAATTTTTCCAAGTGCATAAGTGCCACAGGCAACTAACAGCAATGGTGCCAACAGTAGCGGAAGCCGTAACATCAATGGTGTTCGCATAGTCCTATGCACTAACATTCAGATTATCACTACTCTCCATTTCGCCAGGGATCAATTATGCCTGAGTTGGCAAACCGCGATCGGCGATGTGCTGTCTCAACTGCCGAGTGTTGCGCGATCGGTACGATTTCTTGTTCCGGGATTGTCCACCGGCTCCGACACCGCTCGCGGTTCGCATGCTCATCGAGCTTAGCGAGTTCGTTGCCACCTCCGGATGGGCCGATCTTAGACTTCTAAAGTATATGACGCCGGCATCTACAACTGTATATAATTACAGTATGGATTTGGAACACAAACTTGAAATTCTCGCGGATGCCGCGAAATACGACGCCTCTTGCGCGAGCAGCGGGGCTACGCCGCGGCATTCCACGCCGGGTAAAGGCTTAGGCTCGACGACGGGTATGGGTATTTGTCACAGTTATACACCTGACGGTCGGTGCGTCTCCTTGCTCAAGATTTTGCTCACCAACTTTTGTCTTTACGACTGCATATACTGCGTCAATCGACGTTCAAGCGATGTACCGCGGGCCCGTTTTACGGTAGCTGAAGTAGTCGATCTAACATTGTCTTTCTATCGTCGAAACTACATTGAGGGGTTGTTCCTTAGCTCTGGAATCATCCAATCCGCAGACTACACCATGGAGCAACTCGTTGCGGTGGCGCGCTCGCTACGCGAGGATCATGACTTTCGCGGCTACATTCATCTGAAGACTATTCCGGAAGCGAGCCCGGAACTCATCGTCGCTGCGGGTAGTTTTGCAGACAGGCTCAGCGTCAATATTGAATTGCCAACGCGCGATGCGCTGTCCGCATTAGCTCCGGAGAAATCCGACGTATCGATCAAGCGGGCAATGGGAGTGATCCGGCTGAAGGTTGAAGAAGCTAAGGAAGGCGGCAAGAAGGCACCGAGGTTTTCACCAGCGGGGCAAAGTACTCAGATCATTGTGGGAGCCGATTCAAGTTCGGATGCTGTCATTTTGGAATCTGCCGATGCGCTGTACCGCTCTTATCGATTAAGGCGAGTTTATTATTCGGCGTTCAGTCCCATCCCCCACTCCTCGACACGATTGCCAAATAGTGCCCCGCCGCTCATGCGCGAACATCGTTTATATCAGGCGGATTGGCTGTTACGGTTTTACGAATTCTCCACAAAGGAGTTGGCAGACTCGATGTTATTGGGACAACTTGATCTCAATCTAGATCCTAAAACTGTTTGGGCGTTGGCAAATCGCGAACAGTTTCCGGTGGACGTCAATCGAGCGGATCGGCACACGCTGCTCCGAGTTCCCGGTTTAGGCGTACGAGTCATTAAGCGAATTCTCTCGTCGCGTCGGCACAGGCGACTACGTTATGCAGATTTGCAGGCCTTGGGTGCGATCCTACGACACGCTCGTTTTTTCATCCTCGCCGCAGACTATCGGCCAGCGCACGATCAGCGCGGAAGTGACAGGCTGCGTATAGACCTAACGCAAACCGGGCGCCAACAAGCGCTCTTTTGAGTGAAGCTGCAGCTATGCTCTACCATGCAGTGTCGACATTCGCGGAGTGGCGTACGGTTGCGCGTCCCTTACTCGTTGCAGGCGTAGAGCCTCACGCTATTGAATGGGGAGATAAATATCACTCCAGCGTAAGGGGGCAGCTCGGCTTAACGATATTGCCCGCGAGCGATGCGATCACAGCAACGGGGGGCAAGGGCTCGATTTCATTGTCGAAGGGGCTCATGCGATTACTCGAAACCATCGCAAGCTTCCGCCATGCCGGCCGCTGGGAATTAATGTATCGATTGGCCTATCGGACCTTGCGAGAAAACCCTCGCCTTCTCCAAGACGCTGCTGATCCCGATGTGCACAACGCCTCATTGATGGAACGCGCAATCCGGCGCGATTGTCACAAGATGCATGCCTTTGTGCGTTTTCGTGAATTTGTCGACCCAGCAGGTGAAAAATCCTACTTCGCGTGGTTCATTCCAGAGCACGAAATTCTGCGCCGTGCGTCTTCTTTTTTCACTAAACGCTTCACTAACATGACTTGGACCATCGCAACGCCCGATGGAGCTGCGGTATGGGACCGCACTGCACTGCGCTTCGTCGATACCGCAGGCGCTGCTGACCAGCCTCGCGTAGATGAACAGGAGAAATTATGGCGGACTTACTATCGAAGCATTTGTAATGTTGCGCGCATCAATCCTGCGGCGATGATGCGAGAGATGCCACAGCGCTATTGGCGACACCTTCCCGAAGCGGCCGAAATCGGCGTGCTAATCCGCGACGGATTATCAAATTTCGCAAGCCGCCACAGCGATGCCGAAAGCCAAGCTTTAAACACATCAAAGGCTGTGCAGCGCGCGTTAGCCCAATTACCAACACCCGGCGATGGGCCCCAAGGCTGTCGACGCTGTGATCTGTGGCGTCACGCTACACAGGCAGTAGTAGGGAAAGGGCTTATGCGCGCCACGCTAATGCTGGTCGGCGAGCAACCGGGAGACGAAGAGGATTTGCGCGGACTCCCTTTTGTAGGACCGGCAGGCGCGATATTAGACGAGGCGATTGCAGCGGCGGGGTTGAAGCGTACAGATCTTTATATCACCAACGCCGTGAAGCATTTCAAGTGGATACCCCGGGGCAAGCGGCGCATGCATGCAAAACCTGGTATCGATGAAATAAATTCGTGCAGCATTTGGCTCACTCAGGAGATTTCGACTATTCGTCCATTCGTCATTGTCGCGCTAGGCACTACCGCGTTGCGCTCGTTAACGGGCATTAGTACATTAATTGACGGTATCCGGGTGCTCGCCACTTACCATCCCGCTGCGATCCTGCGCGTTGATGGTAAAGCGGCCGAAGGAATGCGCAGCAAACTGGTGGAGACTCTAATTCAGGCACGCGCTTATAGTTGACCGGCTCCGCTGGCATTCCGGCTCGACCCAGCGGAGTTTGACTACCATATTGCTTCTGCTGCTCAGGCGAGGCGCCTCAACTTAATTTGTAGCGGGACCCATACCGAACCTGGCACTATCCTGGACGCCGCGGCAGTAATCCATTCTGCTGGGCTGCGCGCTCTAGGCCTTCACGAAAATCGGGATGAGCAAGACCGATCAGAGCCCTTGCGCGTTCCGGAACCGACTTGCCTTTCAAATTGACCATGCCGAATTCTGTAACGACGTACATCATATCCGCGCGCGGTGTGGTCACTACATTGCCAGGAGTCAGATCGAGTACGATACGGCTTTTACGGATTCCGCGACGTTCATAAGTTGAAGACAGACAGACGAACGATTTGCCGCCCTTTGAAGCGTACGCACCACGCACGAATTGCAACTGGCCACCAGTACCGCTGATGTGGCGGTGACCGCAGGATTCAGAGGAAGCCTGACCCTGTAGGTCCATCTCGGTGGTATTGTTGATTGCCACCACCTGATCATTCTGCATGACTACCTGCGGCATATTTGTATACTCGACCGGACAGCAAAGGAAATCTGCGTTGCGGTCAATTGACCGATAAAGATTCAGTGATCCGAGCGCGAAGCTGAACACGATCTTACCGGGGTCCAATGCCTTGGCGGTACCGGTGACGGCACCGGCCCGGTACAAATCCATTAGACCATCGGTCAGCATTTCAGTGTGAACGCCGAGATTGCGAATACCGCTTTCGAGAAGCAAGCAACAAACCGCGTTCGGCATGGCGCCAATGCCGACCTGCAGGCAGGCACCGTCAACGACCTCTGCGGCGATCAATTGCGCGACTGCGCGATCCGTGGCGCAAGGCGGTGAATTGGGCAATTCGGGCGGCGAGGCGGCATCGCCCTCAATCACATAGTCGACTTCGCTGCGATGAATGCCATTGCCAGTTCCGTACACGTACGGCAAACCTCGGCTAATCTCCAGCACCACGATTTTCGCGCGCGAGATGATGGCGCGGTGCCAAAGATTAGCGCCACTTAGATTGAAAAATCCGTCGGCATCGATATCACAGGTCTTTAGGACGACGATGTCGGGGGGTTCGACAAAGCGGCGATAGTAATCTGGAATCTCGCCGAGATTGCAAGGAATATAGTGGCACAGCCCCGCGTCGTGCATCTTGCGATCGTAGCCAGCAAAGTGCCAACTGTACCAATTGAAATGCTCGCGCAACGGATCTATCTCGAGGACGGCTCGCGAGCGCATGCTAAGGCACGAGCGAATATTTACGTCCTGCAGGTCAGCCTTGCGGTCAGCTAGCGCGCGGTCAAAAGTGTCGGGTTGTGCCAACACCGCGCCGTAGTCGACCCAGTCGCCGGATTTTACCAAGTTTGCCGCTTCGGTCGCTGTTATCCTGCGCGCGAATTTACCCTGCATACTTATCTCCCTTGCAAGAATATTAGCGCATTCTTAGGCCGAAGTTGGCATAAACTTAAACGCTATACTGGTAACGACAATGACGAACACTCTATTTGTTTTGCGATCCGACGCCGGCGGCGTTACGACCTTGACCTTGAATCGTCCGGCGGCTCGAAACGCGCTGTCACTCGACATGCTGCTGGCGCTATCAAGCGAAATTGACCGCGCTGCTACAGATCCGTCGGTGCGCGTCGTAGTGTTGTCAGGTGCCGGGCCGGCCTTCTGTGCGGGCCACGACCTCAAGGAGATTCGCGCTGCGAATTTTGGCGGCGCCTATGCCGCGAAGTTGTTTTCTGAATGTGCCAAAGTCATGCTGGCCCTGGTGCTAATGCCTAAGCCGGTTATTGCCCAAGTTCACGGCGTCGCGACAGCAGCCGGCTGCCAACTGGTCGCGAGTTGCGACCTCGCGGTGGCTGCAGACGATGCCCGCTTTGCAACACCCGGGGTCAATATAGGGCTGTTCTGTTCCACCCCTATGGTGGCGTTGTCGCGCAATGTAAGTCGCAAGGCCGCCATGCGGATGCTGTTGACGGGAGAGCTTATCGATGCAGATAGCGCACTGCGCTTCGGACTAATTAGCGAGGTGGCGCCGGCCGCAGAACTCGAGACCCGGACTGCAGCGCTGGCCGCGAAAATTGCCGCCAAGTCGCCGCTCGTCCTCGCCATCGGCAAGCAAGCCTTCTACCGTCAGGCGGAGCTTCCGCTCGCGGAAGCGTACCGATATACGGCCGAGGTGATGGTGGCTAACCTTGCCAAGCTGGACGCACAGGAGGGCATTGACGCATTCATTGAGAAGCGAACTCCGCAGTGGTCCGGCCAGTGACTGTTCAGCTTTATGCGACCGAATAATTCCACGCTTTGATCGGTGCATTCACCTGAGTCTCCACTGCCACTGACGCTTGACCAAGGAAGTGAACCCGCCCACACTTTAACTTGATCCGCCGACTATTCTCATTGCTATTAGAGCCGATTTCGGCGCTGGTCGACAGACTAGTAAAAACAACTAATATCAGGGGAATGCCAGTGAGTAGACTCCGCTTTATCGCGCGAACACTTGCCGCCTGCCTGCTTATACTGACCGCTGTTCCAGCCCATACCGGTCCGAGTAAGACACAGCTTGATAAATTTGCCGCCCACTTGAAGTCCGTTCCCGCCGAGCATCAACATTTTTTGTCTTCCGGGTTACAACGAATCCTAAGTCTCGATGCTGCGCTCAATGCCAGCCACGCAAAGTTCAGCGACACCGGCAGCGTGACGCCCATTTAAAAACTCGGCGATGGGAGGTTTTTCTCAAAGTGAGACCTCATCGGCCTGGTGCGGCAATACTGTTGTTGCCGGGTACAATGACTTAGGCGCTTTTGCTCGCACGGCCGGCGTGCACACCAGTCACGGTGAGTGCTACGCCGACGGAATTTATCGGTTGCGGTCGCGGGGATCGCACTAGATACGCGGCGCTGGTAGCCTTCCCAGTATTTTTTCGAGGCTTAGTCCGAGTGCGAGCAATGTTCGGTCGGCGCCGGCCGGTGCATCGAACTCAACGGACACCGGCAGTCCCTCGCGAGTCAATGCAATCGGTAGTACTAACCCCGGCAGTCCAGCGGTACTACCGGGCGAGATATTCCGCGCGACGGCGGTGTCGAAGGGTAGCAACTTATCCCCCACTTTGAGGGTAGTCTCATCGCCTATGCGAGGAGCGGCCACCAGCGTTGTTGGAAATACCATGGCGGTCACGCCGGTTCGCGCAAAGTACTCTTGGTACAAGAGGCGCAGTGCTGGTAAGTGCTGATCGCGCGCTGCTGCGTATGCAG
>JAYVYN010000119.1:0-3032 GCA_043784265.1 Gammaproteobacteria bacterium | reverse complement strand
GTTGCCCGTCCGCGCCTAGCGCAAGTAACATGGGTCCCAATAGGAACAAACTATAGCCATCAACCACTAAAGCCGCAGCGGCTCGACGCTCATTATCGTGCGCTTCCTCACCATTGAACCAGACGATCACCTCGCCCGCGCCCGCACTCGAATTTCTGACGACTTGCTTGGTGCCCTTGGGTCCGGTGTGGGTTTGCGCGACTCGGCGTTCGCTGCGTAGCCAGCGTTCTTCCGAATCACCGCGAAAGCCGGAGTCGACTAATACGGGTTGCAATTTGCCCACTAGCGTGTGCCACTTGCCCGAGTAACTGATACTCAGATCGTTAATCTTACTGAAGGCGGCGAGTCCATGTGCCGTTGCGCTCTCCATTAGCAGTGCTTGCGCCTCGGGACTTGTCGTATTTTTTAATTGCGTGAGCCGCGCGCCACATCCCTGCAGCGTCGGAAATAGAGGTAGCCACAATGAGGACGCTATTAGACGGCGGATGCGGTTTGGGTTGTCTTGCAAGTCTTTAATCATAGCGGCGCTACGCCTGCAAGGTCGGTCAGGCTCATGGCGCGCGTGAGCTCTATGAACTCACGGATATAGGCTGCGGCGGCACCGGCTCGTGTGGTGGCGGCATACAGTTCGCAGTACAAACCGCTGCGCCCGATGGGCCGTGAGATCACGTATCCTCGCGCAATGTAGTGACCCACCGTCCAGGCAGGCAAAGCCGCAATGCCTCGACCACTTGCGACTAACTGGAGTATGGCTACGGTGAGCTCGGCGGTTCGCCTGCGGGGGTGTATCCGCGCGGGCACTAGGCAGTGTTTCATCACATCGAGCAGCTCGTCTGGCACGGGGTAGGTGATGAGGGTTTCATCGGCAAAGTCTTCAGCTTCGAGCCATGTCTTGGTGCTAAGTCGGTGGCGTGGACTCATGAGGGCAACACTTTCATAGCGAAATAGCGGGCTAAATACGGCATTTTGCCTGGCGTCTTGCGGGTCGTGCATGATGGCGATCTCGGCTTCGTTGCGTTCGATCAAAGGCAGTGGGTCAACCACAAACCCTGAAATAATATCGAGTTCTACTTCGGGCCACAGCGAGCGGTAGGCATCCATCGCAGGCATGAGCCAGTCAAAACAATTGTGACACTGCACGGCAATGCGCAGCGGCCCTGCATGACCTTCAGCGAGTCGGGCGATATCGCGTCCCGCCTCCGCGACTTGCGGGAGTACTGCTTGTGCGAGTGTGAGCAGACGCTGACCGATGGCGGTAAATCTCAAGGGACGTACGTTCTTTTCGACCAACGCTGCGCCGTAGTGAGTTTCGAGGGCTTTTAATTGATGCGAGAGTGCCGATTGGGTCAGGAATAGGCGCGCCGCCGCCTTGGATAAACTGCCGCACTCCGATAATGCCAGCAAAGTTTCGAGATGACGGAGTTCGAGAGCGGTCGATGGCATGAGCTGAATTCATCTCTTGTATGAAGATAATGAGTTTGAATCATAGCGCGACTGATTGCATGCTGCCATAAATGGCACTTCCTAAAGTTTCATTTGAATTTTTTCCACCCAGTAATGAGGCGGCGGTGCTTCAGCTATGGGAGGCGGTGCAGCATCTTGCGCCGCTGCAACCGCGCTTTGTGTCGGTTACCTATGGGGCGGATGGGTCCACACAGGCGCGGACCCATGAGTGTGTAGTGAAGATATTGCGCGAAACTAACCTATGTGTGGCACCCCATTTGACCTGCGTGGGGGCATCGCGTCGGGAGGTATTGGGTATCGCAACGGGTTATTGGCGGCACGGCGTTCGACATTTGGTGGCATTGAGAGGAGATATACCGGAGACACAGGCTGGCGTTAACGGTCAGAATGAATCGCATTCTGGTGACTTTCTCTATGCGTCGGATTTAGTCGCAGGGTTAAAGGCGGCTGGTGATTTTGAAGTTTCGGTTGCGGCTTATCCTGAAGGTCATCCGGAATCGGGTAGTGTTGAGGCGGACGTTGAAAATCTTTGGCGCAAGATTGATGCGGGAGCGCAGCGCGCGATCACCCAGTTTTTCTTCGATACGGGCGCGTTCCTACGTTACCGAGATCGATGCGCGACGCGCGGCATCGGCGTTAAGATCGTGCCGGGGATATTGCCTATTGTGCGCTTCTTACAGTTGCTGCGATTCGCGCAGCGATGTGGAACTTTGGTACCCGATTGGCTGCACCAGAGTTTTGCGGGATTTGAGGACGATGCTGAGTCTCAAGCAATGGTTGCGGAGCGCGTGGCGATTGATCAGGTGCAGCAACTGCGGCGCGAAGGGGTCGATGAATTTCATTTTTATACTTTGAATAGGGCGCCGCTGACTTATGCGGTTTGTCAGGTGTTGGGGTTGGGTCCGGCGGTGATGTCGAATTGCGCCTGAAATAATGGTGGCTTAATACCGGTCTATATAGTCATTCAAAATCTCTAAGTGAGACTATATGCGTCGGTTTTCACATCGCTACTATCTAGTTACCGGGGTCATGCTGTGCTGTGCAGCAGTAGCGAGTGGTGCATCGCGGCCGGCGGTGGTCGAACTGTTTACCTCTGAAGGGTGTAGTTCGTGCCCGCCAGCGGAAGCCTATATCGGTGAGCTGACTCAACGAAGCGATGTACTGGCGCTAACGTTTCATGTCGACTATTGGGATGATTTAGGGTGGCGTGACCGCTTTGGGTTGCCGGAGTCCGTGCAACGGCAGCGAACCTATGGCAGGAACCTGCGCCTTGGGTCTATCTATACGCCGCAAGTCGTGCTCGATGGCACTGATAATTTTGTGGGCAGTAATCGTGCTGCCATTGGCCAAGACTTGGCCACGAGCCGGGGGAGCGCGGTGCCGATTATGCTGTCGGTTCATGACCACGAGATTCTGGTTAACGTACGGGCGGGCACCGGTGCGAATAGTAAAGCGGGTGTTAGCGATGTGGTGCTGGTGGCGTACCAGCGCACTGCAGTCTCGCCTATTGGCCGCGGTGAGAATTCGGGACGCACTATTAAGGAGTTCAATATCGTGCGGGGGTTTCG
>JAYVYN010000118.1:0-4377 GCA_043784265.1 Gammaproteobacteria bacterium | reverse complement strand
GGATCCGCCGCAAAATACCTAATGGCTCAAGGCGTTCAAGCGGTTGACTTCAACTCCTATGGCGCACGTCGCGGTAATCATGAAGTCATGGTGCGCGGTACCTTCGCTAATATTCGCTTGCGTAATTTGCTGCTACCCGGTACCGAAGGGGGTGTTACTCTGCATATTCCCAGCGGCGATACGCTATCCATTTTCGATGCCTCGGCTAGGTACCAAGCGGCTGGCATTCCGCTGGTCGTGCTGGCCGGCAAAGAGTACGGTACCGGAAGCTCACGCGACTGGGCCGCCAAGGGCACGATGCTTTTGGGTGTCAAAACGGTCATCGCGGAAAGTTTCGAGCGCATACACCGCTCTAATCTAATCGGTATGGGCGTGCTACCCTTGCAATATAAAGAAGGCCAAACCGCGCTAAAATTGGGACTTTCCGGTCGGGAAGTTTTTGAAATTGTTGGACTCGATCAAGGGGCTGCTAAGTGGGTCAAAGTGAAAGCTAAAGCCGATGACGGGAAAGAGACTGAATTCGAAGCGCAGGTACGTATCGATACACCAAAAGAGCTGGATTACTACCAACATGGTGGGATTCTCCAATACGTCTTGCGTCAACTTGCAAATCCTATGAGAGCTGTCTAATGAAAATCAATATGTATCAGACCACTGTGCCCACATCGGTGCGGGCGTTAACGAGCCTAATTGCCATTTTAGAAAAAGCTGAAGCGCATGCAGTAGGCCGCAAAATAGATCCTGCAGTGCTCATTAATTCGCGATTATTTCCCGATATGCTCTCGCTCGCGATGCAAGTCATGATCGCCAGCGACACGGCAAGGGGTGGCGCGGCGCGCTTAGCAGGTGCCGAGGTGCCG
This sequence comes from Gammaproteobacteria bacterium, assembly GCA_043784265.1. Classification (GTDB taxonomy): domain Bacteria; phylum Pseudomonadota; class Gammaproteobacteria; order Steroidobacterales; family Steroidobacteraceae; genus Bog-1198. The sequence continues at coordinate 3,517 of JAYVYN010000118.1, read as the reverse complement.
ATTTACGAAGGAAAATCCACGACCTTCGCCGATCTGATTGCTAATGCACGCAATGCAATTTCCTATCTTGGTAGTCTTACGGAATCACAATTCGAAGGCAGCGAGGATAAGACTATTAGCTGGCAAACTCGAAGTTCGACTAAGAGCTTAGGTGGCCTCGCCTATTTGACGACGCATCTGCTTCCCAATTTGTATTTTCACGTCACCACTGCGTACAACATTCTCCGTCACTCGGGGCTTGAGATCGGTAAAACAGATTATCTCGGCAAGGCTTGAGGACCAAGCGCCAGCACTGCGCCTTCGACGCTGCGAAACACATGATCCGCGCCCACTAACTCGGCCAAGCCTAGGCGTTGGAAGCTTTGCTGAGCGTGTACCGATTCTAGTCGCGCAAAGGCCACGTCCACGCCTTGAGCGCGTAAGCGCCGAATAACCGAGCTTAAAACCTGCGCAGCGGTGTAGTCGATTTCAACGATGGCATTCGATTCAATAACCACGACGCGAGTATTGGTGGTGCGAGCAATCAAGTTCTGCAAAGCCGCTTGGAAATCGTAGATATTTAAGAAAGTCAAAGGCGCTTGTACCGCGATGACCTCGACCCCTACGACCGTCTCGCCCGGCTGGGCGGCGTTAATCGGCCACCAGATTGAAGATCCCGGCATCCGTTGCAGTACGATCATGCGTGCCCGCGTAGTCGTCCACAAACCATGTAGCAAGGATAAAATAATGCCCATCGCGACCCCTTCCTGAATGGGCAGAATTAAGATTCCAAATGTAGTGGCAATGATCAGACCAAATTCCGCAAGGCTTCGCCTAAACACATCGACCATAACTGATAGTCGAAATATGCGCTGAGCGACAAATAGTAGAACTCCCGCCAAGGCAGCATGCGGTACATGGGTCAGGAGTGCTGAGCCGAAACTTGCGAGTATCAGCACCAGTACCGCACACACGAGTGCTCCTAACTGCGACACCCCGCCCGTCTCAGCAACCACCGCCGTACGCGGTGGACTCGCATTAACGGGGAATACCCCCATGAGACCCGACAACACGTTCGCAGCTCCGACGCCTAAGAAATCCCGATTCACATCAGGTGTTCGATTAAGGTCCGACGGGAAACTACGACTAGTAGCCGCAGTTTGCACCATGATCACCAGCGCCACGATCACGGCGAGCGGTGCAATTTGCACTAGATCGACGATTGATGCCTCAGGTATCGATAAGCTAGGCACTACGCCTGCGACCATCCCCAACGCAGACACTCCCTTCGACTCAAGGCCCAATGTAGCAACGAGTACCGTTGCCCCGCCCAGACCTATGAGCGCTCCTGGAATGCGCTGGCTTATGCGTTCGCATATCAGGATGACAACGAGCACGCCAAAGCCAATCAATAAGGTCAGATAATTTGTAGCCCTTAGTTCGCCTGCCAGCGCAATTAGTTTCTGGATCATACTTCCAGATGGCGCAAGTACGCCAAATAAGGCCGGTACCTGCGACACTAAAATATGTCCGGAGATACCCGCAAGGAAACCCGTGGTGACCGGGGCAGATAACAAGTTCGCGATAAACCCGAGCCGAAAAAGCCCGCCACATAGCAACAACAGTCCCACCATAAAAGCCAATAAAACGGCGCTGGTCAAGAAATGCGGCGAACCGGCCACCGCCAGTAACGCAAGGCTACCCGCAAAAATGGGCGTAATAGTAGTATCGGCCCCCACCGACATAAAACGGTTGGATCCAAATGCCGCAAACCCGAGAGCGCCCGCCATAATCGCCAGAAAGCCCAATTGCGGGGTAAATCCTCCTAAGCGCGCGGTCGCCATTTGTTCCGGAATTGCAATCGCGGCTAACGTCAACCCCGCAATCGCGTCGGCACCCAAATCTCGCCAACGCCATCCCGCAAAAGACTGGAATATTGGCCATGATTTAGACGTTGTTTTTTCAGGTGTTGAATTATTCATAAGTCAAGAGCTTAAGTGAGTACATACCGCAATGACAAGCAATTGCCGAATTAACACGCACGGTACAATTCATAATTATGCAAAATTTTCTTGCAAAAAAACCTGATAACTCTGTAAGTAAGCGCTACCGATCATGGATTTACGGTCTTGCAGCATTAGGTATTACTTACTACGCTACCTCCTATCTATTAGTACCGATTTTCTGGCGTTACAACGCACATCATCATCCAGCCTTGACCGCCCTCGCTACTCGAACGGTCACTAAAGATGGGATTCCCGGGGATCCGATTAACATCACACTCATCGGTGACAATTTAATGCTTGAACGCTCACTCCTCGGCAGCGGTTGGGTACCTGCTGATCCCACTACGATTGCGGCCGCCCTGAGGATTACCGCCGACAGCGTACTGCACCGTCCATACAACACTGCACCCGTGAGTAATCTATATTTTTGGGGTCGTAAACAAGACTTAGTTTTTGAGCAAATGATCGGCGGAGACCCGCGACGTCGACACCACGTGCGGTTCTGGAAATCTACTGAAGTAGACCCGCTGGGTCATCCCCTTTGGGTGGGCGCAGCGACACTCGACACGCGTGCCGGCATTAGTCATACCACAGGCCAAATTACCCATCACATCGACGCGGCCATCGACACTGAGCGCGACAAGCTGGTAGCTGATTTGAGTCCGTACGCGTTGGCAGTGGATTGGATCGATACGTTTCAAACCACCCAGCGCGGGCGCAACGGCGGGGGTGACCCTTTTGAAACCGATAGACGGCTTGCACTCGTGACGCTTAAATAATTTCCAACGCCTAGCTGCCGACACGTACCAAGCGAGCCAGGTGTAGCGCTACTTTTTTATCGGGACTCGCCCCTTCAGGTCCGAAGCTCAAGCGATACGCCTCAGCCTCTAACCCAGGACCGCGTCGCGCCGTCGCCGTCCAAAAATAGGTTGCCGGTGTTCCTGGAAATATGCCTAAATTAATGCGCGGATTAGCACATTGACGCTCCACAATCATGGCAAGCTCTGGGATATGCGGCATCCGCCAGTCCGCGTGCTTCGCATATCCTCCCTTGGCATTTAACTCTTTCGCCGCCTCTTGCGCCGCTTGCCAGCTTAAAGTCTGCGCCGTCCCCGTGCAGTTCGTCCCCGTCCATTGTTGCCCCAATGCACAGCGCATCCAGGTCATCTTGGACCCTGTGTCCGTGACTGTCCCATCCCCGTTATCGGTAAAGCGTTCAGTCGGCGTCGATAACGGATAGGCCTTACTATCGCAGCTTTGCCCCGCAAACGCGCTCACGCTCCCCGCGCACAATAAAAATACGCCAATTCTCGTGAATCTCGCCATTGCTTCCACCCTTATTCCTTGGATCATCAAAAACAAGCTGACTCAAAACAAACGGCGCGAGCCTTTCTTGCGAAAGACTCCCGCCGTATCCTACTCTCATCTATTCTCGACCCTCAAGCTACTTGTCGTAGCCGACTCCCGAACCCTTCTTCGGATAGCCCACTCCGGACTTCACCACCACGGGGGAAGTCTGTTCAGTCGCAAGT
>JAYVYN010000117.1:0-4580 GCA_043784265.1 Gammaproteobacteria bacterium | reverse complement strand
CAGGGTTCGCCGACTTGAGAGTGATCGGCATATCATCAACGTAGATTGCCACAAGCGAATGATCTTCCGTCTCGGATGGCGAAATACCGCGTGCAACTAAACCGCGAATATTGATGGAGTTGACGCCCGAACCTTGCTCTTGAATGTCGATCGAGGGCACCAGGCGCGCATAGTCCGACAGCCCGCTCATGCCCAATTTACTTATAGTTTCAGGATCGATTACCGATATGGCCATGGGAACTGTTTGGATATTCTGCGCAGTTGCCCGCCGATCCGCAGTAACAACAACCTCAGCCAGTTGATCATCAACTGCATTGTTTTCTCTACTCTTAACGATCTGCTGTTGCTTGTCGGAATCTTTCGAACGAGGCTTCTCTTGAGTTTGCTTAATGGAAGTGCTGTCCAAAGCAAATCGGGACGTTTCAACCGCCTCCGTTCTTGCAGACCGTGGCCTCGAAACCGCTTCAATCTCGTCGATAACCAGAGCGACTGCACGATCGCTGACGTACCGATGAGTTAGCCCAGTGCCAGCCAATAAGTCGTTTAAGGCATTTTCCGTGGGAATCTCACCATTGACCGGGTTAAGCTTTTTACCTTTTAGATCATCGGCCGACGCCAGAATCTGAATGCCTGATTGCATACTAAATGCACGGATGGCGCTCGGGGAATCGAGCGCGGAAACGTTGAACGCGTGGATCTCCTGCCCAGCCGCAGGCACGGAAGCGCCGAGCGCGAGCAACGATGCCAATGTGAATGCGATCATTTGTGCATTAACGCGGTATTCGAGTATTGGCATATCTTCTCCCCTTGGTGCGGTGTATTGCGCCTAGCAGGGAGATGATCGAAGAGGGCTATACCCCCAATGGAGCACTAATTCGGTATTTTAGCAATTCCCGATTGTAGTCGAATCACGTCGCCATCCGGAATCGCGCGAGCCTTGAGCGCGGCAGCGGCCGCGGCGGAAAAGCCCTCAAGATCCGTCGCCCGGAAAATGCCGACGACCGGAATTGCGGCGAGTACCGGATCATCGATCACGATCTGGCGCCGATTGTGCCGATTGATCTCGGCCACCGCCGTCTGCAGGGACTCACCATCGAACGACACCAGGCCTTCGCGCCACGCCATTTGTCGATTTGTCTCAGCTACCGCAAGGGAGTGAATTTCAGAGGCGCCCGCGCGTGTAACGATGACGCGTTGATTTGCTCCAACGCGTTTCGGACTTGGTCGAGGCGCGGATGGTGCCACCTGATCTAAGCCCGAAGGCGGAGTTCGCTCTCTCACTTCTACAACGCCTTCGGTCACAGTGATGGCCACTCGCGCTTCTTCTAATCTCACAGCAAACGCGGTACCCACCGCGGAAACAGCAATATTGTTCGCGCGCACAACAAACGGCCGCTTTTTGTCGCGCGCCACCTCGAACAGCGCTTCGCCGCGAAATAACTTAATATTGCGTCGTTGCTCCGAAATTTGCACCGCGACCTCTGTATCCGTATTGAGAATCATGGTCGAGCCATCGGCAAGCGCGATGCGCCGCACTTCGCCAACGTCACTAATGTAGCGTTCTCGCAGTTTCCGCAGCTCCGTCCAGGACAACCAGCCCCCGGCAACTGTGAGAGTCGCTACGCTCGCAGCCAGCATCTGCCTGCGCGACACCACGTGCCCCCAGCTTGCACGCCACCCGATAAATTGCTCTGCAGCCGCTTCTAACTCAGTCCGGGAGAATCCTCTCGCAGTGCCATTTAGCGCCGCGAGCCTATTGAGGTCGAGCCATTGTGCGCGGGCGCGCACATACGCACCAAGATGCCGTGCATCCACAGCTAGCCAGGTGTCGAGTTCCCGCTGTTCGTCGGGTCCTAGCGCGGAGGCATCAATGCGCACCGCCCAACGAGCGGCAACTTCACTAATCGATTCCATGGTCAGTCTCGTCTGAGGAGCTCACTGTGGGTCGCAAAATAACCGGCGAGTTGCGATTCGCGGTCTCAGCGAGTGCGTCGCCAACGCGTGCAAGCGCGCGGGTTAGGTGGTTTTCGACAGTTTTTTCAGAAATTCCCATACGCTGCGCCACTTCTCGATGCGATAACCCTTCGAACTTGCGTAGTTCAAACACTCTCCGGCATTGCTCGGGAAGCGCTGCAACAATCACGCGCAATCGCGCCAGTTCCTGGCGAGCCCCCACCTGCCGCTCCGGCCCCGGAGCATCACTGATGATGTTCAGGGAGTCAATTTCCCCCAATAGTTCGATTGGTACGATCCGACGACGACGGGCATATTCGGCTAGTAGGTGTCGGACCGTCGTATACAAATACGCCCGGCCATTGCGAATAGCCAAACAGTCGGCCGCCCAGATTCGGGCGAATGCCTCCTGGACCAAATCATCGGCGTCATTACCGCTGAGTGCGCCGAGCCGCTTACGGAGCCAACCGCGCAACTCCGGCTCGAACGGCAAGACGTACGCGGAAAACCAATGATAGCGGGCGTTCTCATCCATGGTTTTGCAGCATAATGGATATTTCCCAACAAAGGATCGCGGTAGGGACGCACATTGCTCCGCGCCCCCGCACAAAACCAAGCGGGCCCGATTTAGGCACTCGGCTTCCACCTTGGGTGTTTGACGCGAAAGCGCTGTTCTGACCAGGGATAAAAAATGCGCGGTTGCGGCATAAAGTCATCCGCGAGTTTGGCGATGCGTGCCCACGTAGTACCGTCCTTTTGGCTGCGTCGCCGAAGCGTGCGCTGCCAAAGAATTTTTACGTAATGACGGAACGTGTCCCGACGCCGGAAATTGCTTGGCACCGCATGATAGGCGAAATATCCGCGTACCACGTGTGCCAACCACTTACCCTGTACCGGGATCAGTTCGTGCATCCGATCGCTACGGGTCTTCATCTTAAGCTGGAAGTGGCTGGCATGGGAGCGCCCGCTGATATGTGTGAACCCCAGAAAGGCGAACGTCTCCGGTTTTCCTAGCCCCCGTCGGGCACGATTTTCAGCCGCAAGGCGACCGAACTCGATCAGACGGGTCTTTTCCGGATGCAGCGTCAGCGCAAACTTATCCAACCGCTCGCGCAGTTCCGCCAGAAGACGCTCGGCATCGTCCTCGTGCTCAAAGCCGACGACGCTATCGTCGGCGTAGCGCACATAGGTGACGTTGCCGCGAGACTGGCGGTGCCGCCACCGTTCGGCCCACAGGTCAAAAAAGTAGTGCAGATAAACGTTTGCAAGCGTCGGGGAAACCACTGACCCGTGCGGGGTCCCGGACTCTGTCGCCGACCACGTGCCGTCTTCCATCACTCCGGCTTTCAACCATTTGCGTATCAGGCGAATCGGGCGTAGATCGCCAATCCGGTGTTCGACAAAACGGATCAACCAATCATGGTTGACGGAGTCGAAAAACGATCGGACGTCGCAATCCAAGATGTAGTTCACTGGCGTATGGGCAATCCCGAATGCATGCGCATCCAGCGCATCGTGCTGGCTGCGTCCGGGACGAAACCCGTACGAGAACCCCTGGGAGGGCACCGTGAGTCATCCAGTGTTAGCGGCTCTTAAATTACTGAAGTCACTGTATGAGCGGGAGTCGCGGGAGCTGCCGATTGTTCCGATAATCGACTTAGGTCGGGTATGGCAGAAGATATTGCTTGGGAGATGATCGTGAGCAGGCATTTCGCGCCTTCGAAGTCGCCTCATTGCTATTGCTACGCCGAGCCCTGCGTAACGGCACCGTGTGGATTGATCATAGTTTGGCGCTTCGCAGCCGCGAGCGGTTGCTTATTCCACCGGCTTTGTGGGAAAAGATCCGCAATTCATACTATCAGCGCTTATTGTTACCCAAGAAAGCCGACAGCTGCCTTGCACCGCTCATTGAGCGCGCGCAAGCCGGTGTAGAAGCCGTTGCCACCGCGGTGAAGGCCGGTGATCTGCGCGTTGACGATGAGTTGCACCTGGCACCCTTAGCTGCCGAAGAAGATCCGACAAGGAACTTCTCATGGTGTATGCGGGAATCCTTGCCCATGGCACTGCCATGTCGGCCGCTGCGACCGCCCGCATGATGCCGCAACTCTTCGCACCCAGTGTGCGCCAAGCGATGCGTTGGGCCGGAGATGAGCAACGCCCACGGGAGGCCAGCGCGGCGGTGCTGGCTTACATGCAAAAGCACTCCATCGCCACGACCTAGGGGCGCTCCGATTTGGCGTCTTCTGACATGATGAGTATGGAGACGCAAAAACACGTATGGCAAGCGCGCCTCGATCAGCGCCGGCAAACACCGTCGGTCAGGTTTTATTCCCATGTGCTCGCCCGTTTGTGCTCAACGAGCGGCAAGTCGGTGTCGCTATTTTGCTTGTTGTTCATCACTCAACCTCCTCGACGACCATCTTCGGTAACGTAAAGTTTCCCGCTATTTCCGCTGAAAGAAAAACGGGAGTGTCCATCCCATCACTTTTTACACCGAATGTAGGGCGAGGCCTAATCCGGTACCTCGCTTATTGGCACTGGCGTCTGCGGTTCGAAATATAAATGAACTCTCCGACGATTGCGGTAACGAGCATGGCAGCATTCGAAAAGAGAAATACCCAGTCGTG
>JAYVYN010000116.1:0-4843 GCA_043784265.1 Gammaproteobacteria bacterium | reverse complement strand
AAGTGCCTGCCGGCGGTATGCACCCCGACCAGCACACGCTGGTATTTAATCCGCATAACTCGATCCAGGTGCTGGCGGGTTCGGATGGCGGAGTGGTACGAACCAGTGGCCAACTAATCGATGCGACTGCACAATGCACCACTCGCGGGCTCACTGGGGCGGATCTGGTCGACTGTGGCTCCTGGCTTGCCGCTATTCCCACGGTCATCGAACCGGTCAATGATGGGCTGACCACGCTACAGTTCCAATCCGTAGCCTTCGACCCTCGCAATGTAGACAGTACATGGATGGGAGGTACGCAAGATAACGGGACCTGGGCTTTCGGTGAAGCGAGTGCCGCGTTTTTTGAAAGCATTGGCGGCGACGGCGGCAATACAGGCTTCGACGCAGTGGACTCCAATATTCGCTTTCATACTTACTATAACCCACAGGTCGATGTGAATTTTCAAGGCGCCGCAACGGCCGGCTGGGACTGGATCGCCGATCCGCTGCTCGGCAGCGGAGAGAGCAGCGAATTCTATGTTCCCATTATTGCGGATCCGATAGTCGGAGGTAGCATTTTTGCGGGTCTCCAGCATGTATGGCGCACTGTTGATAGCGGCGGAGCGCGGGCCTACCTGGATTTGCATTGCAATGAGTTCACAGGTGATTTCACCGTGATGTGCGGTGATTGGATGCCTCTCGGCGCCGATCTTACCGGACCTAGTTTCGGAGCAGACCGTAGTGGGGGTGTAGTAGCTTTAGTCACACGCTCGACAGGTGATTCTCATAATATGTGGACAGGTACTAGCCGTGGACGAGTGTTTCTCACTAACAATGCTGATGCACCTGATCCCGCAACGGTCACTTTTCAACGGGTCGATTCGATCACTTCGCCGCTCCGCGTGATTAGCGGGATCGCCGTAGATGCCCGCAACGCAAGACACGCCTGGGTGTCGTACACCGGCTATGGAGCTTACACACCAACAACGCCTGGACATGTGTTCGAAGTCAACGTAAACAAAAATGGTAGCGCTAATTTTAACGACATCAGTTACAACTTGGGCGACCTACCCGTAACAGCGCTAGCGCGTGATGAAAAACGAGGCGACTTATTCGTAGGTACCGATTTTGGAGTACTGATGCTCAAGAAAGGCTCGACTCAATGGGTCGTGGCCGGCAACGGCCTGCCTCCCACCGCGGTCTACCAGCTGGGTCTAACCCGTTCCGGTGACCTTTATGCCGCAACCCATGGTCGCAGCATGTGGCGACTGACCACGCAATAATCGCAATGAGGCTTTAGCGGGCGATCAGCGCTCTCGGCTGGTCGCTCGCGCCGCACGAAGGCCACGACAAATCCTAGCAGCGCTCGCGCTGCTACAACACTTGCACTTTGTATAGTAGCGAATGAATGACAAAAATTAGGGAAGATTCTATTCCGCTAATAAAATTTATCGCGGCGCGAAATGAACGGGTAGCGAACAGAGATGTAAGCTTAGAAAACGCGGCAGCTCGTCGCTGCCGCAATGTTAACAAGTTACTTAGGCATAAGTACCGTGTCAATCACATGGATCGTTCCATTGGTAGTTGCAATGTCTGTTTTAACGACAGTCGCATCGTCAATTTTCACGACACCGTCATTGGCGGCTATCGTCACAGATCCGCCATTCAGGGTTTTAGCAGTCGTCAGCTTCACAACATCAGCCGCCTTCACATCGCCCGCCACCACGTGGTATGTCAAGATGCCAGTAAGCTTGGCCTTATTTTCGGGCTTGAGCAACGAAGCCACTGTACCTTCTGGTAGCTTGGCAAACGCCGAATCGGTGGGTGCAAATACGGTAAAGGGGCCTTTACCCTTCAGCGTGTCAACCAGACCTGCCGCTTTCAGCGCAGTGACCAAAGTCTTAAACTGACCCGCAGCAATCGCGGTGCCTACAATATCCTTAGTTGGCGCCATTTCGGCGGCAACCGAGAGGAGGGGAACCGCAACCAAGACCGCTAATGCAACAGAAATTACCTTACGCATAATCAGATCTCCAGATTAAATAAAAGGACGGCGAAATATACGTCATACCTTTAAGTTCGTTGTCACGAGTTGATTGGATTCAAATCTTGAGTCCACTAAGCGGTTGCACTCAAAGATCAATCGCAAGAACAACCCTAGATAACGTTTTAAGTAATCTTAATGAGGAAGTAGCAAATGGCACCATCTATTTCATTCCGCTAATTTCGCTCATTTTCGGGTCTTCACTAGGTTTTCTTTGCCACCGGTACAATAGTCATTTCCACACGCCGATTTTGCTGGCGCCCGGCGGGAGTATCGTTCGATGCAATCGGGTCGCGTTCACCATCTCCCACTACCATGAGACGCGCGGATTCAACCCCCTTACTCGTCAGATACGCGGCTACCGACTGCGCCCGACGTTCCGATAATTTTTGATTGTGGTCCACTCCTCCGGTGGAGTCAGTATGTCCTGCGACTTCAATAACAGTTTCGTGATATTCGCCGAGTGTGCCGGCCAGTTTATCCAATATGGGATAGGACTCGGCTCGCACCTCGGAACTATCGGTGAGAAAAGTTATCCCGCCCGGCATATTGAGCGTGATATTGTCATCCTTACGAACTACTTGCACGCCGGTTCCGGCCATTTGTTGGCGTAATTTGTGCTCCTGTCGGTCTTGGTAATTGCCAATGGCCCCGCCCGCAATTCCACCCAATGCGGCTCCAATGAGCGCATTCTCCAATTTATCACCGCGCGTAATTAAGCCAATCACCGCACCGGCCGCAGCGCCTATTCCTGCGCCCGTACGAGTCTTAGCGTATACCGGATTTGTGGCCGCATCTTGAACAGGAATACACCCTTGTAACAAGGACACCGAAAAAAGCAACGCAAACAGAGCTTCAATTGGACGTTTCATGAAATAGCCTCGTATTAACTGTCGCGTACCGCGACCATTCGCACTAGGATAGAGAGTGTTACGGTCTATTTGCAAATGAGGAAACAAAAATGACTGCCATTACCCAGAGTCTAGTCAGAGTCATAACCATTACCGGCATTTTAGCCGCTGTGAGCACTCCCTCACTATCAACCCAGGCGGTTACGGCCATCGAACCAACCAAAAGCCCTAATTGCCTAAATTTAAGTCAGGTTGATCACACTGAAGTATTGGATGATCAAACCATTTTGTTCTATATGCACGGTAAGAAAATCTGGAAAAGTACGCTGCCGTATAGATGCCCCAGCTTGGGATATGAAAAATCTTTCAGCCACAAAACTTCAACCAATAATTATTGCAGCGTCGACATCATCACCGTCATCTATAGTGCTGGGGGTTTGCGCGAAGGACCCAGTTGTGGTCTGGGCCCTTTTACAGCCTATACGCCACCACCCAAACCCGCCAAAAAGATCGGTGTTGCGCCGACCAGCAGCCCGTAAGTTCGCTCCCTTTGAAGTCGCTCCCTCTGAGCTAGCCCGCCTGCTGGTCGGGAATACCAAACGCCGCGTGGCGTAATTTCTGAATTTCGTCGCGGATACGTGCGGCTTGTTCGAATTCTAAATTGCGCGCCAATTTAGTCATTTCTATTTCAAGTTTCTTGATACGTTTGAGAGCTTGATCAGGCGCTAACTGTGCATACAGAGCACTTGAGTCACCACCCTCCTTAGCCTGCACGTCCCTCGCCCCTTCCATGACATCGGTGACCGCTTTGACGATGCTGCGCGGAGTAATGCCATGCAGCGTATTAAATTCCACTTGTTTGGCGCGACGGCGATCGGTCTCAGCGATCGCTCGCTCGATGGAACCCGTGCGTACATCGGCATAGAGGATCGCCCTACCGTTCAGATTTCGGGCAGCCCTACCGATGGTCTGAATTAATGAACCCTCAGAACGAAGAAAACCTTCTTTATCAGCATCGAGAATCGCAACCAAAGAAACTTCCGGCATGTCGAGCCCTTCACGCAGCAAGTTAATGCCCACAATGACATCGAATTTTCCCAGACGTAGGTCACGAATAATTTCTGATCGCTCGACGGTTTCAATATCAGAGTGCAAATAACGAACTTTGACATCATGCTCGCTCAAATACTCAGTCAAGTCCTCCGCCATACGTTTGGTAAGAGTCGTCACCAGTACCCGTTCTTTACGCAATACGCGAATTCGAATTTCCGACAATAAATCATCTACCTGAGTCTTCACCGGCCTTATCTCCACCACGGGATCAATCAGGCCAGTAGGCCGCACGACTTGCTCGACCACCTGACCCGACATTTTTTTTTCATACACCGACGGTGTCGCTGAAACATAAATGGCCTGCGGCGCCATATGTTCAAATTCTTCAAATCGCAACGGACGATTATCAAGCGCCGAGGGCAAACGAAACCCGTACTCAACCAGCGTCTCTTTGCGTGAGCGATCGCCTTTATACATCGCTCCAAGCTGAGGAATGGTCTGATGACTCTCATCGATAACCAACAAGGCATTCTTGGGCAAATAGTCAAATAGACAGGGAGGCGGTTCGCCCGGCATGCGCCCAGACAAATAGCGCGAGTAGTTCTCGATACCGGCGCAATACCCGACCTCATTCATCATCTCAAGATCGAAAATCGTGCGCTGCTGCAGTCGCTGCGCCTCTACCAGCTTGCTCGCACCGTGAAGCTCCAGAAGTCGACCACGTAACTCGTCGCGAATATCATCGACCGCTTTTTGTACCCGCTCTTTGGGCGTCACATAATGAGTTGAGGGATATACGGTCAGGCGCGGCACCTTGCGCATGACTTCCCCGGTTAACGGATCAAAGAAGCTCAAAGCCTCTATCTCATCGTCAAACAACTCGACTCGCACCGCTTCGCGCTCAGACTCTGCG
>JAYVYN010000115.1:0-27254 GCA_043784265.1 Gammaproteobacteria bacterium | reverse complement strand
GCTAAATACTGATGCAAACCACCGGTGTAGAACCACTCATCGGTTTCACCCGTCATTTCGTTAGTCAGCGAAACCCGCAACTTTGGACATAGCACTGCCTTGGCGCGCAGCACTTGTTTGAGCTTAGGAATAGCGAATTTATCGGTATCGAAGTACTTGGGGTCGGGCCAAAATCTTAAGGTAGTACCGGTTTTTGATTTGGGTGCATCGCCCACTACCTCTAATTTTGAAGCAGGACGACCCCCAGCAAAACTAACGTTGTACTCTTTGCCACCGCGCCGCACCCAGCATTCCAAGTGCTTTGAAAGTGCATTAACAACCGATACGCCAACACCATGAAGCCCACCCGAATGCTGATAGGTTTTATCGTTAAATTTTCCACCCGCGTGCAGCCGCGTTAAAATGAGTTCTACACCGCTGATCTTTTCTTGTGGGTGAATGTCTACCGGCATGCCGCGCCCGTCATCCTCCACTTGCAGCGAGCCGTCCTTAAACACCGTAACCCGAATATTTTCGCAATGTCCAGCGAGCGCTTCATCGACGCTATTGTCTACGACCTCATGCGCCAAATGATTGGGACGGGTCGTGTCGGTATACATACCAGGACGCCGGCGTACCGGGTCTAAACCGCTCAATACCTCAATATCTGAAGCTGTATAAGACGCTGCCATCGTTTGCCCTCTCGAAGGCGGCGGAGTTTAGCATGTGAATAGCAACCGCATCAGCTGGCGGCGAGGATCCGATTAAGCTATCGTCCGCTGCATGGGAATCGCAAGCTCACACAATATGGTTCGCACAGTGCCGCAAATGGCTCGCCCCTATGGCGTTCGCGTGCGCCTTAAGCCGCAAGATCCGTTGGCTAAACTACTGGGCGCGGATTGGCAAAGAACTCATTGGTTTTTTAGCGCAGGAGAACGCGATAACGTAATAGAAAACATGGCGCGAAAGCACGAATATTCTCGTCTAGGCGATCAACCCGCCTTGGTGGTCGAGAAAGTCGAGCGCTTATCGGAAAGTCGCGGACTATAACTCGTCAGTTTGCCGGCTAAAAAGTCCTACCCAGGAATAGATAGAATGCGTTATTGCCTGAATCATCGTAACCAGTACCCAAATATACCGGTCCCAAGAAAGTATCCAAGCCAAGAAAAGCCGAGACATCTTTGTGAGCCGACGCATAACTAATATCGCCGCGCCGGCTCCAAGTATTTCCCACTTCAAACGACAAGCCTATGTAAGCGGGAAAATCTAACAACCCCTCGCCACCGCGACCAATCTTGCGAAAATAAATCGCACGGCCAATTGCAAAATGAGGCCCTAAAAGCGATCCAGACCCTAAACCGGATAGATTAAAAAATCCACCCAACGAATAAAAATCCTGCAGTTTGCCAATGTTTCCATCTAATGTGGTTCCCGCAGTACCCCACAGAACCCAAGCATTCCGCTCCCGCGAGCGAGCCACCAACCAATCACCGCGAAGCTTATCCGCTGCAATATCTGAGCCTAAATTGCTGCGATCCGCATTCCACTGCAACGAAAACGTCTGTCCGTCGCGCGGAAAATCTAAGCTATCGAGTCGGTCATAGCTAAACTTAAAAAAATACTGGCCTCGATTGAAGGTTGGTTGCACTAAATTTGGATCGCCAAACCGCACCCGTGCCGCGCTATTAACTCGATGATATCCAGCCCGCGCTTCACCCCAATTACCCAGATTACGTCCAAAGTCTAAATCCGCTTCCACCTCGCGTAATCTGAAATCAGCGACCTCGGTATCATTTTTAAAAATAGGCAAGTCCCGCGCCTCGATTCGCCCACTAGGTGCCACAAACCAACGCCGCTGTGCATCCATCGGTTGATAAAATTCACTCACAAGTTTTGGGTTGCTACCGATTTGTGCATCGGTGAGCAATTCCGCGCCTAAGGGGTCGATTTCAGTGAGAATAAAACGGGCAGCCGCGTTATAGCGGCTATTACCTTGAAAATCGTCCTGCAAATTAAGACCGAAGCGTAAATAATTAGGTCCCCACGACTTTCGTCGAGCGCGTACTTCCATTCCAGCTTTCGTCCCATGATTGGTAAGTACATAATCTAGCGTCTCGAAATAACCCAGGCCATACAAATCCGCAATATGTTTGTCTATTTGATCCAAATTAGGCGCTTTTCCAATAACGGGCTGCATTTCAGCGGCAATAGTCTTCTGGTAGCGCTTTGATTGCGCATCTACCTGCACAAACTCGATACTGGGTGAACTGGATTGACGTGGTTGTCGTCGCAAACGATATTGCTCATACGCCGTATCGCTAACACTTAAGCTCGCGACTCTTGTCGCTGAAACACGCACCGCTGCTTCTCCCATTGCAATGGTATTAACGACCATTCCAAAATCGGTCGAGCTGGTAACGCCTAATGTCGGCTCAATCAAAATATCCTGGGGCTTTAATGTCGCACGTTGCCGATCTGCATCTTTACGCACCAAAATCGCAAGCATTTGATTGGAAATAGACAATGCGGATTTCATTTGCTCGCGCGATTGCAGTGGAAATCGTACGTCGACTACAATCAAAATATCTGCACCCATCGATCTTGCCACATCCATCGGTAGGTTCTCGGCAAGTCCGCCATCCACCAATAGGCGACCCTCGATTTCCACCGGCGCAAACACCCCTGGTGCGGACATGCTTGCACGCATCGCTAGCGCGAGATCGCCATTTTTCATAACGACCGCATTGCCGGTTTCTAAGTCCGTCGCCACTGCGCGAAACGCTGTCGGTAATTGATCGAAGTTAGCGCTATTGCTGAAGGGTAGCGTCAGCCTGCGCAATAATTGTTGCAATTTCTGACCTTGAATTAGCCCTTTCGGCAATAGCACCTCACCGTGCTGCAAGCCTAAGGGAAAACGCACCAGAAAATTACGATCATCTTGCTTACGTCGAAAGGCTAGCGCACGACGCGGCGGGGCGTCGCGAAATGACTCCTGCCAATCTACCGAACGCATAGCCGTGTCAATCTGGCTAGCTGTCATTCCGCTCGCGTATAGTCCGCCAACTATCGCACCCACGCTTGTACCAGCAATACAGTCGATGGGCACTTTAAGCTCTTCAAGCACTTTGAGCACGCCGATATGCGCCATACCTCGTGCGCCGCCACCGGAAAGCACTAGGCAAATGCGGGGACGACCCAGCGAGTCTTGCGGTAAATCATTAGCCCAAGCGCAGGTCCAGCATCCAATTCCGACAGTTAGCGCCAATCCGTAAGAAAATCGTAATCCGCCGGCCCCCATCGAGAGCAGCCGTTTAGAGCACAATATCAACGGTGGTGGCGGTAAAGGTATTAGATGCCCGACTATAGGTACCCCTGGCTTCAAGTTGCTGCACCGGCGTCGTGTTCAACGTGGTCGTTAACTGGGTTACGAAATTTGCGAAGCCGTTATAAGCGGTAACACCATTTGCAGCGTTACCCAATGCAAAGGTAGGCGCAAAAATAAGCGTGACCGCAGCGCTGCTCGGCACAATTTGTGGACTTATCGCCAAGGACTTTAAGTCGATACTCTCCGACCCTATTCGAATGACGCCACCATTATAAGTCGCAAGACTCGAGTTCACGGAGAACCCAGCCGCAGTAAGGGCAGTCAACTGTTGAGAAGCTGCTGTAGGGCTGCTCCAACTCACACGCAAACTCGCTGGAACCGCCGCCTCCGCAGCAATGCTCGTGGCACTAAAGTCTGGCGGCGCGCTGCCGAACGGAGTCATCAAGCCATCGACCCACAGTAAAGTAGCCGCGCCGCCGGCCGGAACCGGCAGTGAACCCACTTCTATATTGTAATTCGCTGCTTGCGAGTCTTGAGCCGCGGTAGCGCCATTGCCTGCGAAATTATAATTGCTGACCGGCCAATTATTGATGTTCAGGAGATTCAAACCCAACGTGCCTGCACCCGTCGAAATCTCCGAGCCATAAACCTCGGTCGGTAAGAGGCGCACGGAACCGGTATTGATGTTAGTCGCACCAGTCGAGTCCACTGTCACTATATTAGCCGCGGTTGCGCTGTAGAGACCACGCGCCGCAATATGCTGCCCCACCGCAATCGAAGCGGCATTAAGGTTCGGTGCTACAGCACCATCGACAGTCACGATAGTGCTTGGCCCTACTTTCACGGTAGCGTCTAACACGTTATAAGTCGAAGCACCGGTATTGAAGCTAGTAGTAGCGCCTCGCAGGGTCAAGTTATTGCCCGAGCGAGCGATCACATCTCCCTCGATCCCTTGGGTATATCCATCCTCAAGCGTACTACCTGCGACCACATAAATCGTATTGAACTTACCCGCCGAAATAGCCGGATTAAGCGCGGTATTGGTAGTCGGTTGAAAAGTGGTGTAAGCAGCCGTAATCGTAACGCCGGCCGAGGACTGCGACAATGCCGTGAGGCCCGGCGTGCCCACCAAGGTCGTGCCGTTAACCGCATACACAGTGTTCGCATCGTTAAATAAGGTCAGAGCACCCAAGCTGTTAACTTCGTCATAGAACGGTCTTATATAAACCGTATAAGTTCCTTCGACTACACTGGAATTGATTAACGGACCTCGAATGCGAATCGGTTTTGCATCCGAAGCTAAAATCCCCCCTGTCAAATACGGATTTACGTTCAAGGTCGCCGGGCTAGTAGCGGTATTTAACTTACCCGAGGCCGGCAAATTAATATCAAAAGCTAGTCGAGTAGCGTTGGTGGTAGCACCCGTGGGGAGCACTACCAGGGGATTGTTCGCATCAAAAGTAACAACCACCGGCACAGTAGTCACGGCAGCCCCCGTTGCCCCTACTATGTTCGCCAATTGCGGCGCGCCATTTATCATAGTCGCAATTTTTGCCGCGGTATAGTCAAGAGTAATTTTTGCCGATAAGTATTTGCCATTCGGGATTGTGGCCGAACCCCACAACTCAGCAATATTGCTTAACTTAGCCAAATCGACAGTTTCAACAGTAGCCAACGCAGTGACTACTACCCCGTCACTACGCGTCAAAGTAATTGAATCCAACTTGACGATGTAACTAGTAAATTCGGATGGTTCGGCGGTCAAAGTGACCCACGCAACGCCATAACCGCTGGTGACATGCCGACTGTGGCATCCTGTGCTTAAGCAAACAAAAACACAGAGCAGGGGCGTGGCCCACATACGAGGAATTTTTAGAATCATGGGGTGCAACAGCTTCCTTGGACTTAAGTTCTGAATAGGATAAAGACTTTCGACGACGAACGCTTAGGATAAGTTCAATACGCTGCTCATGCTAACATTGCACGTAAGATTATAGGAGAGTAAGCCATGTCCGACCCTAAGCAAGCCCCCCTCCAAATTCCACCATCCGGCGAAAAAATTACCATAGTAAACGGTAAGTTACGAGTGCCTGATCAACCCATCATTCCTTTCATCGAGGGGGATGGCACGGGGCGCGACATTTGGCGAGCGAGCGTGCGGGTGTTCGACGCGGCCGTACAAAAGGCCTACGGCGGTCGAGTCAAGATTCATTGGATGGAAGTTTTCGCAGGCGAAAAAGCCCATAAAAGCTATAATAGCTGGCTACCCGATGAGACGGTCACCGCTTGTCGCGATTACTTAGTGTCAATTAAAGGTCCGCTGACGACGCCCATTGGCGGGGGCATCCGATCACTCAACGTGGCACTGCGCCAGCTACTTGATTTGTATGTCTGCTTAAGACCGGTACGCTGGTTCAAAGGCGTACCCTCGCCGGTCAAGAGACCGGAAAAAGTCGACATGGTCATTTTTCGCGAAAATACCGAGGATATTTACGCCGGCATTGAGTTCGAGGCAGGCTCTGTAGAATGTAAAAAATTCCTCGATTTGTTCAAACAGTCTTTTCCGGCGCAGTTCGCCAAAATTCGCTTCCCTAACACCTCTGGCATCGGTATCAAACCCGCGTCTCAAGAAGGTACCGATCGATTATTTCGAGCTGCAGTGGAATATGCCATTGTCAATAAGCGCAAGAGCGTGACCATTGTGCACAAGGGCAACATCATGAAATTTACGGAGGGCGCTTTCCGTAATTGGGCTTACCAATTGGCTGAACGCGAATTCCCTATGCAAACCTTCAGTTGGGAGCAATGGGAGCGCATTAAATCCGCCCAAGGCGAAAAAGAAGCGAACGCGCATATGGATGCCGCAAAAAAGACCGGCAAGGTCATCATTAAAGATGCCATCGCCGACATTACCTTACAACAAGTACTCACCCGCCCCGACGAATTCGATGTAATCGCAACGATGAACCTAAATGGAGATTATCTATCCGACGCGTTAGCCGCTCAAGTCGGCGGAATTGGCATTGCACCCGGCGGTAATATCAACTATTTGACCGGGCACGCCGTATTTGAAGCGACTCATGGTACCGCGCCGAAATACGCAGATCTTGATAAGGTGAATCCAGGGTCACTAATTCTCTCCGGCGAAATGATGTTCAGATATTTGGGTTGGACTGAAGTGGCTGATGCGATTATCAATGCCATGGACCGCACTATCGCCCAAAAAACCGTGACCTATGACTTCGCACGATTGATGGACGGAGCGAAAGAGGTCAAGTGCAGTGAATTCGCCGATTGCCTAATACGCAACCTCTAAGGCTTGACCGAGATCGTCGATAAGATCCTCGGGATCTTCGAGGCCAATCGAGAGGCGAATCGTGCCGGGGCCCAGACAGGAGGTCAGCCGCTGCGCGGCATTGAATTCATGACCGCCCAATAGCTGCGGGGGCATCACCAACGACTCGGTGGAACCCACACTCGCCGTGATGGAAAAGTATTTTAACGCTTCGCAAAAGCGCGCAGCCGAGTCGTGACCGTGCTCCAACTCGAAACTCACCACGGTGCCAAAATCGCACATTTGTCGTCGCGCCAGGAGATGCTGCGGATGATCTTCAAGCCCCGGATAAAAAATACGCTTTACACGCGCCGAGGCACGCAAAAACCGGCTTACCGCCAGCGCATTGGCGCATTGCCTTTCATAGCGCAAAAAATACGTACGCATGCCACGCTGTATGAGAAATGCCGCATGCGGATCCAGAGTTGGCCCTAGAGTATTGATGTCTTTACGCATCGCCGCGATCAGGGCACCATTTGCGATAATCGCACCCCCCATCACGTCACCGTGACCCGAGGCATACTTGGTCAAACTATGCAAAAAAATATCGATCGGGTACTTTCCGTGATTGTGAAACCCCGCAAAAGTATTGTCCATTATCGTCAACGCGCCGGCCCGTTGTGCAGCCGCGAGCATATGCTCAATATCCGCAATTTTAGTCACAGGATTAGTGGGACTTTCGAACACTATCAGACGAGTCGGCACTTCCCGCAAGACTCGATCGATTCCGGCAAGGTCTTCGATCGAAAGTAGAGTATGCGTTACTCCATACCTCGCCATTATATTCTGCACCAAGTAGCGGGTCGGACCGTAGGACTCGACAAATAACAGCACGTGGTCGCCCTGCTTACACAATGACAAGAGGCATGCCGCAATCGCGGCCACGCCTGAGCCGGTCAATAGACAATCCTCTCGACCCTGTAGTTGCGCCAGCAACAACTCAAGTTGCCGCAATGTCGGGTTAGACGAGCGTGAATAAAAAAAACCCTCTCGTTCATGGCGTAAAAGCCGCAAAGTCTCATTGACATTATCCAGAGAAAATTTCACCGACTGGTAGATTGGTGCTACCAGAGGGCGGTTATCCGCCGCAAGGTGCACGGGTGGCGGATGGTTGACCCGGGTATTGTCTTTCATAGA
Source organism: Gammaproteobacteria bacterium (assembly GCA_043784265.1). Classification (GTDB taxonomy): domain Bacteria; phylum Pseudomonadota; class Gammaproteobacteria; order Steroidobacterales; family Steroidobacteraceae; genus Bog-1198. The sequence continues at coordinate 19,479 of JAYVYN010000115.1, read as the reverse complement.
TCACACCATAGTCGAGCCGACAAGGTTTCGCCACATTGAGTTGCATTCGTGCGTAAAATTATCGCTATGAGCCCTGTGCCGGTACTTTTGCGCGAAATTCCATATAATTATACTTCGTTGGCAGATCGCGAAATTGTCGTTCGTTTACTTGGCGATGCCGCGTGGCAAATTCTAGACGAATTACGCTCAGAGCGGCGCACTGGGCGCTCTGCCCGCATGCTATACGAGGTACTTGGTGATATTTGGGTGGTCCAGCGCAATCCGTATTTGCAAGACGATTTGATCGAAAACCCTAAACGTCGACGGCAATTAATCGAAGCGTTGCAGCACCGACTACGTGGAATAGAAAAACGACGCGCAGTCGACACCGCCAGAGACGCTAAAGTAGCGCAATTGCTGAGCGCTGCTAGCAATGCGGTGCAAAAATTTGACCAAGATTTTGCCGACTTTGTAACCCAGCGTAAGCGCGCTCGACACGTTTTGAGCAAGCATACTCGTGTCGACAATATTTGCTTCGACGCCTTTGCACGGGTCTCGCATGTCACTGACGCCACCGATTGGCGGGTTGAATTGCCGTTGGTAGTACTCAACCCTGACACGGAAGCGGAAATTCCGGCCCTAGTACGTGACTGCATCGAATTGGGATTGACAATTATCCCGCGCGGCGGTGGCACCGGTTACACGGGTGGCGTTGTCCCATTAACACCGTGGTCAGCAGTCATTAACACCGAAAAACTTGAAATGTTGAACGCCGTCGAGAACGTGCAACTAGCCAACCACTCAAGCGCGACGCCCAGCATTTTTTGTGAAGCCGGCGTTGTTACTAAGCGGGTCAGTGAGGCAGCCGAGCGCGCAGGATTAGTTTTTGCGGTCGACCCTACCTCGGCAGACGCTGCCTGTGTGGGTGGCAATATCGCCATGAATGCAGGCGGCAAGAAGGCCGTCCTGTGGGGCACAGCGGTCGACAACCTTGCGTGGTGGCGCATGGTAGATCCCGAAGGCAATTGGCTCGAAGTCACACGCCTTAATCACAATCTCGGCAAAATTCACGATGTAGCAGTAGCAAGCTTCCAATTAGAGTGGAAGGACGGCGCTATGCACCCTACGCAAGCCAAGACATTGCGCTCTGAGCGACTCGATATCGAAGGCCTCGCTTTCCGCAAATTGGGGCTCGGTAAAGACGTCACCGACAAATTCTTAGGCGGTCTTCCAGGCGTTCAAAAGGAAGGCTGCGACGGCATCATTACGTCTGCCCGCTGGATATTGCACCGCATGCCAGCACATGTGCGCACGGTCTGCCTGGAATTCTTTGGCCAGGCCCGCGATGCAATACCCAGCATCGTAGAGATCAGAAATTTTCTAGCAACTCATAAATCCGGTGGTGCCATCCTCGCCGGCCTCGAACACTTGGATGAACGATATTTACGTGCCGTCGGCTACGCTACGAAATCTAAGCGCGGCGCGCTACCGAAAATGGTGCTGGTCGGTGACATCGTCGGCGAGAATGAAGCGGTAGTCGCAGCGGCCACCTCGGAAGTGGTGCGGATTGCCAATGCGCGCGCTGGTGAAGGATTCATTGCGGTCAATAGCGATGCCCGCAAGAAATTTTGGGCAGATCGCGCCAAAACTGCGGCCATCGCCAAACATACCAATGCTTTTAAAATCAACGAAGATGTCGTCATTCCGCTCGAGCGACTCGGCGAATATACGGATGCTATCGAGCGCATTAATATCGAGTTATCTATCAGCAATAAGCTCGAACTACTAGACGAACTCGATCAATATTTTATGCCGCTGACACGTAGTGACAGGACCGATCAAGCACGCGAAGCTATCGAGAATCTACGGCAGCGATGGACTTACCTGCTTAAGAACATGGACGCGCCCTCAGGCGAGGGCGCTGGCGAAGCCCAGGGCGAGGCTCAGGGCGGGCGATTATTGGATCGCTTACAAGATCGCAGCATTCGCGTTAGCTGGAAGACTGAGCTGCGGGCCGCCCTGTTGCGCATTTTCATGGGAGCGGAATTTTCGCATGTAATAGACGACTGCGACGCCATCCACAAACGCGTATTGCATGGCCGACTTTGGATCGCACTCCATATGCATGCGGGAGACGGTAACGTACATACCAATATCCCGGTTAATTCCGATAACTACGCCATGCTACAAACCGCCAACCTCACGGTGGCGAAGATTATGCGTATCGCTCGTGATCTTAATGGAGTCATTTCTGGTGAGCATGGTATCGGAATCACCAAACTTGAATATCTAACCACGGATGAGTTGGCAAATTTTCGTGCCTACAAGCAAAAGATCGATCCGGAAGGTCGGTTCAATAAAGGCAAGCTCATGCCGGGCGGCGATCTACGCCGAGCCTACACGCCAAGTTTCGGGCTATTAGGGCATGAGTCCCTGATCATGCAACAATCGGATATCAGCAGCATTTCTGACGCCATTAAGGATTGTCTGCGTTGCGGGAAATGCAAACCGGTATGTGCCACCCATGTACCGCGTGCCAACCTGCTATATTCACCACGCGATAAAATTCTGGCAACTTCGTTATTAATCGAAGCTTTCTTGTACGAAGAGCAGACACGCCGTGGCGTGTCGATTAAGCATTGGGACGAGCTGTCAGATGTTGCGGATCATTGCACTGTCTGTCATAAATGCCTAAGTCCCTGCCCGGTCGATATTGATTTCGGCGATGTATCTATGGCGATGCGTGATCTACTGCGTCGCATGGGCAAAAAACGTTTTAATGTCGGAACAACTGCGTCGATGTTTTTCTTGAATGCCACGAACCCGCAGACCATTAAACTTACCCGCAAGATCATGATCGACTGGGGTTACAAAGCGCAGCGATTCGCCAATCGCGTGCTGCAGCGTTTTGCCAAGGCGCAAACGAAATCCCCGCCCGCCACCACCGGCAAAGCACCCATCAAAGAACAGGTCATCCACTTCGTCAACAAACGCATGCCAGGTGGATTGCCCAAGAGGACCGCCCGCGCACTTCTCGACATTGAAGATCGCAACTATGTGCCCATCATTCGCGACCCGGTAAAAACCACGGCGGAATCCGAAGCCGTATTTTATTTCCCTGGCTGCGGTTCCGAGCGTCTGTTCTCCCAAGTGGGTCTGGCCACCCAAGCAATGCTTTGGCATGTGGGTGTCCAAACCGTACTACCACCGGGGTATTTGTGTTGTGGCTACCCGCAACGCGGTGCCGGTGAATTCGACAAGGCGGAAAAAATTATCACCGATAATCGCGTGCTATTTCATCGTGTCGCAAACACCTTAAACTATCTTGACATTAAGACCGTGGTGGTCAGCTGCGGCACTTGTTTTGATCAATTGCAAGGCTACGAATTCGACAAAATATTTTCCGGCAGCAAAATTATGGATATCCATGAATTTCTGATGGAAAGAGGCGTACGGCTGGAGTCTGTCACTGGCATGCGCTATATGTATCACGACCCCTGTCATTCGCCTATGAAAAAACACGACCCCTTACTCGTAGTCAATACACTCATGAATGCGGAGCAAAACGGCCGCATCGAACAAAATGAGCGATGTTGTGGGGAGTCGGGCACCTTAAGCATAACCCGCCCCGATATATCCACCCAGGTACGTTTCCGGAAAGAAGAGGAAGTGCGTTTTGGCGTCGAGAAAATTCGCGCCGCTGGACACAAGGGTGAAGTGAAAATGCTGACTTCATGCCCATCCTGTCTACAAGGTCTGAATCGCTTTAAGGACGATTCGGATTTAGATGCCGATTACATCGTGGTGGAAATTGCTAAGAATTTATTGGGTACAGATTGGTTGCCACAATATGTTAGCCGCGCCAATACGGGGGGGATTGAGCGGGTTTTGGTTTAGATCGCCTTAGCCAAGCGACTCGCCCGCGCCATCCACAAACTCACGCCGATAATCATTAAGGTCACCACCCCAATCGTCAGCGTCGCCAGCACATTGATCTCGGGACTCACCCCTAAACGCACTTTAGAGAACACCAGCATCGGTAAAGTGCTGCTGCCAGGGCCCGAGGTGAAGCTGGATATCACCAAGTCATCCCAGGAGAGCGTAAAAGCCAGCAGCCATCCCGATAATATCGCCGGGAAAATAATTGGCAGCGTGATAACAAAAAACACCTTCAGCGGCCTCGCACCCAAATCCATTGCGGCCTCTTCCAGCGCAGTGTCGAAACTCGCCAAGCGGGACTGCACCACCACCGTGACATAGGCCATCGAGAAAGTCATATGCGCGATGGTCATCGTAGTAATGCCGCGCCCCGCCGGCCAACCTATAGTCTCCTCTAGGGCCACAAACAATAAGAGCAATGACAAGCCGGTGATCACTTCCGGCATCACCAGGGGCGCCGTAGTCATCGCATTGAGCGTGAAGCGCCCCCTAAACTGCTCAAACCGCGCCAACCCGAAACCCGCCAGGGTACCCAGCACCACCGCACCGGAGGCATTGACAACCGCAACCCGCAAAGAAATCCAAGCCGCATCCAGTATCTCTTCATTGCTGAATAGCACGTGATACCACTTCAAGGTCGGCGAATTAACAGAATCCCACACAGTCACGAGCTTGGAAGCATTAAACGAAAAAACCACCATCGACAAAATGGGGATATACAAAAACGCAAAACCGAATGCTAAACACGTAATAACGAAAAATGAACGACGCTCGTTCATCGCGAGCCCGCCGATTCGCGCGCCTGCACACTCTGATACCACATCATGAACGGCACCAACATTATCAACATTAGGATAGCGACCGCACTGGCCACCGGCCAAGCACGATTCGAGAAAAACTCATCCCACAGAATTCGCCCTATCATTAGGGCATTGGGCCCTCCTAGCAATGCAGGTATCACAAATTCTCCTACCGCCGGAATAAAGACCAACATTGAGCCAGCTAAAATGCCGTTACGCGAAAGCGGTAGCGTTATTTTGTAAAACGCTTGATAGGGTTTACAGCCTAAATCCTGCGCCGCTTCCAATAATTGCCAATCCATTTTTTCCAAATTTGCATACAGGGGTAAGATCAAAAATGGCAGGTAGGAATACACGATACCCACGTACATCGCGAACTGGGTATACAGCATCACTAAAGGTTCATGTATCAACCCTAAGGACATCAAAATATTATTAATGACTCCATTGGCCTTCAACAATCCAATCCAGGCATACACGCGCAATAACAACGAGGTCCAGAACGGTAAAATCACTAATAGCAATAAAATATTTCGCGTCACAGGCTTGGAGCGCGCAATCCCATAGGCCATGGGATAACCAATCAACAAACAAAGAACTGTAGAGACTAACGCCACCTTGATCGAATTAACAAATGCCTTCAAATACAGCTCATCCGTAAACAAAAACGCGTAATTATTAAAATTAAGCTTTACCGCCACCGCGTTTTTAGCAGTCCATTCCAACAGCGGTTTATAAGGCGGAATCGCCAGATCAACGTCCGAAAATGAAATCTTGAGAACAATGAGAAACGGTGCGACAAAAAACAAGAGCAACCACACATAAGGCAGGGCCACTACCAGCCCGCGTCCGTTCAGGCCGATTTTCTTCAAAAATCCCAATCGTGCTATGGCGTTAACGGGTCACTACCACCGGACTTGAAGAATTCCAGGACAGGTACACCTGTTGCTCCCAGGTAATAGTCTCTGCGTGACGCGAGGTGTTGGGTTGTGTCACACGCACAATCTTGCCGGTCGGTAATTTAACCAAATAAATTGATAAATCACCCAGGTAGGCAATATCTTGGACGGTGCCGCGCACCACGTTCTCCGTACCACAAGGTGCCTCGGTGGACATGAGTATTTTCTCAGGGCGCACTGCCGCCCATACGATGGCATCTGGCGCTGCACTAATCCCGTGACTCACGTATATAACCGCACCGAGTTCGTGCGAGGCGATGCGTACGTGTTCCGGTTCATCCTCAATCAGCTTACCCTCGAAAATATTCACCGATCCTACGAAATCAGCCACGAATTTAGAACTCGGAAATTCGTAAATCTCAGACGGTGTACCCGCCTGCACGATCTCGCCATGATCCATAACACCAATACGGCTCGCAAGCGTCATGGCTTCTTCCTGATCGTGAGTTACCACCACAAAGGTCACACCCAACTTATCTTGCAAACTAATCAACTCAAATTGGGTATGTTCACGCAACTTTTTATCTAGCGCACCCAACGGTTCGTCTAACAACAATAACTTAGGTCGCTTGACTAATGAGCGGGCCAAAGCCACACGCTGGCGCTGACCACCCGATAGTTGGTGCGGTTTGCGTTTAGCGAATTCACCCATCTTCACCAAGTCAAGCATGGTCGCGACGCGGTCCTTAATTTCGGCCTTGCCCACACCGTCCTGTTTCAAACCAAAGGCGACGTTTTGTTCCACGTTCATGTGCGGGAATAGCGCGTACGATTGAAACATCATATTGACGGGACGCAAATACGGCGGCACACCCGTCATATCCTCGCCATCAATTGATATGCGACCCGCACTGGGTGTCTCAAAACCACCCAACATACGCAACAGCGTGGTCTTGCCGCAGCCCGAAGCGCCCAGCAAACAGAATATTTCGCCCTGGTAAATTTTAAGGCTAATATCATCCACCGCCTTAAAGTCACCAAATGACTTACTGACATGTTCTAATTGCACATAGGCACGTGCCGTTGGATCATTCCAGGGAGTAGGTTTTGCGATAGGTCCCGCGGAAATGGCCACCCGTTATTGGCCCGTCTTGAATTTTTGCCAAACCCGTGTAATCGCACGCGTCTGATCTGGTGAATCGGCCAACTGTAGCGTCAGTTTTTTCTGAACCTCCGGAACGGGATATATGCCCGGATCCCCCGTGACCGCCGGCAGCACCAGAGGTCGCGCCGCCGCATTCGCATTGGCGTAGCGCTTGAAATTGGAAATATCGGCGGTCACTTGTGGTGTCATGATGTAGTTAATAAACGCGTAGGCGCTTGCCGGATCCGGTGCGTCCTTGGGAATAGCCAGCATATCCATCCACAAAATCGACCCCTCTTTGGGTACCTGGTACGAGATATCGATACCCTTATTAGCCTCGTGAGCTCGGTCTCGCGCTTGCAACACATCGCCGTTATAGCCCACAGCAATACACAGATCACCGTTTGCTAAAGCTTCAATATATTCCGAGGAATTGATATTGCGAATATAGGGACGAATTTTCGCTAGTACACTCTGTGCTTGTGCTAAATCAGCGGGACTTTGCGAATTTGGGTCTTTCCCCATATAGCTATACACCGCGCGCAGCATTTCCGCGGGCGAATCCAGTATGCTAATGCCGCATTTTGCAACTTGTGCAGCCACCACCGGATCAAATATCAGGCTCCAACTATTAAGCGGTGGGTTAGGCATCAGTGCCTTCACCATTTTCTCATTGTAGCCGATACCATTAGTGCCCCACAGATAAATTACCCCGTGCGCGTTACCGGGATCGTGCACGGTTACGCGCGACATAAGCTCCGGGTCCATATATTTAAAATTCGGGAGCTTAAGTTTGTCCAGCGGTAAATAGACCCCCGCTTTTATTTGGCGCGCGAAATAAGACGCCGTCGGTACCACCACGTCATAGCCGCTATGACCCGCCAATAGCTTGGTCTCCAAAGTCTCATTCGCATCGAAGTAGGCCGCATGCACCTTGATCCCGGTCTGCGCCTCGAAATTACTCAAGGTGTTGGGCGCAAGATAATCCGACCAAATATAGAGATTGAGCACTTTAGGCCCGCCCGCCACCCCCGCCACGCCTGCATCCGCCGCGCCCGCGCCCGCGCCCGCCGCCGGGCTGCCACGACCACCGCAAGCCATTAAAGTCAGGCAGCCGTTCGCAATCGCGAGCAACATCGCGATCCGGCGCACGCGCACACGCACATTCAACATCGATCCTGCCCCTGCGTTCTTAGTAGATCTGCTTTATATCGCAGCCGGAGCTTAAGGGACAGAGCCTAGCCCATTAAACATTCAACAGAAGGTGTTCGCGCTCCCAAGAACTGATGACCTGGGCAAAGGTTTCGTACTCGGCTTCCTTGACCGCCGTGTAGGCCAACACGAAGCGATCACCGAATAAATCCACCAACGGCTTAGACTCGCGCAATAACCGTAAGCTCTCCGCCAGTGTCCGTGGAAGGGCAATGGCCAGATCATAAGCACTGCCTGAAATAGGCTCAGACGCCTTCAATCCCTCCATCATGCCGAGATAGCCGCAGGCCAGCGACGCCGCAATGGCCAAATAAGGGTTCGCATCCGCACCACCTACCCGATTCTCGACCCTTCTAGCCTCAGGACCCGACATCGGCACGCGCAAACCAGCGGTTCGATTGTCATAGCCCCAATGCACGTTAATAGGTGCCGAAGAGTAGCGGCTAATGCGCCGATAGCTATTCACGTTCGGTGCAAACAAGGACATCGCCCCTGGAAGATACTTCTGTAGCCCCGCTATATGACTAAAAAATAATGCGGAAGCCGAACCATCCGGATTACTAAAAATATTCTTACGCGTCTTAACGTCCACAATACTTTGGTGCAAATGCATGGCACTGCCCGGCTCCTTCGCCATCGGTTTCGCCATAAAAGTGGCATACATTTTGTGCCGCAGGGCCGCTTCCCGTGCAGTGCGCTTAAACAAGAACGCCTGGTCAGCCAGGCTCATCGGATAACCATGCAGCAGATTGATCTCCATCTGCGCCGCGCCAGACTCATGGATCAAAGTATCGATCTCGATATCCTGAGCCTCGCAAAATGAATACATATCATCAAATAACGGGTCGAATTCGTTTACCGCAGCGATGCTGTACGCTTGACGACCAATTTCCGGCCGCCCCGACCGACCAATAGGCGGCTTCAGCGGATAATCGGAATCAATATTCGGTTCAACTAAAAAGAACTCAAGCTCGGGAGCGACCACCGGCTCCCAACCTTGAGCTTCGTATAGATCAACCACCCTACGCAGCACATAACGAGGCGCCATGGTGACCGGACTGCCATCCCCATAGAAACAATCATGAATCACCTGCGCCGTCGGTTCCGCCGCCCACGGCACGACGCGTACCGTGTTAGGGTCAGCCTTAAGCACAATATCGATATCAGAAGGATTCATCGCACTCTGATCGTCCGGGTAGTCCCCGGTCACCGTCTGAAGAAAAATGGCCTCTGGGAGACGCATGCCTTCTTCTTCCGCAAATTTCTCAGCCGGCATTAATTTGCCCCGCGCCACGCCCGCCATATCCGGGATAATGGCTTCCACCTCAGAAATACCGTGTTCTTTCAAAAAAAGTTTTATCGTACTCGCCATAAATCACCTTGCCGCTAAAGTACGCCGACATGCATCGCCAAAGGCGGCAAATAGCGCACTCGAAAATGGATTATTAGAAAACTGCCATTCGGGATGCCATTGCAAGGCCACCGCGAAATGAGTCGCATCCGCAACCCGGAAAGCCTCGATGACTCCATCGGGTGCGCGCGCCTCCACCGTTAAATTAGGCCCAAGATTTTGCACTCCCTGCCAATGCAAAGAGTTGACCATCAGCCGGTCAGCCCCTGCAATTTCACGCAGCAGCCCTCCAGGCTCCAAACTCACCTCGTGCGCTGGTCCATATTGCGCATCGAGGGTAAGCGACTCATCGTCGCGATGGTCGAGATGCCCTGGCACCTCGTGAATGTTCTGCCACAGCGTCCCGCCATAGGCCACATTCATTTCTTGAAAACCCCGGCAAATCGCCAACACCGGTAACCCCGCAGCAATTGCCCGCGGAATCAACGGAAGCGTCGTAGCATCCCGATCTGGATCATGTAGTGTACCCGGCAAACTCGCCGGTCCTCCGTAGTGGTGAGGTTCAACATTCGATGCGCTCCCGGTTAACAACAACCCGTCGCACACTTTTAAAAGCGATGACAAATCAAGCTCAGGCCCCAAAACCGGAATAAGCACCGGCATGGCACCAGCACCGTGAGCCACGGCTTCGATGTACTTCTCGCCGACCATGTGGAAGTATTGCTTCCCATACAGCCGGCGATCGGCTGGAATTCCGATAAGCGGCAAGCGAGACATGTTTAATATATTAAACGCCTAAGGATATGACTAGGCTTTCTTGATACAGATTCTACACCAGATTTGGGGTACACCGGGCTGTGTTACCCATCGAAATAGGCTAAGATTTAAGCATTTCCAGCACTTAGCCGTGTTTGGTGCGATGCGTCAATGCGTCTCGCAGCATCATTTTCTAAGCAAGCCCACAGCCTCCAATTTCTGTCAATAGCCCCCAAATGCACCTATCCGATCCCCCCGCCCGCTCCTACTACGCCGCTTCCTTAAGCGCCGCCCAAGTCCGTACCGCCCGCGAGCCACTGGCAGGCGAAACGCAGGTAGATGTCGCCGTTGTCGGGGGCGGCATTGCCGGAATATCGGCCGCCTTACACTTAAGCCAACGCGGCTACCGGGTAGCACTCCTCGAAGCCCGCGAAATCGGCTACGGTGCCTCCGGTCGAAGTGGCGGACAAACCATATTCGGCCTCGCAACCCCCCAACAAACCCTCATCAAACAAGTAGGACGAGACGACGCACGTCGCCTATTTGACCTCTCAATTGCAGGATTAAAGCTCACCCAACAACTCATTCACGACCACAAAATAGACTGCGACTACCGTCCCAACCATATCCACGTCGCCGTCAAAGCGCGCCAGCTGCAAGAACTCGAGCAATGGTCCAACGAATTACGCGAGCAAAATGACTATCGTTCGGTGCAACTTCTGAATCGCAACGAATTGCAATCGCATATCAGCACTGACCAATATTTAGGCGGTTTACTCGACACACAGAGCGGCCACCTCCATCCCTTAAAGTACACCCTTGGGTTAGCACAAGCCGCCGAGCGCGCAGGCACGCAAATTTTTGAAAATTCTCAGGTCCTCAACTACAGCAACGGCAACACCGTCACTATTCACACCGCCAAAGGACGAATCCTCGCCAAACACCTCGTGCTATGCGGCAACGCCTACTTGAATGGCGTAGCACCGCTATTAGCCAAGCGCATTCTCGGCGTCGGCACCTACATCATCGCAACCGAACCTTTGTCCAAGGAACGTGCGCTTAAACTTCTGCCGAGTAACGCCGCAATCGCCGACCTCAATTGGATCGTCGATTACTTCCGACTGTCCGCCGACACCCGAGTGTTATTTGGTGGCCGTGTAAGCTACAGCGCGCTCGAACCTCTGAACGTCGCGGAGTCGATGCGTAAACGCATGCTGCGAATATTCCCAACGCTCGCCGACGTCAAAGTGCAATACACCTGGGGCGGGTTTCTTGACATCACCATGAGCCGCGCGCCAAATTTCGGACGCCTTGCCCCTAACGTATTTTATCTACAAGGCTTTTCTGGTCACGGCATGACACTCACAGCCTTAAGCGGGCAACTCGTAGCCGAAGCACTCGCCGGCACCGCTGAACGCTTCGACGTATTCGCCCGCATTCCCCACCGCGATTTTCCAGGCGGTGCATACTTGCGCCGCCCATCTTTGATGCTTGCTATGCTCTACTACCGACTACGCGATCTACTGTAATACAGTATTATCAATCATGAGCGCCAAAATCGCGGATGTAGTCATCATTGGAGGAGGTCCTGCCGGCTCTACAGCGGGAATCCTACTCGCAGAAAAAGGCTACAAAGTTGCGTTGCTTGAGAAAAGTCGACATCCTCGTTTTCATATCGGCGAATCTTTACTACCCGCCAATTTGCCGCTCTTTGAACGACTCGGAGTAGCGCCACACATTCGTGCAATTAGCATGGAAAAGCGCGGCGCTGAATTTGTATCACCCAGTCACGGGCGCGGCGAAACATTTTTATTTGAAGAAGCCTGGAATAAAGATATGCCATTCGGCTACCAGGTACGTCGTTCTGAATTTGACGAGATCCTAATTCGGCGTGCGGCAACCTGCGGGGTAACCGTGATGGAAAATTGCAAGGTCAACCGCGTTGACTTTGCCGATTCTGCAAGTAAAGTTCACGCCACTTTAGCGGATGAGTTACCCATAACCTGGGACGCAAAATTTGTAATCGATGCTTCGGGCCGGGACACATTACTCGCCACGCAACTAGGCGCCAAAAGTCGCAATAAAAAACACAATAGCGCCGCCATGTACGCACATTTTAGCGGTGCCGAACGCTACCCAGGCAGCCGCGCAGGGTTAATTTCCATATATTGGTTCGAACACGGGTGGTTTTGGTTTATCCCACTGGCCGATGGAGCTACCAGCATAGGCGCAGTAGTCTGGCCCTCCTACATGAAGATGCGAAAAATGCCGTTAAATGAATTTTTCATGCAAACCATCAAGCACTGCGAACCCCTTGCTAAACGCTTAAGCGCGGCTGAATTGATACGCGACGTTGAGGCCACCGGAAACTACTCTTACGCCGCCAATCGTAGTCATGGAGAAAATTACCTGCTTTTAGGCGATGCCTATGCCTTTATTGATCCGGTTTTTTCATCTGGTGTGTGGTTAGCAATGAACAGTGCCGTGGCAGGAGCCGAAGCGGTAGACGTGTGTCTGCGCAAGCCCGAAAATAGCGTCGCAGCTCTCAAGAACTTCGATCGAATCATGCAACACGGCCCGCGCGAATTATCGTGGTTTATATACCGCGTTACGACACCGACTATGCGCGAACTCTTTATGAGTCCGCGCAATTTATTGCGCACCAAGGAAGCCCTGATGTCGGTGCTGGCCGGCGACATTTTCGGAATAACGCCCATCTGGACAGCGCTTAATATTTTCAAAACCCTGTATCGCACAGCCTCACTGTTCAGTGTTCGTCGTTCGCTGAAGGCCATGATGCAGCGCCGCCGCAATATTCGCGAGACACAATAGATTGCTTACAGTTGACTATTATACTGAATCGCAATTAGAACAATGCCGCACTCACCATTGGAGCAACATTCTCGGCATTGCACGAATAGGTGAAAAAAATACGCGCGTCGAAGCCAATTTTCCGGTGGCATTGGTCCAGGCACGGGCGCTTGGGGTATCGCCACTAGTATACGAAGTATGGCGTGCCGCCGAGCCATTGCACAATAACGCCTTTGGAGATGTTGAATACCGCACCAACGGACACTTCTTATTTGGTCGAATTGCCATTCAAGCGTCGGTCACTTTATCGCATGCGACGGAAAATGCTTATGATCAAATTTTTGCGTGCTTGCGAAAAATAGGTGTTCCTCATTTATTACGGGTCTGGCATTATCTTCCACAGATCAATCAGCAAAACGATGGCTTAGAGCGTTATCGTCAGTTCAATGAGGCTCGGCAAAAATCGTTTAACAAATATGGTGACCTTTTTAGCGCCCACAGCCCCGCGGCCCTCGCTCCTGCCGCCTGCGCCCTGGGCACAGGTCCTAATACTGCACTCAGCATTTACTTCATTGCGAGTGTCTCAGCGCCCATAACGATTGAAAATCCACGCCAAGTCCCGGCCTATAATTACCCTGCCGAATATGGAGATTTTCGCCCTCTATTTTCACGAGCAACTTTGCTAAAGTGCCCGTTGGCGAGCGTTTTGTTCATCTCAGGCACTTCCAGTATTGTCGGGCATAGCACGGTCAGCGCTGGGAACATTCTCGGGCAAACCCGCGAAACCCTCGTAAATATTCGATCCGTGGTAGATACGGTACAAGAAAGAATAGACAACACGCACTTCGTATTCGAGAAGCTGCGATTCAAAATCTACCTGCGCCACGTACGGGACCATGAGATTGTGGCCCGCGAACTCGCGGAGCTGTTAGATTTGAAATTTCCCGCTATGTATCTGCAGGCCGATATTTGTCGCGCCGACCTTTCAATAGAGATTGAGGCGTTCGGTGCCCTGGCTTAAATACCGGTCGGTTAGATACCAAAGAGCTATGGGAATTGGCTGCCTAATGGCTGGCCTCGTAATGCCGTGCACGGCGGCGGACAAGGAACTTACAAAGCAACCGCTTTGGGAATTTGGTTTGGGGGGTGCCGCGTTGGCGATGTCAGCCTATCGCGGCGCAGATACTACAGCTACCTATCTCATTCCTATTCCCTATTTCGTTTATAGAGGTAAATTTTTACGCGCCGATCGAGACGGCGTACGAAGCGTTGTGTTCGCTCGCGATGCAATTGAAATTAACATAAACGCTGGCGGGACCATACCGGTTAGTAGTCGACACGTACCCGCACGCCAAGGGATGCCTGATCTTAAACCAATTTTCGAGATTGGTCCTTCTGTTGACTGGCACGTGTATGAAACTCAAGATCGTGGGATTCGATTCGATATTCGCGCGCCGCTGCGCTTAGGCGTGAGTGTATCCGCCGCTCCCGGAATTGTGGGATTAAGCTTCGCGCCACAGTTTAATGTCGATTGGCTGAGCGTCGGCGGCCATTCAGGTTGGGACCTTGGCGTGCTGATGGGACCTCTTTTTTCGAATCGACAATACAATCAATATTTTTATACCGTGGCACCCCAGTACGCACGCTCGGACCGACCCGTCTATCAGGCGCCGGGGGGCTACGCCGGTACGCAATTTCTGGCCGCCATTTCTAAGCGCTTCCCGAATTTTTGGTTAGGAGCGTATGCTCGCTATGACTCATTGCACGGAACTACGTTTGCGGACAGTCCGCTTGTGCGTAGCAAGGAATATTGGGCCTTAGGGATTGGGTTTGCCTGGATGGTCAGCTATTCCTCGATATTGGTCGACAATGGCGCAGCCCCTTAGCGTCACGTGCTCAAAACTTTAACTCACAGTGTTGAAACAATAGCGCTAGCGATCTCATTGCTACTGCTCGGATCTCTCTGTTTAGCCTGGACAATAGTAGCCATACCCTTGTTCTTATTGCCTCAGCGTATTGGTCGCACCTGCGGTCGATGGGGAATTTTCATCGGTTTCCGCACCTATGTCTGGTCGCTCCAATTGATGCAGGCCTACCGTTTCGATCTGTCCGGTCTACATGAAATTCAAGACGGACCGATGATCCTAGCCAGCAACCATCCCAGCTTAATCGATGCTCTTTTGGTTGTTGCCCACAACCCGAATGTTTCCTGCGTGATGAAAGCCAATTTAATGAATAATATATTTATCGGAGTGGGTTCGCGCCTCGCAAAATACATCCGCAATGATTCGCCCAGAAAAATGATCGTAACGGCGGTCGAAGAGCTAAAGCGCGGTGGAATCGTACTCTTATTTCCAGAAGGTACTCGCAGCACGCGAGCACCCATCAATGAACTGGGGGCGGGGGTTGGAATAATAGCCAAGTACGCGAAGGTGCCGGTACAGACTCTTATTATCGAACAAGATTCTGCGTTTCTCAGTAAAGGATGGAACTTGTTTCGACCACCCAGACTGCCCATTAGATATCGCGTACGCCTGGGTCGTCGCTTCGCTTACCCAACGGACGTGCGCGCTTTCACTGTTGAGCTGGAAGGTTATTTTTGCTCTGAACTCGTCAATTCCACTCAAAATCGCTGGATTCAACAAAAAATCACATGAGCTCGGAAGCTTCCAAAACACATCTGGTGCTCATCCCGAGCTACAACCCAGGCGCCAAGGTTTTTGAAACAGTGGCGGCCGCGCGCGAGGTTTGGAATCCGGTATGGGTTTTAGTGGACGGCAGCACTGACGGGACCCAAGACCAATTGATGCAAATTTCCGCGACTGATCCGGGGCTCAAAGTGTACGTACAGCCTCGCAACGCCGGCAAAGGGCACACCGTGTTGCTGGGGCTAAGACTCGCGTTACAGCAAGGCTTCACTCATGTGCTCACCATGGATTCAGACGGTCAGCATCCGGCGCAATGTATCCGCATTTTCATGGCGACCTCACACAAGTACCCGGCAGCCATGATTCTGGGGGAGCCGGTATTTGGCGTCGACGCGCCGTTGCTACGGGTTCGCGGCCGCAAAATATCTAATTGGTGGGCAAATCTCGAAACCCTATGGGCAGGAGTACATGATTCGCTGTTTGGCTTTCGCGTCTACCCAATAGTGCCGCTTGAACGAATTATGCGAAAACAACGATGGATGCGGCGCTTTGACTTCGATGTCGAGGCTGTTGTGAGACTTTGTTGGCGTGGGGTCCAACCCATCAATCTACCGGTCCCGGTCCGATATTACCGAAAAGAAGAAGGAGGCGTTTCACACTTTAATTATTGGCGTGACAACGCACTGCTAAGTTGGATGCATTTTAGACTACTGTTAGGTTCTATACCTCGGTTACCGAGTATGCTTTTTAAGCGCCTGGTAATCGGAAAAAATACTTAGCTCAACGCGACGATCTACCGCCACAAAGCCGACCGACTTAAGTGCCTCCAAAATTGCTTGAGGCGGCACGCATGCGGCTATGGTATCCCAGTAATAACGCATAAGTTCCGGCATATCGCTGTGCCGCGACACAATTTTCGCAATCGTCGGCACCACGCCTCGCAGGTAGGCTTTTAATATCGCACGCGAAATTCTGTTTTCCGGTTGCGTGATTTCCAGCAAACAGATTCGCCCCCCTGGACGTAACACGCGAAAGAATTCTGCAAATGCCGCCCCCAGATCGCTTACGTGCCTAAGCGCATAACCCATACTCAGAAAATCCGCCGATTCTGATGCGACCGGAATAGCTTCGGCACTTCCCGCTATTAATTTCAACCCTGTAGGAACTTGCGCGTGATCCAGCATCCCGGGACTAGGATCGACACCAATGACCAGAGTCGCATCACCCACAATAGTGGCAGCCTCGCGCGCCACCAGCCCGGTTCCCGTGCCTATGTCAAGCACGCTCATATTGGGAAGAAGGCCCGCGCGCAATAACGCACGACGTCGGTACCAAGATCCACTGCCCAATCCTAATACTCTCTCCACACGATCATAGTCCCCGGCCGTACGACTAAAAATTTCACGTACCCATCGACTGCGATCAGCCTCATTTTTATAGTACGATTCCATGGGCGGGTGCGGGGCGGCCATCTGCATCACCATATCATACTTCCACGACAGTTGCGCTTCGCGCTTTAGGCCCTAATAATAGCGGTTTGAATGCCTCACAATTGAAGAAGTTAAATGGACGAACAAGTAGCTACCGTACGGCAGAATCTGGCCAAGTTGATCGTCAACGCACTCAACTTAAGCGTCTCTCCTGAGACCATCGATTTCGATGCACCATTATATGGTGACGGTCTCGGCCTTGATTCCATCGACATTCTTGAAATTGCGCTGATCGTCGCCAAGGAATATGGCATACAACTCAAGGCGGATAGCCCCGAGAACTATAAAATCTTCCGATCGCTGAATACTCTTGCGGATTTTGTGGCTAGTCAGAGGATCCGTTGAATCGTAGGTTGCAAGGATTAGCGCTTGGCTTCGACGCACTCGTCTACGCCCTGATTGTCCACCAAAACAACCGATTGATCGCCGCTCGGCTATTAGGTAGGACGATATTTTTCGCCAATTTTTTCACCCTTCCTCTGGTCGCAGCACTATTTATTAAGGAGTACATCGTCCGCAAGCGCGTGCTGCCCTATATGCAGCACGCCAGTGTTTTTGTGGGAATACGGGTCTTTCTGCTGGCCCCCAAAACGGTCCAGTCGCTGCGCCGCTAATGCCGAAAATTCCGCTTCTCTGTCATACGCGAGACGCCATTGTCGCCTACCGCGGCGCACAATCTATTACAGCTCAACAATTCCTAGCGGATGTAACCCGGTTGGCGTCGCTACTGCCCGAGGGCAAACATGTCTTAAATGCTTGCGCTGATCGATACCAATTTTCGGTCGGACTGGCAGCGTGCTTAATTGAGAATCGAATTAGTTTATTGCCACCGACTTATCTGCCGGAAATGGTACGTTACCTGAAAGAATTTACATCCGATGCGTTCTGTCTGACCGATAGCGCCGACTGCGATATCGATCTGCCTTTACTGAAATTGCCGAGCACGCCGGCTAAACATTCTGATATTTGGAGCGTTCCCAGCTTAGCTTGCGATCAAAAAGTCGCCTATGTATTTACCTCGGGGTCTACCGGCATTCCGGTACCGCATGCTAAGACTTGGGGTCCTTTAGTTGCAAACGTGCGCGCTGAGGCCACTCGCCTCAGGCTGACTCTTACCGATCCACAACATGTACTCCTGGCGACCGTGCCCGCACAGCATATGTACGGATTTGAATCCAGCGTCCTCGTGGCACTCCAATCGGGCCAGGCATTTTGCTCGGAACGGCCGTTTTATCCGGCAGATATCGCGGATGCACTAGCATTGGTACCAAGGCCGCGAGTCTTGATTACGACGCCCATTCACTTACGCGCTCTTCTGGCATACCCGATTAGGCTACCCGCAGTGGACTTAGTGTTGTGCGCAACGGCACCCTTAGAGTCGGCAATCGCGGCGGCCGCAGAAATTCGCTTTAGCGCACCCCTCCTCGAAATCTATGGCACCACCGAGACCGGTCAGATCGCCTCGCGTCGCACCAGTGTCTCACTCAACTGGTGGCTTTTTCCTGATATCAAACTCACTCAAACTGAGGGCATTACCTTTGCACACGGGGGACATGTCGAAGCGCCAGTGCCGCTCGGCGACTTAATCGAACTCTTGAGCGATAACGAATTCCTTCTGCATGGCCGAGTCCAGGATCTTATCAATATTGCAGGGAAACGCAGCTCGTTAGCTTACTTGAACCATCAGCTCATGGCGGTACCAGGAGTTATTGATGGAGTTTTCTATATTCCAGAGGATCGAGGCGAACACTCCCCCACCGGCACTACTCGACTCGCAGCTTTGGTTGTGGCACCGGGTATCACCGCCGATACTATTCTGCGAAGTCTACGCAATCACATAGACCCAGTGTTTCTTCCGCGACCGCTCCAAACCGTCGACCAAATACCCCGCAACAGTACCGGCAAAATTGCCGCGTCAACACTCAATCAATTGGCACCCCTAAATCAACTAAGATCCAACCTATGATTGCTAACATCGTTATTCCTACGGACCACGCAGCTTTCAAAGGGCATTTCCCAGGCAACCCAATTGTTCCGGGAGTTGTCCTGATTGACGCGACCCTGCAAGCAATAGCAACCTTGACCGGCGTCTCGTTAAATCAGTGCTGCCTTACGTCGATAAAATTTCTTAACGTGGTACGACCTGGTCAAGCATTGATTCTACAATTTCAGCACGAACTTCCCAGCTCTTTTCGTTTTGAACTAGCAACCCCGAGCCAAACTGTCGCTAAAGGATTTTTTACCACTCATTCTGCAAAAGAATATGCAATCTGAGCCTACGGTACCCGATTGGGTGGCCGCCAAAGAACGTGGCACTACCGGCATGTTACGACTCATGACGCTCATTTCCTTGAATCTTGGTCGAAGCGTAAGTCGATTTGTGCTTTATGGCATCGTAGCCTACTTTTTTGTATTTGCACCAACACCGCGTCGACATATGTTGAAATATT
>JAYVYN010000114.1:0-24627 GCA_043784265.1 Gammaproteobacteria bacterium | reverse complement strand
TGGCTTTGAATACCGATAAACCCTCGGTTATCGTGTTCGCCGCAGCGTCCTTGACCAACGTGCTGCAAGAATTAGGCGAAAATTTTATCAAAGAGACTTCAATACCGGTTAAATTGTCGTTTGCAGCGAGCTCCACGCTTGCTCGCCAGATCGAGAATGGCGCGCCCGCCGATGTCTTTTTTTCTGCAGACCTTGAGTGGATGGACTATCTACAAAGTCGCAAATTAATTCAAGTTCCGACGCGACACAATCTGTTAGGTAATCGGCTGGTGCTCGTGGCGCCAGTGGACAGCAAGCTCGCGCTTAAGATCGCTCCGAATTTTCCCCTCGCTGCTGTATTGGGTAACGGCCGCTTAGCAACCGGTGATCCTGATGCTGTACCCGTGGGCCGATACGCCCGAGAGGCGCTCACGAAACTCGGGGTGTGGAACGCCGTTGAACCGCGTCTGGTGCGCGCCGAAAACGTACGCTCGGCACTCGCGTTTGTCGATCGTGGCGAGGCA
This sequence comes from Gammaproteobacteria bacterium, assembly GCA_043784265.1. Lineage (GTDB taxonomy): Bacteria > Pseudomonadota > Gammaproteobacteria > Steroidobacterales > Steroidobacteraceae > Bog-1198. The sequence continues at coordinate 24,124 of JAYVYN010000114.1, read as the reverse complement.
CCACTCGGCATCGTGTACGCGACCGATGCCCTGGCTGATAAAAAAATTCGGGTGATCGATGTATTTCCCGACGACACCCATTTGCCTATCACTTATCCAATTGCGCTCACTACCGTGGCGAAGTCGGATGCGGTCAAGTTTGTAGCCTATGTGCGCGGACCTAGTGGTGATGCCGCGTTCAGAAAATACGGCTTTATGCCGTTACCCTAGCGCTAGCCGTTAGCCGCCGCGGCAACGTAAGAAATCGGCGCATCGGCGAGACTCTTAAAAGTCACTTCCTGCCAGGCCTTGGTATTTTTCATCAAACTCCGCAGTAGCTTGTTATTGAGTGCGTGTCCGGATTTGAAACCACTAAATTCGCCAATCAAACTATGTCCTAATAAGTATAAATCGCCAATTGCATCTAGTATTTTGTGCTTAACGAACTCATCTTCATAGCGTAGACCATCTTCGTTCAATATCTTAAAATCATCGAGCACAATGGCGTTATCCATGTTGCCCCCCAAGGCTAAATTTCGCGCCCGTAGACTCTCAAGATCGCGCATGAAACCAAAGGTTCGCGCGCGACTGACTTCACGCAAGAATGAGGTGCTCGAAAAATCCATGGAAGCCACCTGCGAGTGTTTCTTGAAAGTCGGGTGGTTAAACTCGATCTCGAAATTCACTTTGAATCCGTCGTAGGGATCAAAACGCGCCCACTTGTCGCCATCTTCTACCCGCACGCTCTCCAAAATACGGATAAATCGCTTCGGCGCCTTTTGCTCGTCAATACCGGCGGACTGTAATAAAAACACAAAGGGTCCGGCGCTACCGTCCATGATCGGCACTTCACCGGCATCCACTTCCACCAACGCATTATCAATACCCAGCCCGGCAAGCGCCGACAACAAATGCTCCACCGTGGAAATTTTGACATCGCCCACATGCAATGTAGTGCCCATGGTGGTATCGCCCACATTATCGGCATGCGCGCGGATATCGACGGCGCGTTCAAGATCCGTCCGGCGAAACACGATCCCGCTGTCAGGCAACGCTGGCCGCAAGGTCATTAAAATTTTCTTCCCGGTGTGCAATCCCACGCCCGTAGCGCGAATCGAATTCTTGAGGGTTCGCTGTTTTAACATGCTGCTAAAGGTACCATACGGCAAGCCACTATTAACTAGCGCGTGACTCGCGCGTGACAATCGCGTGACTGGCGCGGGTAAAAACCCGCGCCCGAGGGGATTTCCCCTCAGGCGCGAAACACTGGAATGTAAAAAAAAACTAGTCGGCTTGACGGCGCAAAAATGCCGGGATATCTAATAAATCCTCGGTTTGTACGTCGGCTCGCAAACCATCACCGACCGCCCGTTGCCGCTGCACCGTGGGTCGATCCAACATGGCGTAATCGGTCGGCATACCCGCCGACTTTTGACGCACCACCCGCATCTGGGGTGGCGGTGCCACCATCATTGCGACCGGCTGCGGTGTCGCTTTGGCCATCGGGCGTCCCAGTCCCGTGGCTACCACAGTCACACGGATTTGGTTCGCCATCTCAGGATCAATCACGGTACCAATAACTACCGTGGCATCATCAGAGGCAAATTGCTTAATGACATTACCCACTTCTTGGAATTCACCGATCGACAAGTCCATACCCGCGGTCACGTTGACTAAAATTCCCTGCGCACCGGCCAGATTAATGTCTTCAAGCAAAGGACTTGAAATAGCCGCTTCGGCGGCTTCGCGTGCCCGGTCCTCACCAGCCGCATTGCCCGAGCCCATCATTGCCAGACCATTCTCGGACATCACGGTACGCACATCGGCAAAGTCGACGTTGATCAATCCCGGTCGGGTGATCAATTCGGCGATGCCCTGAACCGCGCCTTGCAGTACTGTATTAGCGGCTTTGAACGCATCCAATAGCGTTGTATTGCTGCCGAGTACCGACAATAGTTTTTGATTCGGAATGGTGATCAACGAATCCACGTACTTGGACAGTTCCAACATACCCTGTTCCGCCACGCGTGAGCGCTTGCTGCCTTCCATCTCAAACGGCTTAGTCACAACAGCCACCGTCAATATGCCCAATTCCTTCGCCACCTGCGCAACCACCGGCGCAGCACCAGTCCCGGTGCCGCCACCCATACCTGCGGTGATGAATAACATGTCGCAGCCCTCGATCAATTCGATGATGCGATCGCGATCTTCCATCGCCGCCTGCCTACCCACTTCGGGATCAGCCCCGGCACCCAAGCCCTTCGTGATATTACAACCGATTTGTAGCGCGGTACGCACCTTAGAGTGCTTCAACGCTTGGGCATCGGTGTTAATACAAATAAAATCCACGCCCTCAAGACCCGCTTGAACCATGTGCGAAACCGCGTTACCGCCGCCACCGCCCACGCCCAACACTTTGATGATGGCGCTCTGACTATATGTGTCCATTAGTTCGAACATTCCAGTACTCCTAATCGTTTGTTATCAATCGTTTATAATTAAAAATTACCTGCAAACCAGGCCTTCATTCTTTCTAAAACACTTTTCATACCACCCGCCAGCAGCGGCACTTGCGTCCGTCGTACATCCATATTATTTTTTGCATACAACAGCAAACCTACGCCGGTGGCGTGAATGGGATTGCTGACCACATCAACTAAGCCGCTCACGTACTGCGGTACGCCAAGCCGCACTGGCATGTGAAATACTTCTTCGGCAAGCTCAATAGCGCCTTCCATCTTAGAGCTGCCACCCGTCAGCACAATGCCGGTGGCCACGGCCTCCTCTAGACCTGCACGACGCAACTCATCGCGAATCAAGCCGAATAACTCTTCATATCGAGGCTCAACAATTTCTGCCAAGGTCTGCCGCGCCAGTCGCCGCGGTGGACGATCACCGACGCTCGGTACTTCGATGGTCTCGTCGGGATTTGCAAGCTGCGACAAGGCACACGCATACTTGATCTTGATATCTTCGGCATACTGCGTGGGCGTACGCATAGAAACCGCAATGTCGTTGGTGACTTGATCGCCTGCAATCGGGATCACGGCGGTATGCCGAATAGCGCCGCCACCGAACACCGCAATGTCGGTAGTGCCGCCGCCGATATCTACTACGCACACCCCCAAGTCCTTTTCATCTTCGGTGAGCACGGCGTAGCTGGACGCTAATTGTTCCAATACAATATCGTCCACAATCAGACCACAGCGTTGTACACACTTGACGATATTTTGGGCCGCGCTGTCAGCTCCGGTCACAATGTGTACCTTGGCTTCAAGTCGCACGCCAAACATGCCAATGGGGTCGCGAATACCCTCTTGAGTATCGATAATGAATTCCTGCGGCAGAACATGCAGGATCTTCTGATCGGTTGGAATCGCGACCGCTTTAGCGGCATCAATGACCCGCTCAACATCGCCCTGGGTCACTTCTTTATCTTTAATTGCGACAATGCCGTGTGAATTCAAACTACGAACATGGCTACCCGCAATACCGGCATACACCGAGTGGATTTCACAGCCCGCCATCAACTCAGCTTCTTCGATCGCCCGTTGTATCGACTGGACCGTCGATTCAATATTAACGACCACGCCTTTCTTTAGGCCACGCGAAGGATGACTACCAATACCTATAATTTCGAGCACACCGTCCAGCTTAATTTCGCCGACGATGGCTACGACTTTGCTGGTGCCAATATCCAGGCCTACCACCAAATTTCGGTCAGAGCGTTTAGCCATTATTTTTCTTTACATTCCTTAAGCGTCGGTGTCGTCGGGGCGTTTCGCGGCACCCTCAGTGGGTGCCACTTGGTTGCGCCAGCCAATCGCGAAACCATTGGCATAGCGCATATCCACATAGGTAATTTCCATCAATCGATGCGCGATCACGCTTGCAGTCGTGCGGATAAAGCGCTCAAGCCGCTCATCTACCTGCTGCCTACCCAGCCGCACGGTGACGCCGCTATCTAAATCCATTTCCCAGGCACCGCGCTCATCTAAACGTAGCGCGGCAATGCGCATGCCGGCCTCAAGCATGCGGCCCTGCGCCGACAGATAGCGTTGCGCCACATTGAGTTCAGTACCCGCAGGGCCACTGAGGCGCGGCAATTCAGCCGGAACATGGGCGGCCGCTTTGACAAATAATTCACCTCGCGCATTTAACAGGCCCGATTCGCCCCATCGCGCCACTGCAATCTGTTCAATCACCGCTACGTGCAAACTATTGGGCCAGCGCCTCGCAACTCGCGCATGCTCAACCCAAGGAACAGTTTCTACTGCCCGTTCAATTTCCCCGAGATTAGCCGACATAAAGCCCGACTTACTAAAAGGCGCCACCGCCCTTTCAATCTGGCCCGGCGACACGCGCTGAAAACTTCCATCCATGGAAATAATATTCACCGGCCGATCCAAAGCCCAGGTCAGCGCCCCCAAACCTAGAATAACTAGTCCAAGCAACGCGCCGCGACGCACATAGGTGCGCCATTCGAGAATAAATCGAGGCCAAATGCGCGCAGATTTTGCGACTTTTGCTTTCGCCTTGAATCGATTGCGGCGCATGATTCGATTAAGATTCACGGGTCTATACTCACTTGCGCATCTTCATTTGCGGGTCCTTATGAAACTAGTTTCCAACACTCGCCACACCAGTTCCTCGAAACCCATGCCCGCTTGCCGTGCCGCCATCGGCACCAAACTATGGTCTGTCATACCAGGCGTGGTATTAATTTCAATGAAGTAGAAATGACCTGTTTCAGGGTCACGCATGAAATCGACTCGGCCCCAACCGACACAATCGGTGACCCGAAATGCCGCAAGTGCTAGTGCACGAATTTCCGCCTCTTCGGTAGCGTTAAGACCACTAGGGCAGTGATACTGAGTATCGTTGCGAAAATATTTGGCTTGGTAGTCGTAGAATTCGGTCGCCGGTTGAATTCGAATCGACGGCAGACCCTGCTCATGCAACACGCCTACCGTGTACTCATCGCCACTGATAAAACGCTCAGCAAATACAATCGGGTCAACCGCGCGCGCTTCGGCAAATGCCGCTGCTAACTGAGCCGCTTCCTTCACTTTGGTAATACCAACGCTAGAACCTTGCGAAGCGGGTTTCACCATAAGCGGCAAACCGATTTTTTTAAGCGCTACCGGCAAATCGGCGGGAGCGTTTAGTACCGCATACTCGGGCGCCAGAATCCCGGCACCCACCACCACGCGCTTGGTCTTAAGCTTGTCCATGGTAAGTGCGGAGGCGAGGACGCCGCTACCCGTATAAGGCACACCTAACCATTCCAGAGCACCCTGGATCAGCCCATCCTCGCCGCCCGGTCCGTGCAGCGCAATCCAGGCCCGGTTGAAATTCTGACTCGTCAAATCGCTTATCGAACAATCGCGAGGATCGAAGGCTTCGGCATGCACGCCGCGTCTTTGTAACGCCGCCAGCACCGCGTTACCGCTCAAAAGAGAAATATCGCGCTCCGTCGAATCGCCACCCAATAGAACCGCAACCTTGCCGAAGTCTGCGGCGCTAGCTATGCGACGATATGCAGCTTGCGAGTTCAAGTCAGTGCTAGTGGTGAGTAGGCTCACGCAGTTTCTCCGACAATGCGTACTTCGGTCTGTAACATCACTTGTGAATGTTGAATGACGGTTTTTTGCACATGCGCGATTAATGCCTCGAGGTCGGCAGCGCGAGCAGCACCATGATTAATAATAAAATTGGCGTGCTTCTCTGATACAGAGGCATCGCCAATCCGATAGCCCTTAAGGCCGGCGCTTTCAATCAAACGTGCGGCATGATCTCCTTGCGGATTAGTAAATACGGAGCCGCAGCTCCACTCGCCGATCGGTTGCGTCTGTTTGCGTCGATCCAACATCTGACGAATCCCGGTATCGTTGCCGGCGGGCCTACGCTCAAACTCCATCCGCGCGGCGGTAAACCATTCGTTTTGGGGACCCTTGGTCTGGCGATAACCGATCTCGTACTCGGCGCGGTTGCGGGTATGGCGCACACCCCTACGGTCAAGGACGTCCACTTCAATGACATGCGCCCAAGTCTCGCCTCCCCACGCGCCCGCATTCATGGCAAGCGCTCCACCCACAGTGCCCGGAATACCCGCAAAAAAATCAGCGGGACCTAGACCCCATTTGACGCATTGCTTGGCGAGATGCACACAGGGCACACCCGCACCAACATTCACTCGAGTAGCACTGCTGCGCTCTAATCCATTGAGTGCGCCATGCGTAGAAATGACCGCGCCGCGAATGCCGCCATCACGGACCAGCAAATTACTGCCAAGCCCAATCCAGAGTAGGGGTATTGAGTCCGGCAATTGCCGCAAGAAGGCCGATAAGTCCATGAGATCGCGCGGTGTAAAGAAATAATCCACAGGCCCACCGACATGCCAGGAAGTGTGCCTCGCCATGGGTACGTCGCGCAGCACTCGCGCATTAAACTCCGGCGGCAGCGCGTCGATGCGCAGTGCGCTCATGCGGCCCTCGCAAGACGCGCTTTTAACTCATGTGCTACCGCGCCAATATTGCCGGCGCCCATGGTGAGCACCACATCACCATCTCGCAATACACCGCGCAGCGCCTCAGCAAGCTCCTCAACATGCTCCACAAATACCGGTTCAATGAGTCCACGCGAGCGCACTGCTCGACAAATCGCGCGCCCATCGGCACCCGCTATTGGAGCCTCGCCCGCCGCATACACCTCAGTCACCAGTAATACATCGCATTCACCGAGAACACGCCCAAAATCATCCAATAAATCTCGCGTGCGAGTGAATCGGTGCGGTTGAAAAGCCAATACTAAGCGGCGTTTTGGCCATCCCTGACGAACAGCGTCCAAAGTGGCTGCCACTTCAGTGGGATGGTGCCCATAGTCATCGACTATTGTGGCATGACCCTCGGCCCAAGCAATTTCGCCCAAGGGTTGTAGTCGCCTGTCGATGCCTTGAAAATTCGCTAATGCATGCGCTATGGCGACATCGCTTAATTGCAATTCAGTCGCCACCGCGACCGCCGCCAGCGAATTCAATACATTGTGCCGACCCGGTAAGTTGACGGTGATACTCAGAGGCGTACGTCCCACGCGCTCTGCCCGATAATGGGTTTGCAATCCGTCACGCCGGACTTCTGTCGCACGGATGTCGGCACCTTCGTCAAACCCATAGGTAACCAACGGTCGTGCCACCAAGTGCAGCACACTACGCACATTCTCGTCGTCAACACAGAGTATCGCCAACCCATAAAATGGCAGGTTGTGCAGGAAATCCACAAAACTTTGCTTAAGCCGTGAGAAATCACCGTCATGCGTGGCTAGGTGATCATTATCGATATTAGTGACAATTGCCATCATTGGCTGAAGATGCAAAAAGGATGCATCACTCTCATCCGCTTCCGCCACCAGGTAACGACCTGCGCCGAGGCGCGCATTACTATCAGCACTCTTGAGTCGCCCACCGATAACAAAAGTCGGATCAAGCCCACCTTCTGCTAGGACGCTCGCAACCATGCTAGTGGTGGTGGTCTTACCGTGAGTCCCTGCCACAGCAATCGAAAAGCGAAAGCGCATCAACTCGCCCAACATCTGAGCGCGCGGCACTACTGGCACCCGCGCCGAGAGTGCGGCACTGACTTCAGGGTTATCCGCGCTCACCGCAGAGGACACAACCACGACGTCAGCACTGCCTAAATTCTCAGCGCTATGCTGATTGAAAATCTTAACTCCCAGTCGTGCCAAGCGTTGCGTGACCGCGTTGGTTTTCAAATCGGAACCCTGCACTTGGTAACCTAGATTCAACAGCACCTCGGCAATACCGCCCATGCCACTACCGCCGATTCCCACCAGATGAATGCATTGAATTCGTCCCATGCGATCATTCATGCGTGCGCCCGCCCGCCTGCATTGCCGCTTCCATACACAGATCCGCAAGCGTCACAGCGGCATCGGTCACACGCACCGAGCGCGCCGCTTCGGCCATTTTTAACAACCGCTTACGATCGGTGGTCAAATCCGCGATGTGCTGGCTCAAGAGTGCATCGGTCAGATCACGCTCCTGCACGATGATTCCGGCGCCAACTCGCACCATAGCCTCGGCATTCTTAGTCTGATGGTCCTCGACTGCTGAAGGATATGGCACAAACACGGCCCCTAATCCCGCCGCCTGTAATTCGGTAACTGTCAGAGCACCAGCGCGACACACCGCCAAATCCGCCCACGCGTAGGCCATCGCCATATCATCAATAAAGGGTTCAACCTCGGCCACAACTTTGGCATTGAGATATGCCTGACGGGTGTCGTTTAAGCCGCGCGCACCGGTCTGATGACGCACTTGCGGCCGATCAGCCAAGTTCAACCGCGCCAGCGCGCGCGGTAGCAGCGCATTCAAACGCGCAGCGCCTAGGCTTCCGCCCAACACTAATAAATGTACGGCACCGCTGTGCTCCATAAATCGTTGTTGCGGTTCGGCGAGTGCAGCAATATCAGCACGCACCGGATTTCCAATGCAACGCGCGCCACGCTGTACGGCAAAACTTCCAGGGAAAGCCTCTAACACGCGCCAAGCGAGTCGTGCTAGAAATCGATTCGTCATGCCGGCAATCGCATTTTGCTCATGAATGAGTAAGGGAATGCGCAATAACCAGGCGGCAATACCACCCGGACCGCTAACAAATCCACCGACTCCAAGCACCGCTCTCGGCCGCACCCTTCGTAACACCCGCAGTGACTCAATAACTGCTTTGCCAATTCGAAACGGTGCCGCAACCCACGCAAGCCAGCCCTTACCGCGAATACCTCGAACCCGTACCCACTCGATCGGGAAACCATGCGCTGGCACCAACCGTGCTTCCATACTACCGGGAACGCCTAACCACACCACCGCCACTCCGCGTTCGCGCAAAATCTTTGCAACCGCCAGCGCCGGGAATACGTGCCCGCCAGTGCCTCCCGCCATAATAAGTACCGGCGCGCCAATCACTTTGCACCTGGCGGCATACGCAGCACAGCTGCGCGCGAATTGACTTTAGCCTCGTGATAAATACGCAGCAGCACCCCCAGCCAACCGATACTTACGAGCAAACTGCTACGGCCATAACTCAGCAGCGGCAGGGTTAATCCCTTGGTAGGCAACACCCCCATATTCACACCGATATTTACGATCGCTTGCAAGCCCAGCCAAATACCAAAAGCGAGGGCCATGTAAGCTTGAAACGGCATACCGGCATTGGCGGCCATACGCGAAATTTGGAACGAGCGCCATACTAAGGCTAGGAATAACGCGATCACACCGATGACTCCGACTAATCCTAGCTCTTCGGCAAGCACCGCAAATACAAAATCCGTATGCGCTTCCGGCAAATAAAATAGCTTTTGCACACTACTGCCGAGCCCCACCCCGAACCAGGAACCACGGCCGATGGCAATTAGGGATTGAGTGAGTTGGAACCCTGAGTTGAATGGATCTTCCCATGGATGCATAAAGCCAGTGAGACGCTTAAGCCGATACGCAGAGGTTAACGCCAATACCGAAAACGCAGCACCAGCAACGCCGAGTAATATCAGCACATTGCGTAGGCGTGCACCCGCTATAAAAAGTACGGCGAAACCGGTCGCAAACAATACGGTAGTGGCCCCAAAATCCGGCTCTAGCAACAACAACACGCCAGCTAGGCTCAGCAACGCTAACGGTTTTGCTAGACCTGAAAAAGTCTGTTCAAGTTCGGCGCGCTTACGCACGCTATAGCTGCACACCCAGATCAGCACCACCACTCGCGCTAATTCCGACACTTGGAAATTAAGAGGCCCAATCCGAAGCCATCGCCTGGCACCATTGACCATAGCGCCGATACCCGGAATGAGTACCAGCAGCAGTAAACTTAAGCCCAACAGCAATAGCACCAAGCTGTACTTATCCCATAACTCAGTGGGTATGCGCGTGATAACCCATGCAAATAAAACGCCCACGAGCCCGAAGAGAAATTGCCTTTCAAGGTAAAAAAATGGATTGCCCAATTCACGTGCGGCAACTGACATCGAGGCCGAACTCACCATAATGAGGCCCACCAGTAACAGGCTGGCAACCAGTCCCAAAGTCCATAGGTCCCACGCAAACGGTAGCCGCTCGCGGGCCCGCGCTCCGTAGGACATGGTGGCGGTATTCATGCCTGCGCACCCGCTACTCGAGTCCGCGGCAACTCACGCACGGCAGCGGCAAACACTTGACCTCGATGAGTGTAGTCGCGAAACATATCCAAACTGGCGCACGCAGGCGACAGCAACACCGTATCACCCACTTGGGCTAAATCTGCGGCCGTACGCACGGCCTCTAACATCGATTGCGCCCTGACTATGGGAACCAAATTTTCTAGAATTTGCGCAAGTGCTGGTGCATCCTTACCGATCAGGACCACGGCACGCACCTTGCCCGCGAAGGCCGCGCGTAGCGGCGAAAAATCCTGACCCTTCCCTTCACCACCGGCAATCATCACCAAGGGCCCCACCAGGCCAGCAACCGCAGCAAGGGTTGCCCCCACATTTGTGCCCTTAGAGTCATCGACATAACGCACGCCGGCGATATCCGCAACAAACTCTGAGCGATGCGCAAGACCGGGAAAAGACTCTAAAGCTGCAATCATTGCCGCGAGTGGCAAACCCACTGCCTCGCCCAGCGCCAATGCGGCAAGTGCGTTCGCCGCGTTGTGCAATCCGCTCATTTTCATGCGCGTCATATCGAGCACGGGTTCGCCGTGACGCGCCAAAAAAATCTGCGTGCTTTTGCGCTGCAGCGTGTAATCCGCATCCGCACCTTGAATGGAGAACGTCAGGCTAGGCACCGACTTGCGCCTCATCGCCACCACCCAAGGGTCGTCCGCATTTAAAACTAAAGTTGAGGCATGGTTGAGCACGCGCGCCTTGGCAGCGGCATAAGCCGCTTCCGACGGATAACGATCCATATGATCGGGAGTGACATTCAGCACGGCCGCGCCGACTAGATGCAATGAATAAGTCGATTCCAACTGGAAACTCGATAATTCCAACACATATAAATCGGCGGCTGATTGATCCAAAAGATCCAAGGCTGGTTCGCCCAAATTTCCGCCGGCGAGCACGCGGCGGCCGGCGGCTTGCGCCATGCTGGCGACTAGGCTGGTGACTGTGCTCTTGCCATTAGTGCCGGTGATGCCGACCACCGGCGCAGCTACCGCGCGAGCGAACAACTCGATATCACCGATAACCTCAAGCTTCAGCTCACGCGCGCGACGCACAATCGGTTCATCGAGTGCGACGCCGGGTGACATCAACACCTGCGAGACGCCGTTTAGGAGGGATAAATCAAATCCCCCAAGTCGAATATCGATCTTTTTCGCCAAATCACCCAGCTCTGCCAAACCGGGCGGCTGCAATCGACTATCGGTCGCGCACACCGTGATGCCACGCTTAGACAAAAAGCGCACACAGGAAGCGCCGGTTTTGCCGAGACCCACCACTAGGCTGACCATAAGGGAATCTCAACCATTAGCGAATCTTCAACGTTGCAAGGCCCGCCAACACCAGCACGAAACTGATGATCCAAAATCGTACAATCACCTTAGGCTCAGCCCATCCCTTCAATTCAAAGTGATGGTGAATTGGCGCCATACGAAATATGCGTTTGCCGGTCAACTTAAACGAAGCTACCTGCAGCATCACTGACACCGTCTCCAGCACGAATACACCACCCATGACGAACAGCACGATTTCCTGACGTACGATTACAGCCACGGTGCCTAACGCAGCTCCGATAGCTAAAGCGCCGACATCACCCATAAAGACTTGTGCGGGATAGGCGTTAAACCATAAAAAACCCAGGCCTGCACCCACTAGGCTTGCGGTAAATATCAACACCTCGCCCACGCCGGGGATGTAGGGAATCTGTAAGTAGGCAGCAAATTTAATATTGCCGGTCGCGTACGCGAATACACCCAGCGCCGCGGCCACCATCACGGCTGGCATAATCGCCAGTCCATCCAAACCGTCGGTCAGATTAACCGCGTTACTGGTGCCAACAATGACAAAATACGCAAACACCACAAACGTAAAAGCCGACATGGGCACTGCAATGGTCTTAAAGAACGGCACATACAGCGAGGTTTCGGCAATCGTGCTGTGCATACTGTGGAGCGCCACTGCCGCAGCGATAGCGGCCACCGATTGCGCCACATATTTATAGCGCGCAACGAGTCCCTTGGAGTTGCCCACCACCAATTTCAAATAATCGTCGTAAAAACCAATCAAACCAAAGGCGAAGGTGGTGGCTAGCAAAATCCAAATAAACCGACTGGACAGATCCGCCCACAATAAAGTCCCCAAAACCATGGCAACCAAAATAAGCCCACCGCCCATCGTCGGCGTGCCAGCTTTCGGCAAATGTGTTTTCGGACCGTCTACACGCACCTGCTGCCCAATTTGATAGCGACTTAGAGTGGCAATCATCTTTGGCCCAAACACCAGTGACAATGCCAATGCCGTCATAGCCGCGAGAATAAAACGTAGTGTTAAATACTGCAGAACATGCAAATTCTGAAAAATATGGAAACCGAAAAAATGCACGTTGGCATAATGTTTGGCGAGATATTCAGCGAGATATAACAGCATGGCTCAGCTCGTCGCCGTCAGAGATCGAACCACCCGCTCAAGGCGATTGATACGCGAACCCTTAATTAGCACGGTCACACCCGCTACCAACTCGGATTGCAACTTCAATATCATCGCCTCAACATCCGCAAACCATTCGGCACCAGCGCCAAATGCTTCAGCGGCGCGCGAACTCTGCGGGCCGAAACCAAATAGGCGCTTCACACCGCTTTGTTTGGCATAGCGACCCATCTCAGCGTGACCTTCGTTGGCATGCTCGCCCAGTTCCGCCATATCACCCAGTACCACCCATGTCTGCCCTTTAAGTGCCTGCATCACATCAAGACCCGCGCGCACAGAGCTAGGATTGGCGTTATAAGAATCATCAATGATCCAACTACCCCGTATACCGGCCTTGAGTTGTAATCGACCGGACACGGCACGAAAGCTTGCCAAGCCACTCGCGATATCGTCGAGAGTCGCACCGGCGGCGCTCGCGGCCGCAGCAGCAGCCAAGGCATTGGCGATATTGTGTTCACCGCCAACGGCGATCACGATGGGCTGCTCACCCAGCGGACACACCAGCGTAAAGCGCGTACAAAATTCCCCTCGTTCAATACCCAGACTAGAATTTACAGCTCTGAAATCAGCGGCGGCTTGAATACCAAAAGTGACAGTCCGGTCTGCCTGCGCGACGCTTCGCCAATAGTCGGCATACTCGTCATCGGCATTGATTATTGCGGTCGCCGTGCGCGCAAGACCGGCAACCATTTCGCCCTCGCCCATCGCCACGCCTCGCATATCACCAAAACCTTCCAGATGCTCGGCGCCTGCGTTTGTAATCAGTCCGACTGTAGGGCGCGCGAGATCCACCAGTTGCGCCACATCACCGCGCCGATTTGCACCCATCTCGATTACGGCACTTGAGCGCGAAGCTTCAAGACGCATCAGAGTTAAGGGCACTCCAATGTGATTATTAAGATTGCCCTGCGTGGCTAGACACGCACCGCGACGTGACAAAATGGCGGCAATCATTTCCTTAGTCGTAGTCTTACCATTACTACCGGCAACAGCTACCACAGGAATATTAAAGGCATTTCGCCAATTTTTTGCGAGCGATTGCAGCGCTTTTAACGGGTCACTCACCACCACCTGCGGCAAACTACTGGCTTCAATCGGCTGCGATACATGTCGGTCAACCAGCGCACCCGCGGCACCGCGCGCCACCGCCGCAGCCACAAATTCCGCGCCATCAAAATTTGGACCGCGCAACGCAATAAACAACGCGCCTGCACTCAGGGTACGACTGTCGCTAGAGACCGTGGCGTAAGGTCGATCATCGCCTATCAAACGCCCACCTACTGCAACAGCGGCCGCTTGTAAGGTGCGCTTCATGCAGCCACCCCGAGACAGCGCAAGGCTTCATGTCGATCGCTAAATGGGCGCGATGTTTTTCCGTAAACTTGAACTTCTTCGTGTCCTTTCCCGGCAATTAATACCGCATCGCGCGAGGAAGCTTCGGTCAACGCAGTACTAATGGCCTTTGCACGATCGTGAATAATCCGAACCTTGCGCGATTTGATACCGGCGACAATGGCCTGCGCTATTGCCTCAGGGTCTTCAGAGCGAGGATTATCATCGGTGATGATAATTTCATCCGAATGTTCATCGGCAATGGCCCCCATTAGGGCACGCTTACCGGCATCGCGATCTCCACCGCAACCGAAAACACACCAAAGTGCCCCTTCACAATGCTGCCGCATTGCAGACAATGCCTTAGCGAGTGCATCCGGCGTGTGCGCATAGTCGATTACCGCCATGGGCGCATGAATACTGGTGTCGAGCAACTCCATGCGACCCGGTGGCGGCACACATTGCGATAGCACGCGTAACGCCGATTCAAGCGGCACGCCCAGACTTATTAGCGAGGCCAATACCAGTACGGAATTCTCGGCGTTAAAGCGGCCCAACAATTTGGTGTTTACATGCGCTGCGCCTAGACTACCTTGCAGATCAAGTCCGATTCCCTGCAAATCACTCACCACCCGCTCGACATACAAGGTTCGTGGCATCGTCCATTGCAGGTTACCCGACCCGACCCAAACAGCGGTGACTGGTACCGATCCTACATAGCGTTGCACGATCTCGCGACCAAAAGCATCGCCCATATTGATGATTATTTGCTGTAAATCAGGCATGGAAAATAGTTGCGCTTTAGCCTCTGCATAGGCCTGCATGGTGCCGTGGTAGTCCAAGTGGTCACGGCTCAGATTAGTAAAGGCTGCTAAATAAAAACGCACACCGGCGACGCGTTCTTGATCCAATGCATGCGAGGAGACTTCCATCGCCACTTCGCGCACGCCCTTAGCACGCAGCGCCGCCAGTTGACGATGTACACTAATTACGTCCGGCGTTGTATGAGTCGGGGACTCCAGATGGGCGATAGGGCCCCAACCCAAAGTCCCCATGTACGCGGATTGCATGCCAAGTCGCTCAAGGCACTGCGCTAATAGATAGGCACAGGTAGTTTTGCCATTGGTCCCCGTGATTGCACAAATACGCAAATGCGACGACGGCCAATTAAAAAACCGATCGGCCATTCGGCCCATCTTATTCCTTAAGCGAGCAACCCTTGCCACAAACACCGACCCCGAAGAGGCCGATAATGCGGCGGCCAGCGCCGCGCGCTGCGCCGCCACACCGTGATCGTTCTCGTTATCGCCATGGTCCCATAAGACAGCACTTGCGCCGCGCGCAATGGCCTCCGCAACAAATTCAAGGCCGTGGGTTTTTTTCCCGGGTAATGCGAAAAATAGGCTACCAGTTTTCACGGCACGGCTATCGAGGCACAAATCTGCAACCCGTACATCGCTGGGCGCAAGATCTACGATGCCATCCGTTAGCCAAAGCAAGGACACGCTCATGGGACTTCGTTGGCTTGCACCAGCGTGGCCGCTGGTACATTTTGTAAATCATCCGGCGCAATGTCCATTAAGCGCAATGCTCCGGACATCACGCTCGCAAATACGGGCGCAGCAACAGTACCGCCTTGATGCACGCTACCCGCTGCTTCACCATTCGGCTCATCGATGACCACCACCGTCGCCAGCCGCGGGTGCGACGCGGGCACCAAACCTGCGAATACCGCCATGTATTTCTCGGTGGAGTAGCCCCCAGCAATTAATTTTTCAGCCGTGCCGGTTTTTCCCGAAACTCGGTAGCCGATCAGCGAAGCACGAGTGGCGGTACCGCCTTTTTCTACGACATGCTCCATAAATTGTATTAGGGTACGAGCGATTTTTTTATCAATTACTTGTTCGCCAGGCACAACCCCCGAAGTGCGCTCAAAGGAAATCGGCCGCTTCATGCCGTACGCACCTATAGTCGCGTACGCGTGCGCTAACTGTAACGGCGTTACCGACAATCCATAGCCATGCGATAGCGTCGCAATGCCAATCGGACGCCAATGCGAGTAGTTGCTCAACATGCCAGCCGACTCGCCGGGGTAGCCATTGCCGGTCACTTGGCCAAGACCTAAATCAGTGAGGGTCTTCCAAATCTGTTCCGGCTTGAGGGAGAGAGCGATTTTCGCCATACCGACATTGCTCGATTTGGCCAAAATGGTAGCAAGATCAATGACTCCAAGATTATGCTCGTCCTCCTCCACCCTATTACCCACCTTCATAAATCCAGGTGAGGTATCCACGACGCTCTCGGCGTTGTACTGACCGGATCCGAGTGCTGCCGCAATTATGAAAGGCTTCACGCTTGATCCCGGTTCGAAAATATCCGTCGCGGCTCGATTGCGATACAACCCCGGCTTGAATTGTTCGCGATCATTCGGGTTATAAGAGGGTTGATTCACCATCGCCAATACTTCACCCGTTTCAACATCAACAACCACCACCGAACCGGCCCGCGCGCGATACTCTTGCATCGCACTTTTAAGTTCACGATACGCAAGATACTGAATACGCAAATCAATGCTAGTAACTAAATCCCGGCCGGGGCGCGGTGCACGAATACTCTCTACATTCTCAACTTGATGACCAAATAGGTCTTGGATAACCCGTTTCGCGCCATCCTCGCCATTCAGCAATTGATCGGAGCCCAACTCCAATCCTTCCTGACCCTGATCATCCATACTTGTGAAACCGACCACATGCCCCGCGACTTCGCCAGCGGGAAAGTAGCGGCGATATTCACGTTGCAGATAGACGCCAGGGATGCCCAGTGCCTTTACATGGGCCGCCTGCTCGGGCGGCATGTGCCGCACCAAAAAAAGAAATTCTCGATCTAAATTGCTGCTGATGTGACGCGCCAATAATTGCTGATCCTGCTTTAGCGCCTTTGCCAACCTCGGCAATTGTTCGATGTTGTCATTTAATTCTTGGGGATTAACCCACACGCTATCAACCGGGGTGCTGACCGCAAGCGGCTCTCCGTAACGATCAGTAATTGCGCCGCGATGCGCCGCAATCTTGACCACGCGCATCGATCGATCATCGCCCTGCTTAGCCAGAAAACCGTGCTCGACTAGCTGCAACTCGACGGCACGCGCAACTAAACCGCTCGCAGCTAATGCCACTAAGCCAAATACTAAAAACGAGCGCCAGCGATAATTGCGCGTCTGCGTGACTTCGTTACTGCGAAATTTGCCGCTTAAGTTCATGGGCGCACAATCCGCACATCACGTGCTTGCGGTAGATTCATTTTTAGTCTGGCATTCGCTACTCGCTCCACAAAGGCATGTGAAGACCAGTAGCTTTGCTCTAGCTGTAGTCGCCCCCAATCCATCTCTAATGCATCACGCTCAGCATTCAATTGCTCTAAGTGCACAAACATATCGCGCGCCTTATGCCGGGCGTAGATCACCTGCACCGCGCTACCGAGCACGGCAAGCCAGAGCAAAGGCAGCGCGAGCGGGAATAATTTCCGATACTTCATGCGGCTACCTTAAAGGCAATCCGTTCTGCAACACGTAAGCGAGCGCTGCGAGCGCGAGGATTGAGCGCAGTTTCCGCATCATCTGCGGACACGGATTTTCCAACTAATTTTAATTTTGGCCGAGCGTGTTCAGGGATTTGCGGCAAGCCGGCATACATCGGATCGCCCAGCGAATGCCGCCGCATGAATTGCTTGACCATACGGTCTTCCAGCGAGTGAAAACTAATCACGACCAATCGCCCCAAAGGAGCGAGGCGCGCGAGCGCAGCATCCAACGCTGACTGAAGCTCCGTTAATTCACTATTCACATGAATACGCAGGGCCTGAAAAACCCGCGTTGCGGCGTGCTTGTGTCGTTCGTGACTGGGTGCCACGCGGGCAATCATCTGGGCGAGCTGCAAAGTGCGCTCAAACGGCTGTGATACTCGATCAGCAATGATCGCGCGCGCGATGCGTCCGGCATAGCGCTCCTCACCAAACTCGCGAAATATGCGGGTCAGGTCCCGCTCAGACGCCGAATTGACCACCTCGGCGGCGCTCAAGCCCACCCCGGCACTCATGCGCATATCCAGAGGACCGTCGTGCATGAAACTAAAACCACGCTTAGGATCATCTAATTGTGGTGAGGACACTCCTAGATCAAACAAAATTCCATCCAATCGCAGATCGGGCTGCACTTCATCAGCACAACCAGACAGCGAGGAGAATGGCGCCAGAAAAATACTGACACGTGAGTCAGCCGCATATCGCAATCGAGCCGCATCGATGGCGGTCTGGTCGCGATCAAGGCATAGCAACCGACCTTTTAGCGTGAGATTCTCCAAAATCGCCTCCGCGTGACCGCCTCGCCCAAAAGTGGCATCCAAATACGTGCCCGCTGCCCTTATATTCAATCCGGCCAGCACTTCGGGCAGAAGTACCGGCGTATGGCCCGGTGCTGCTTGCATGGCGCTAACCGCTAAAGCGACAAGGTTTCAAGTTCGGCAGGTAGATCGGTCGCGGTCTCTTCACTCGCAAGCCATTCATCACGCCGTTCATTCCAACGCGCCTCGTCCCACAATTCGAAGCGAATACCCTGCCCAATCAGCATGGCATCGCGGGTCAGGAGACCGAATTCGCGCAATTTAGGGGGCAGCAGTACTCGTCCATGAGCATCCAGTTCCAAGTCAGTTGCGTGACCCACCATCAGTCGTTGAAGACGCCGCGCCTGCGGATTCAAGGTCGGCAAACGCATCAACTTGCGTTCGATTTCCTCCCAATCTGGAAGCGGATAGATCAGCAGACACTGATCCTTATCAACAGTTATCACCAAATTGCCGCCACACCGTTCTTGCAGCCGCTCTCGGTAGCGGGTGGGCATGACCATCCGACCTTTAGCATCCAGAGTTAACTTATTGGCACCGCGAAACATGACTTAAAGGGGTCAGATAACCCATTCCCTCCCACTTTTTCCCACCGTACACCACTATAGGGAGTGCTGAGTCATACTGTCAACGCCTTAAGTTAAAAAAAACCCCGGCCTGACAGTGACTTAGCTCGTGTTTGACGGCCCGTCGCAATCAACGAGGCTGGAGTGCTTTTGAATCAGTCTGTTAGGAGTTTTTCCTGAAATTAAATTCAGGAGCGAAATTTGCGAATTTCGGCGAAAATCGCCCGATTAAGCGCCTATCTACCGAAAATGAGTCGGCCGTTAAGCCGGGTTTTGTCGTGGGCAGTCATTCCTCTGGGATGCGCGTCGCCGCGCAGCTCTAGCGACCTACCCGGAAGCCTATGTGGGCTACATTTTTAGTACCCCGCGGTACCGCTCGCTTCCCTATTTGGTCTTGCTCCAGGTGGGGTTTGCCGTGCCACGGCTGTTACCAACCGCGCGGTGCGCTCTTACCGCACCATTTCACCCTTACCGGCACCGCTTTCGCGCTGCTTAGGCGGTATCTTTCTGTTGCACTTTCCGTAGGCTCGCGCCTCCCAGGTGTTACCTGGCACCTTTGCCTCAGGAGCCCGGACTTTCCTCCATGTGTTTTAGGAAAAACACACAGCGACTGCCTGGCCGACTCAGGCTGCACCATACGCTATTTTTATGCCAGCAGCGTTTTTAAATGCAGAGCTCGCTTGTAAGCTTCATTGTCGCGCACGCCGGTGATTTTCGCAGCCAAGTGCGCCGCCTGCTTTAAGGAAACTTCTGGCAACAAAACACCGAGCACGCGGTCAAGTTCACGCGTTTCAGATAATTCTTCCGCGACTACGGCGCCGGCTATCACGACCACAATTTCGCCTCGTGAAAAATTAGGCTCTGCGAGCGCGCGGGCCGCCAAGTCCGCCAATGAACCTCGATACAGGGTTTCATGCATTTTGGTCAATTCACGCGCCACCACCGCCAAGCGCAGAGCGCCGAATACCACCACGCAATCAGCCAGCATTTCGGCAACGCGATGCGGCGATTCATAAAACACCAGGGTGCGAATTTCGTTCGACACTGTTTGCAATTGCGTGCGCCGTGCGGCACTGCGCGCCGGCAAAAAACCTTCAAAACAAAATTGAGCAGTTGCTAGGGCCGAAATTGATAAGGCAGCCACCGCCGCACACGGTCCCGGGATCGAGATAACCTCAATACCAGCAGCCGCTGCCGCGCGCACTAATTCATACCCTGGATCGCTAATTGCGGGAGTTCCGGCATCGCTGACTAAGGCTATGGCGGCACCCGCCAACAAGCGAGCAATTAACTCTGGCAATCGCACAATCTCATTGTGCTCGTGTAGCGAAACCATCGAGGTTTGGATATCAAATGCCTTTAATAAAACCCCGGTATGTCGTGTGTCTTCAGCCGCAATGATTACCACACTTTGCAAAATCTCGCGCGCACGCGGACTCAGATCGCCCAAATTGCCAATCGGGGTCGCAACTACGTAGAGTCTGCCAGCCATCGCATTTAGCACTATAATCACCCGTCTGGAAAAAACCTGTAAGGACACCTAAGGGTATGGCACTGATCTCTCAACGTCTACGATTAATGCCGCGCGCAGCACTGCTGTCTTTGCTAGCAGCAGGATGCAGCCTGATGAACAGCGTAGAGATCATCAATAAGCCGGAGCGAGCCGGGCAATTAGCTAAAGCTAGCCAACACGTCGAAGCAGCCGAATTATACGCATCACTCGCCGCGGAACCGTCGCCTGCGCGCGACGCCTATCTATTGCAAAGCGCTCAACAATGGCTGGCTGCCAGTAAGCTTAGCGAAGCCAAACTATCCTTTTCCCAGGTATCAAACGAGGCGCGATCACGGCTACCGGGCTTACGTGCGGTTGTCGCTGCGCGTATCGCTCTGACCGAAAAAGACGGTGTACGTGCTATTCACGAACTCGATCAGGCCGCAATTCCCAGCACAGCGGAAGAAGCTTCGGAGTATTGGGCCGTTCGCAGTGAAAGCGCCTTTTTAAGCGGGCATCCAGCCGAAGGGGTGCGCGCCTCAGTCGAGCGCGAACGTTGGTTGGATGCTAAGGCAGTGCTTGCCAACCATGCACAGCTCTATGCTCAGATCCGCGAGGCCGCGATGCGCGGTAATGTGCAAAAACCGTCCAAAGTAGACCCGGTGGTTGCCGGCTGGTTAGCCTTAGCACCCATTGCCGTTGATTTGGCTCGGGATCCTATGCGCGCGGGAGATGCGCTGGCTACTTGGCGGCGCAATTATCCGAATCATCCTGCTAATGAGGGCGCTATACCGGTGGCGCAAAGTGAACTCACTGCAGAAACCCAGTTCCCCACGCAAATCGCTCTACTATTACCGCTATCAGGCCGCTCCGAAACTATCGGGGTTGCGGTACGCGATGGATTCATCGCCGCTTATCTCGAACAAGATGCCGCCTCACGTCCGCGTCTCAAAATTTATGATGTGGCCGCGGAACCCGCCAGCACTCTCTACACCCGCGCCATAGAAGAGGGCGCAGGCTTTGTGGTAGGACCGCTCACAAAAGAAGATGTGGCCGCGGTAGCGCCGCTTTGCAATGAACATGCGCCGACGCTTGCGTTAAACTTCTTAGGCGACGGGATTGTTAGCTCAAATTGTGTATTTCAATTTTCGTTATTACCTGAAGACGAGGCACGTAGTGTCGCTCGTCGCGTCATCGCGGACGGAAATTTAAAAGGTATCGCCGTAATCCCCGGGAATGCTCTAGGGACACGTGTCAGCGCAGCATTTTCGGAAGAATTTGCACGTCTCGGCGGCACCTTACTCGACAATCAAACCTACGAAGCGTCGCGCGCGGATTTCGGCGATCTCATCCGTCACACGCTGCAAGTTCATTCCGTCAAAGGCGAACCCTCTACCCATCGCAAAGATGCAGCGTTCATATTTTTTGCCGGCAATGCGGCTGCTGCGCGTCTATTCATGCCGCAGCTGAAATATCAATATGCGGGCGACGTTCCGGTATACGCCACCTCCGACAGCTTCGAACCCAACCCGAGCGCGAACCAAGATTTGGACGGTCTACGTTTTGCGGATATGCCATGGATGATTGCCAACGATTCGATAACCGCTGAAATTCGCGACGGCGTACGCGCGTCCTGGCCCGCGCGCACCACACGTCGCGACCGTCTGTACGCCTTTGGCTTTGATGCCTACCGACTCGTACCTGCTTTGCGCTCAAAATCCGTCAGTGATTCCAATCAAATTTCCGGCGTCACCGGGAAATTGCACTTAGATGATCACAATCGTATTCGCCGCGATCTCGAGTGGGCGAAGATAAGAAACGGCGTGCCGGTCGGCATGTAACACGATGAATGTAACGCGACTTTTAATACGAAACCGCAAATTTTGCATGCTGACGAAGTCACACAATTGAGGCACCCTCGGTGAGTGCCCCATGATCCCGAAACCCGTCTACAGCGTGGACTGGCCTGCGAGCAAATCGCGGCGGACCATTTTTTAAGCGTTGGAATAAAGATCTTGGCGCGTAATTTCCGTTGCAAGTGGGGAGAGATTGACTTAGTGGGACTGGACGCTGGCACGCTGGTGGTCGCCGAGGTGCGGCAACGCGCGAATAACAACTACGGCGGTGCGTTAGGCTCGATCGATTGGCGCAAACAAAAGAAAATTATTCGCACTAGCCAAAGCTACTTACAACGCCACCCGCAATGGCGCACTTTACCGCTGCGCTTCGACGTGATCGCGCTCACGGGCAAATCAGTCGCCGAATATCGCATTGTTTGGATTAAAGCCGCGTTCGCCGCGACTTGAAAAGCAGGGTTACTTAACCAACTGCAACTTGGGGCGCTTCGACTTGTCTGGGGCACTCTTCGAATTGCCACCATCCTTAGATTTAAGCGGATCCTTCGGCGACGTAGAGTCTGGGCTCGGATCAGGTTCCGCATCACCCTCGGGGAACATCATGCCCTGACCCGTCTCGCGCGCATAGATACCCAGTACCGCCCGCACCGGCACTTGCACAACCTGCCCTCGACCATTAAAACGCGCTTCAAAATCGACAAAATCATTGCCGATTTTCAGTATTTGGGTGGCCGAATGACTAATATTAAGCACAATTTTGCCGTCTTTCACAAACTGACGCGGCACGATCACACCCTCAGCCTCAGCATCCACCACAATGTGCGGAGTGTCACCGCTATCGGAAATCCACTCGTGAAGCGCACGCAATAAATACGGTCGACGTGGTTTCAATGACGCATGTCGCGTTCAATGTCAGTAAGGCTAGATCGAAACGTAGAGCGGGTAAAAATAGTCTGCATGTATTTCAGAATAGATTGGGCCTGAACGGGTAACTCGACTCCATAGTATGGCAGTCGCCAAAGAATCGGCGCGATGGTGGCGTCCACTAATGAAAATTCATCACTGAGAAAAAAAGGTTTGGCGGCGAATACATCAGCGCTCGCGCAGATTGCTTCACCTAACACTTTACGGCTTTGGGTTGCCACCTTACCTTGCGGATCGAGTTCAATATCTCGCGCCAACGAATACCAGTCACGTTCAATTCGATACAACGCCACTCGAAACTGGGCCCGCGTCACAGGATCAATGGGCATCAGCGGCGGATGCGGAAAACGTTCGTCCAGATAATCGATAATGACACGCGAGTCGTACAGGACCAGATCCCGATCCACTAAGGTTGGCACACTGTGATAAGGATTGAGATCCATTAAATCTTCTGGCAGTTTGCGTCGGTCGACGCTCACCAATTCGATTACAATACCCTTTTCAGCTAACACTAAACGCGCGCGATGACTCCACGGGTCCGCCGGCGCAGAAAACAAAGTCATTACCGAGCGACGTGTCAAACGCTTTCTCCTTAAATCAAGCCACGGCGCATAGGGTTTCCCTAACAACAGATGAACGGGCATTATACACATGATACGCCGCCCCCTTAGCCGGCATAATGAGCAAATCAGAAGTGCAAGGTACTCGCGCGTTTGTGAGTTTTTTGTTAAAAGCCATTGTGTTTGGGCTAGCGGGCGCTTTTTTACTGGTCTGGTGGAAACCCGCCATCTTAGGGCTACGCGCGGTGGCACCGGCGCAACTCGCAGCTCCGCCGCCAAACGCGCCACCCGCACTCCCGCATAGCGCGCTTCCCGGCGC